>CP054689.1:2042500-2347085 GCA_013348725.1 Ectothiorhodospiraceae bacterium 2226
AGGCTAATCAAGCTCGGAGATAGCTGGTTCTCCCCGAAAGCTATTTAGGTAGCGCCTCGTGTGATCACTCCCGGGGGTAGAGCACTGTTTCGGCTAGGGGCCCATCCCGGGTTACCAAACCGATGCAAACTCCGAATACCGGGAAGTGCAGCACGGGAGACAGACGGCGGGTGCTAACGTCCGTCGTCAAGAGGGAAACAACCCAGACCGCCAGCTAAGGTCCCCAAATCATGGCTCAGTGGGAAACGATGTGGGAAGGCACAGACAGCCAGGAGGTTGGCTTAGAAGCAGCCATCCTTTAAAGAAAGCGTAATAGCTCACTGGTCGAGTCGGCCTGCGCGGAAGATTTAACGGGGCTTAAGCCATGTACCGAAGCTGCGGATTTGCGCGCAAGCGCAAGTGGTAGGGGAGCGTTCCGTAGGCCGTTGAAGGTGGATCGTAAGGTCTGCTGGAGGTATCGGAAGTGCGAATGCTGACATGAGTAACGATAATGCGGGTGAAAAACCCGCACGCCGAAAGCCCAAGGTTTCCTGCGCAACGTTAATCGGCGCAGGGTGAGTCGGCCCCTAAGGCGAGGCCGAAAGGCGTAGTCGATGGGAAACAGGTTAATATTCCTGTACCGCGTATTACTGCGATGGGGGGACGAAGAAGGCTAGGTCAGCCGGGTGTTGGACGTCCCGGTTCAAGCGTGTAGGGAGTGGCTTTAGGAAAATCCGGAGCCACAATCCTGAGGCGTGATGACGAGCTCCCTTGTGGAGCGAAGTGATTGATGCCCAGCTTCCAGGAAAAGCCTCTAAGCTTCAGGTAATGCGTGACCGTACCCCAAACCGACACAGGTGGGCAGGGTGAGTATCCCAAGGCGCTTGAGAGAACTCGGGTGAAGGAACTAGGCAAAATAGCACCGTAACTTCGGGAGAAGGTGTGCCCCCATTACGTGAAGGCCCTGCGGCCGGAGCGGAAGGGGGTTGCAGTGACCAGGTGGCTGCGACTGTTTATTAAAAACACAGCACTCTGCAAACTCGTAAGAGGACGTATAGGGTGTGACGCCTGCCCGGTGCCGGAAGGTTAAGTGATGGGGTTAGCTTCGGCGAAGCTCTTGATCGAAGCCCCGGTAAACGGCGGCCGTAACTATAACGGTCCTAAGGTAGCGAAATTCCTTGTCGGGTAAGTTCCGACCTGCACGAATGGCGTAACGATGGCCACACTGTCTCCACCCGAGACTCAGTGAAATTGAATTCGCTGTGAAGATGCAGCGTACCCGCGGCAAGACGGAAAGACCCCGTGAACCTTTACTACAGCTTTACACTGAACTTCGAGTCTGCTTGTGTAGGATAGGTGGGAGGCTTTGAAGCCGGGACGCCAGTTCCGGTGGAGCCACCCTTGAAATACCACCCTGGCATGCTTGAGGTTCTAACCCAGGTCCGTTATCCGGATCGGGGACAGTGTATGGTGGGTAGTTTGACTGGGGCGGTCTCCTCCCAAAGCGTAACGGAGGAGCACGAAGGTACCCTCAGCACGGTCGGAAATCGTGCGTTGCGTGCAAAGGCATAAGGGTGCTTGACTGCGAGACATACACGTCGAGCAGGTGCGAAAGCAGGTCTTAGTGATCCGGTGGTTCTGTATGGAAGGGCCATCGCTCAACGGATAAAAGGTACTCCGGGGATAACAGGCTGATTCCTCCCAAGAGTTCATATCGACGGGGGAGTTTGGCACCTCGATGTCGGCTCATCACATCCTGGGGCTGTAGCCGGTCCCAAGGGTATGGCTGTTCGCCATTTAAAGTGGTACGCGAGCTGGGTTTAGAACGTCGTGAGACAGTTCGGTCCCTATCTGCCGTGGGCGTTGGAGATTTGAGAGGAGCTGCTCCTAGTACGAGAGGACCGGGTGGACGTACCTCTGGTGTTCCGGTTGTCACGCCAGTGGCACTGCCGGGTAGCTATGTACGGACGGGATAACCGCTGAAAGCATCTAAGCGGGAAGCCCCCCTCAAGATGAGATCTCCCTGGAGCCTCGAGCTCCCTGAAGGTCCGTCGTAGACCACGACGTTGATAGGCGGGATGTGGAAGTGCAGTAATGCATGTAGCTAACCCGTACTAATTGACCGTGAGGCTTGACCATATAACACCCAAGTATGTTGGGTGCCTGCAGTACAGACCCGCGCCCCAGCAACCTTCCCGATTTCATCACGGTAAGCCGTGAACACCGGTTTGCCTGGCGGCCATAGCGAGTGGGAACCACCCGATCCCATCCCGAACTCGGAAGTGAAACCACTCAGCGCCGATGATAGTGTGGGGCTTCCCCATGCGAAAGTAGGTCACCGCCAGGCTTTAATAACGAAAGGCTCCCCTCGGGGAGCCTTTCTTCTTTGTGCGTCGTGAGCCACGGCGCGGTCTCAGGATCATCCGGGCCCCCGGCTTGAGGCGTGGTTCGCATCTCCGGGCGCTTGGAATCTCGGCCGACGGCCGACAATGGGTTACAATCCTTCGATTCGTCCCGTCTCGGGAAGCTCAGCTTGGGTGCCTAATGGAACCGAAAAACAGCTACACCTACGAGGAACTCCTGCAGTGCGGTCGCGGCGAGATGTTCGGACCGGGCAATGCCCAGCTCCCGCTCCCGCCCATGCTGATGTTCGATCGCATTACGGAGATCACCGCCGACGGCGGCTCGCATGGCAAGGGCAACATCGTCGCCGAGCTCGACGTCCGCCCCGACCTGTGGTTCTTCGGTTGCCATTTTGAAGGCGATCCCGTCATGCCGGGCTGCCTGGGCTTGGACGCGATGTGGCAGCTCATTGGCTTCTTCCTGGCCTGGAACGGCGGTCCCGGGCGCGGTCGCGCGCTGGGCGGTTCGGTCAAGTTCACCGGACAGGTGACGCCAGCCGCTAAACGCGTCACCTATCGCATCGACATGCGCCGCGTGGTCATGCGCCGCTTGGTGATGGGCATCGGCGATGCGGTGATGGAGGTCGACGGGCGCGTGATTTACACCGCGGAGGAGCTGCGGGTCGGGCTGTTCACCTCCACCGACAATTTCTGAGGAAGCTAAGTATGAAGCGCGTTGTGATCACCGGCTTGGGGATCGTATCCAGTATCGGCAATGGACGTGCCGCGGTATCCGCGTCCTTGCGCGACGGCCGCTCGGGCATCGAGTTCGCGCCCGAGTATGCCGAAATGGGGTTTCGCTCCCAGGTGCACGGGGCATTGCGGGTGGACCTGGACGCCGAGATCGATCGCAAGCTCAAGCGTTTTATGGGTGACGCGGCCGCCTATACCTATCTGGCGATGCGGGACGCGGTCGCCGATGCAGGGCTCAGCGAGGCGGAAGTGTCGAGCGAGCGCGCCGGGTTGATCACGGGTTCGGGCGGTGCGTCGACGGCGAACGTCGTCGAGGCAGTGGATACACTACGCGCCAAGGGCGTCCGGCGCGTGGGGCCTTACATGGTACCCCGCACCATGTCGAGCACAACCGCCGCCTGCGTGGCGACGCCGTTCAAGATCAAGGGCGTGAACTATTCCATCAGTTCGGCATGCGCCACCAGCGCGCACTGCATCGGTAACGCGATGGAGCTAATTCAGCTCGGCAAGCAGGACATGGTGTTTGCCGGCGGCGGCGAAGAGCTGCACTGGAGCCAGTCGGTGCTGTTCGACGCCATGGGTGCGCTGTCGTCCAAGTACAACGATACGCCGGAGACGGCTTCGCGCCCTTACGATGCCACCCGCGACGGGTTCGTGATTTCCGGTGGTGGCGGTATGGTCGTGTTGGAATCGTTGGAGCATGCGCAGGCGCGCGGGGCGCGCATCTATGCGGAGTTGATCGGTTACGGAGCGACCTCCGACGGTTACGACATGGTGCAGCCGTCCGGCGAGGGTGCCCAGCGGTGCATGCGCCAGGCTTTGGCGGGTGTAGACGGTCCGATCGACTACCTCAATACCCATGGCACCAGCACGCCGGTAGGCGATACTCGCGAACTCGAGGCGGTAAAGGCCGTGTTCGGCGACCGTGTCCCCCTGCTCAGCTCGACGAAGTCCCTCACAGGTCATTCCCTCGGCGCGGCAGGCGTGCACGAGGCCATTTACTGCCTGCTTATGATGGAGCAGGGCTTTGTTAGCGCGTCCGCCAACATCGGACAGCTCGATCCGGCCGCCGAAGGCTTGCCGATCGTGCGCGAGCGGCGCGACGACGTTCAACTCGACACCGTCATGTCGAACAGCTTTGGCTTCGGTGGCACGAACGCGACGCTCGTGTTTCGGCGCTGGCGGGACTGAGCGGGCGACTCCCGTATTAGGCGCGCTGCTCCCGCAGTTGTGGCGCGACCAGTCTGGCCTCCGGGATGCGCGCGTGTAGGGCCGCCGGGATCTCGATGCATAGGCCGGGCAGCGGACGCACGCTTACCCATAGGACGCTGAGCCGCAGGTTGAGGTCGGCGAATACCACATGCTCATGGTAGGCCTGCAGCACCTCCTCGATCGCCCGGATGGTCGCCTCGCGCCGTTGAGGCACGAGGCGAGCGAGGCGCGGGATGATCATCATGAAGTCGGCCAACAGGCGGCCATCGGCATCGCGGGTGGGGGCGCGCTGCCATAGGGGGCCGGCGGGCTCGATGTGCAACAATCCCGCGGCGAGCGGCGTGGTCGCGTGCTTCGTTGTCATGCTGCTAGCTTAGCTCTCCCGCCGCGCGTTGCACCTTGTGTGCGACTGCTTTAGTTTCAGAGCGAGTGCGGACCGAGGAGGGAGCGCAATATGGACGCCGACCGTTTGAACGAGCGCTGCGTGAAGCTGATGGAGTCGCCTGGAGTGAAGGCGCGAATGTGGCACCCCGCGATGTTCTGGGAGGTCGGCAAGGTCGACAACCCGCGTACCGAGGACCTGGTTCGCCCCAAGGTCGACCTGGATGAGCTTGAGGTGTTGCTCTCGGTGGCAGCGGGGCAGCGCTCGATGCGCCTGGACGCGTTGAACGAGCGCTGGCACGGGCGAGGCGATTTCCTGCGCCGGATGGTGCAGCGGGGGGATATGCCCTTGCTGAGCCGCGTTTCGGGCTGAGCGTGTTGCCGGTCACGCTGCTCCATGTGCTTGGCGATGGGCGCTTCCATTCGGGCGAGCAACTGGCCGCCCAACTCGGGGTATCGCGCGCAGCGGTGTGGAAGGCCGTGCGCGCCCTCCGTTCGCTCGGCATGCCGACCGACGCCGTGCGGGGACGCGGTTACCGGCTGCAGCGCCCCTTCGAGCCGTTGCAGGCGCCGCGCCTGACGGCTCACCTCTCGGAGGCGGGACGCTCTCTGCTGGGTGATGTCGACGTGCATCTTGCGCTGGACTCCACCAGCCGCTGGCTGCGGGAGCGCGCGAGCCAGGGCGCCAAGTCCGGCTCGCTCTGTCTGGCGGAGGCGCAGACCGCCGGTCGCGGACGGCGTGAACGCACCTGGCTATCGCCCCTGACCGGCAACATCTATCTCTCGGTGTTGTGGCGTTTCGATCACCTACCCCCGCGTCTCGGTACCCTTGGCCTCGCCCTCGGTGTGGCCGTCGCCCAGGCATTGGCCGCGCGCGGCGTTGAGGACGTTGCTTTGAAGTGGCCCAATGACCTCGTGTGGCGGGGCCGCAAGCTGGGCGGGCTGCTGATCGATGCGAACGCCCAGGCCGCGGGACCGTGCTCGGTTGTGGTGGGCTTCGGCTTGAACGTCCATCTGCCGGACCCGTACCGGGTCGAGGCGCAGCAACCCGTGGTCGACCTCGCCGAGATAGCGCCGGACGTGGCCGGGCCGCGCAATCGCTTGGCGGGTGTGCTCGTCGATGCGCTGCTGCGCGCGCTCGGGACGTTTCAAACCGCGGGCTTCCCCGCCTTCGCGCGGGCGTGGCAGGGGCTCGACGCGGTCGCCGGCCGGGAGGTCGAGGTGCGTGGCCCGACGGCGTCCGTGCGTGGCACCGCCTGTGGCGTGGACGCGGACGGGGCGTTGCAGGTGCTGGTCGACGGCGCAATGCATCGCTACTCCAGTGGCGACGTGAGCGTCCGCGCCGCATGAAGCTGCTGATCGACATCGGGAACACCTCCTGTCGTTGGGCATGGTGGGACGAGACGGGCTTCGTGGCGGGTGGATTCGCGAGGCACGGCGGGCGCTTCGAGCGTGGGTTGGCTCAGGTGCCGGAGGTGCCGGTGCCGGACGCGGTCTGGGTCGCGAATGTGGCGGGCGAAAGGGCGGCGGAGGCCGTTACGCAACGGGCGCGCGCCGCCTGGGATGTGGCGCCCACCTTCGTCACTGCCGCGCCGCGTGGCCACGGCGTCGTCAACGGTTACCGTGAGCCCACCCGGCTCGGCGCCGACCGATGGGCCGCGCTGGTGGGCGCACGCGCGCTGCGCGCGGGACCGGTGTGTATCGCCGATTGCGGCACCGCCTTGACGATCGACCTGCTCGATGAGGGCGGTCAGCATCGAGGCGGGCTGATACTGCCCGGGCTTGCCCTCATGCGCCGGGCCGTCGAGCGCGGCACGCGGGGCGTTCGATTGGACGCCGAGGCGGTCCCGCAGGACGGCGCACTGCTGGGGCGCTCCACCGGTGAGGGCGTGGCGGTCGGGACGCTATACGCGGCCGTTGCGCTGATAGACCGAGTGATTGCCGACCTGGCGGTTGAGCTTGGCGCCGCGCCGTTGTGCTTGATTACGGGCGGCGACGGCCCGACGCTGGCGCCGCTGATCGGCGCAGCCTGCCGCCACGAGCCTCAGCTGACCCTGCAGGGGTTGGCGGTGCTCGCCGGCGCCGATCCCGAACGGCTTTAGGCGGCCGATTCTCGTCCCGCCGCAGTGGCGGCGGTGTTACAATTCCCGCGATTTCTGCTGGCGTAGCTCAGTTGGTAGAGCAGCTGATTTGTAATCAGCCGGTCGGGGGTTCGAGTCCCTTCGCCAGCTCCAGCTGTCCCCGTCCGGGCGGGGCGCCTCCTTTTCGGCGGCTGGCCGCGCGCAGGCGCCGCCGCTGCTCGTTGGCGCGGGCTGCTCCGGCGCTTGACACCCATCTCGTCCTCCACCAGAATAGCGCGCTTACGTTCGCGGAGGGGTTCCCGAGCGGCCAAAGGGATCAGACTGTAAATCTGACGGCTCAGCCTTCGGAGGTTCGAATCCTCCCCCCTCCACCACTAATGGGACGCGGTAGGTAGTGGTGGGTCCAGGTCTGCCTAGGTCGGTGGCTGCGTGGGGGATTCCTTTTGCGGCTTCGCGGGTGTAGTTCAATGGTAGAACCTCAGCCTTCCAAGCTGATGACGTGGGTTCGATTCCCATCACCCGCTCCAGTGGCATCAAGAGTTTATTTGCCCATATAGCTCAGTCGGTAGAGCACTTCCTTGGTAAGGAAGAGGTCACCGGTTCAAGTCCGGTTATGGGCTCCAAACGGTTTTTCGGGTCGGGTTTAGACGTGCTTGCGTAAGGAGTCCTTCCGATGTCCAAGGAGAAGTTTGAACGTAAAAAGCCGCACGTGAACGTGGGGACGATTGGTCACGTTGACCATGGTAAGACCACGCTGACGGCGGCGCTGACGAAGGTGATGGCCGAGAAGTTTGGCGGCGAGTCGAAGGGTTACGATCAGATCGATAGTGCGCCGGAAGAGCGCGCGCGCGGCATCACGATCGCCACGGCCCACGTGGAGTACGAATCCGACGCGCGCCACTACGCGCACGTGGACTGCCCGGGTCACGCCGACTACGTGAAGAACATGATCACCGGCGCGGCGCAGATGGACGGTGCGATCCTGGTGTGTTCGGCCGCCGACGGCCCGATGCCCCAGACGCGCGAGCACATTCTGCTGGCCCGCCAGGTCGGCGTGCCCTACATCGTCGTGTACCTGAACAAGGCCGACATGGTGGACGACGCCGAGCTGTTGGAGCTGGTGGAGATGGAAGTGCGCGAGCTGCTGTCGAGCTACGACTTCCCGGGCGACGACACCCCGGTGGTGACCGGTTCGGCGCTCAAGGCGCTGGAAGGCGACACCTCGGACATCGGCGTGCCCTCGATCCACAAGCTGGTCGAGGCGATGGACAGCTACATTCCCGAGCCCGAGCGCGCGATTGACGGTGCGTTCCTGATGCCGGTCGAGGACGTGTTCTCGATCTCGGGTCGCGGCACGGTGGTGACGGGTCGTATCGAGCGCGGCATCGTGAAGGTGGGCGACGAAGTGGAGATCGTGGGTATCCGCGACACGCAGAAGTCGATCGTCACGGGCGTGGAGATGTTCCGCAAGCTGCTCGATCAGGGTCAGGCGGGCGACAACGTGGGCGTGCTGCTGCGTGGCACCAAGCGCGACGACGTGGAGCGCGGCCAGGTGCTGTGCAAGCCGGGTTCGATCACGCCGCACACCAAGTTCGAGTCCGAGGTGTACGTGCTGTCGAAGGAAGAAGGTGGTCGTCACACGCCGTTCTTCAAGGGCTACCGTCCGCAGTTCTACTTCCGCACGACGGACGTGACGGGTTCGGTGGAGTTGCCCGAGGGCGTGGAGATGGTGATGCCGGGCGACAACGTGAAGATGGTGGTGTCGCTGATTGCGCCGATCGCGATGGAAGAAGGTCTGCGTTTTGCGATCCGCGAAGGTGGCCGCACGGTTGGCGCCGGCGTGGTCGCCAAGATCATCGAGTAAGCAGAATGCCGTGCCCCGGCAGCGCGCCGCGCTGCCGGGGCGTCGTGCGTTGTAGTGTGGTAAGGGTTTGACAGTTTTAGGCCAGTAGCTCAATTGGCAGAGCAGCGGTCTCCAAAACCGCAGGTTGGGGGTTCAAGTCCCTCCTGGCCTGCCAACTTCGCCGATCACGGCGGTACGGAAGGATAATGGCGGATCGGATCAAGATGCTTGCGGCGCTGCTGGTGCTCGGCAGCGGCATCGTCATGTTTTATGTGCAGGACGATGCGGCGCTGGTGGTGCGCGTGCTCATGGTGCTGGTGGCCGCCGCCGTTGCCGGCGGCATTGCGTCGCAGACACAGGCGGGCGGTGCGGCCATCACGCTCGGCCGTGGGGCGGTCACCGAAATGCGCAAGGTCGTGTGGCCGAACCGCAAGGAGACGCTACAAAGCACCGGCGTCGTGCTCATCATGGTGATTCTGGTCGGCATCCTGCTTTGGTTGTTCGATATGTTCTTGTTGTGGGCCGTGCGTTTGCTGACCGGCCAGGGGGGCTGAAAGCAATGACGATGCGGTGGTACGTAGTCCACGCCTATTCCGGGTTCGAGAATCAGGTCCGGCGCTCGCTGCTCGAGCGGGTCAAGCGCCACGGTCTGGAAGAAAAGTTCGGCCAGGTTTTGGTCCCCACCGAAGAGGTGGTGGAGATGCGCGAGGGACAGAAGCGCAAGTCCGACCGCAAGTTCTTTCCCGGTTACGTGCTGGTCCAGATGGAGATGGACGAGGAGACCTGGCACCTGGTGAAGGACGTGCCCAAGGTCATGGGCTTCATCGGCGGCACCTCCGATCGGCCGGCCCCGATTACCGAGCGGGAGGCGCAGGCCATTCTCGATCGCGTGCAGGAAGGTGCGGAGAAGCCGCGTCCGAAGATTCTGTTCGAGCCGGGCGAGGTGGTGCGAATCACCGACGGTCCGTTCAACGATTTCAATGGCGTGGTCGAGGAAGTCGACTACGAGAAGAGCCGCCTGCGGGTGGCGGTGCTGATCTTTGGGCGCTCCACCCCGGTGGACCTCGAGTTCGGTCAAGTCGAGAAGGGCTAAGGAGCCGGCCGGCGCGTCCGGCGGCTTGCGACGCTGGTTCTGCCAGCAGATTCCGGGGAGCCGCAAGGCGCTTGCACCCGACATAGGAGTGTATCGTGGCTAAGAAGGTTAACGCTTACATCAAGCTGCAGGTGAAGGCCGGCCAGGCCAACCCCAGTCCGCCGGTCGGTCCGGCGCTCGGTCAGCATGGCGTGAATATCATGGAGTTCTGCAAGGCGTTCAACGCACAGACCCAGAGCATCGAGCCCGGCCTGCCGATCCCGGTCGTGATCACCGTGTACAGCGACCGCAGTTTCACGTTCGTCACCAAGACCCCGCCGGCCGCGGTGTTGCTGATGAAGGCCGCTGGTATTCCCAAAGGCAGCGGCGTCCCCAACCGCGACAAGGTGGGCAAGGTCACTCGCGCCCAGCTCGAAGAGATCGCCAAGACCAAGGAGCCCGATCTCACGGCGGCGGACATGGATGCTGCGGTGCGCACCATCGCCGGTAGCGCACGCAGCATGGGTATCGAGACGGAGGGGGTCTAAGTCATGGCCAAGCTCAGCAAGCGCATGCAGGCAATTCGTGACCTGGTGGATCCGACCAAGCTCTATCCGGTCGATGAAGCGCTGTCTCTGCTCAAGCAGATGCCCAAGGCGAAGTTTGCCGAAGGCGTCGACGTGGCGGTGAACCTCGGCGTTGACCCGCGCAAGTCCGACCAGGTGGTGCGCGGTTCAACCGTGTTGCCCAACGGGACCGGCAAGTCGGTTCGGGTGGCCGTGTTCGCGCAAGGCAACAATGCCGAGGCGGCCAAGGCCGCGGGCGCCGACGTGGTCGGCTTCGAGGACCTGGCGGAAAGCGTCAAGGCCGGCAACCTCGACTTCGATGTGGTGATCGCCAGCCCCGACGCGATGCGCGTGGTCGGCCAGCTTGGGCAGATTCTTGGGCCCCGCGGGCTGATGCCGAACCCCAAGGTGGGGACGGTGACGCCGGATGTGGCGGGTGCGGTCAAGAACGCCAAGGCCGGCCAGGTGCGCTACCGCACCGACAAGGGCGGCGTGGTGCACTGCACGCTCGGCAAGGTGGACTTCGAGCCGCAGGCGCTGCGGGAAAACCTGCAGGCGCTGCTGGCGGATCTGAACAAGGCCAAGCCGTCGACGTCCAAGGGCGTCTACATTCGCAAGATCACCCTGTCCACCACCATGGGTGGTGGCGTCGTCGTGGATCAGGCCAGCCTGAGCGCGGCGTAAAGGCGTAAGGAACTTTGGGCCACCGGCAGCCCGGTGGCCGTCAAAGACCGCAGGTCGCCTCTCGGGGCGTTAATGACGCAAGTCGCCTGCGCAGACGGCGCGCCCCGCCTCAAGCGGGACGCCGTACGGGCGGACACACGGCGGTTTGTGTGTCCACGGTGTGAACGGCGGGGTTCGACCCGCCACTCACGGAGGAAATGCGTGGCTCTCAAGCTTGAAGACAAGAAGGCGATCGTGGCCGAAGTGGCCGGCGTCGCGGCCAGTGCGCATTCCGCCATTGCGGCCGAGTACCTCGGTCTCACTGCCGCTCAGATGACGCAGTTGCGGGCCGACGCCCGTAACCAGGGCGTCTACCTGCGCGTGGTGAGAAATACCTTGGCTCGCCGCGCCCTGCAGGGCACCGATTTTGAATGTATGGAATCGGTGTTGACCGGGCCCCTGGTCCTCGCGTTTTCGACCGAGGAACCCGGTGCCGCTGCCAGGGTGGTCAAGCAGTTCGTCAAGACCAATGAGCGGTTCAAGGTCAAGGTGGTCGCAGTGGGCGGTAAGCTCCTCGACGCCAGTGGCCTCGAGCGCCTGGCGTCGATGCCGACCAAGGAGCAGGCAATCGCCATGCTCATGGGTGTGATGAAGGCGCCGATTGGCAAGTTCGTCCGCACCATGGCCGAGCCGCATGCCAAGCTCGCGCGCACGCTCGCAGCGGTGCGCGACGCAAAGCAGGCGGGCGCCTAAACATCATTCCCGGTGCGCTCCGGCGCACCCGAACCTTATTGAATTAGGAGTATCGACAATGGCCGTAGCGAAGGAAGAGATCCTGGAAACGATCGCCAACATGACCGTCATGGAGGTCGTGGAACTGATCGAGGCGATGGAAGAGAAGTTCGGCGTGTCTGCGGCGGCTGCCGTGGCCGCGGCGCCTGCCGCCGCCGGTGGTGGTGAGGCCGCTGCCGCCGAAGAGAAGACCGAGTTCGACGTCGTGATGAGCAGCTTCGGCGAGAACAAGGTCGGCGTCATCAAGGCAGTGCGCGCTATCACCGGCCTGGGCCTGAAGGAAGCCAAGGATATGGTGGAAGGCGCGCCCTCCACGGTGAAGGAAGGCGTCTCCAAGGATGAGGCCGAGAGCATCAAGAAGCAGTTGGAAGAGGCCGGCGCCAAGGTGGAGCTCAAGTAAGCGTTGGTTGGACGACTGTCCAAAGGCGTGGGCGTCAAGGACGACGCCTCGCTGTAAGGGAAGCGGCTGGTGGCGGTGCGCCACCGGCCTTTTTCCGCTGCAACGAAGGCTTCATGACGGACGTCGCGGCGGGGGCTCGTGCGCAAGGTGCGAGGCGGGCTCGCGGTTAACGGCTTAGCAGAGGAACTCAGATGGCGTACTCATTCACTGAGAAGAAACGCATCCGCAAGGATTTTGGCAAACGCCCCAGCATTCTGGAAGTGCCGTACCTGCTCGCGATGCAGCTGGATTCCTACCGGGCGTTTCTGCAGGCCGATGCCCGCCCGGAAGCGCGCGGCGACCAGGGGCTGCACGCTGCATTCAAATCCGTGTTCCCCATCACCAGCTACTCCGGCAGCGCGGCGCTGGAGTATGTGAGTTACCGCTTGGGTACGCCGCCCTTCGACGTGAAGGAGTGCATCATGCGCGGCGTAACCTACGCCGCTCCCTTGCGCGTCAAGGTGCGCTTGGTTGTTTACGACAAGGAAGCCGGCACTGTCAAGGACATCAAGGAGCAAGAGGTCTACATGGGGGAGCTGCCCCTGATGACCGATACCGGCACCTTCATCATCAACGGTACCGAGCGCGTCATCGTGTCGCAGCTGCACCGTTCGCCGGGCGTGTTCTTCGACCACGACAAGGGCAAGACGCACTCCTCGGGCAAGTTGCTGTTCAGTGCGCGCGTGATTCCCTACCGCGGCTCGTGGCTGGACTTTGAATTCGATCCGAAGGACGCGATCTACGCGCGCATCGATCGTCGGCGCAAGCTGCCGGCAAGCGTACTGCTGCGCGCGCTCGGTTACACCACCGAGCAGATGCTCGATATGTTCTTCGAGACCAATACCTTCCGCTTCACCAAGGACGGCATCACGCTGGACTTGGTGCCGGAGCGTTTGCGCGGTGAAACCGCCGCGTTCGACATCCAGATCGGCGACGAGGTGCTGGTCGAGGAGGGGCGGCGCATCACCGCGCGTCACATCCGCGAGCTTGCCAAGGCCGACATCAAGATCCTGCACGTGCCGAATGACTACCTGGTTGGCAAGGTGCTGGCGCACGACGTGGTCGATCAGGACAGCGGCGAACTGATCGCTTCCGCCAACGACGAGCTCACCCTGGAGCTGGTCGAGCGGCTCGAGAAGGCGGGCATCGCCGATATCCGTACGCTGCACACCAACGACCTCGACCACGGTCCGTATGTCTCCAATACCCTGCGCCTGGACTCTACGCGCAGCGAGCTGGAGGCGCAGATCGAGATCTACCGCATGATGCGCCCGGGCGAGCCGCCGACCAAGGATGCTGCCCAGACGCTGTTTGCCAATCTGTTCTTCAGCGAGGACCGCTACGACCTGTCGCCGGTCGGTCGCATGAAGTTCAACCGTCGCGTGGGCCGCAAGGACACCACCGGATCGGGCACGCTGTCCAACGAGGACATCATCGACGTGCTGCGCACCTTGATCGATATCCGCAATGGCAATGGCCAGGTGGACGACATCGACCATTTGGGCAACCGCCGCGTGCGCAGCGTGGGCGAGATGGCGGAGAACCAGTTCCGTGTCGGCCTGGTGCGCGTCGAGCGCGCCGTCAAGGAGCGCCTGTCGCTGGCCGAGAGCGAGGGGTTGATGCCGCAGGAGCTGATCAACGCCAAGCCGGTGTCGGCGGCGGTTAAGGAGTTCTTCGGTTCCAGTCAGCTGTCGCAGTTCATGGACCAGAACAACCCCCTGTCCGAGATCACCCACAAGCGCCGTATCTCGGCATTGGGCCCGGGCGGCCTCACGCGTGAGCGGGCCGGGTTCGAGGTGCGCGACGTGCACCCGACCCATTACGGCCGCGTCTGCCCGATTGAGACGCCGGAAGGGCCGAACATCGGTCTGATCAACTCGCTGGCCGTGTACGCGCGTGCCAACGAGTACGGCTTCCTCGAGACGCCCTACCGCAAGGTGGTCGAGGGCAAGGTGACCGAGCAGATCGAGTATCTGTCGGCCATCGACGAGGGCGCCTACGTCATCGCGCAGGCCAACGCCTCGCTCGACGCGCAGGGTCGTCTGACCGACGACCTCGTGCCCTGCCGGCACGAGAATGAGTTCAGTATGACCACGCCGGACAAGGTCGAGTACATGGACGTGTCGCCGCGCCAGATCGTCTCCGTGGCGGCGGCGCTGGTGCCGTTCCTCGAGCACGATGACGCCAACCGCGCGCTGATGGGTTCGAACATGCAGCGCCAGGCCGTGCCGACGCTGCGCGCCGAGAAGCCGTTGGTCGGCACCGGTATCGAGCGCACCGTGGCGATCGATTCGGGCGTGACCACGGTGGCGCGTCGCGGCGGGGTGGTCGACTCGGTCGACGCCTCGCGCATCGTGGTGCGGGTGAACGACGAGGAGACCGTGGCAGGCGAGCCGGGCGTCGACATCTACACCATGATCAAGTACACGCGCTCGAACCAGAACACCTGCATCAACCAGCGCCCACTGGTGAAGCCGGGTGACGTGATCGCGCGCGGTGACGTGCTGGCCGACGGTCCCTCGACCGATATGGGCGAGTTGGCGCTCGGCCAGAACTTCCTGGTCGCGTTCATGCCCTGGAACGGATACAACTTCGAGGACTCGATCCTGGTGTCCGAGCGCGTGGTCGAAGAAGACCGCTTCACGACCATCCACATCGACGAGTTGGTGTGTGTGGCGCGTGATACCAAGCTCGGTCCCGAGGAGATCACCGGCGACATCCCCAACGTGGGCGAGAGCGCCCTGTCCAAGCTGGACGAGGCGGGCATCGTCTACATCGGGGCCGAAGTGCGTCCGGGCGACATCCTGGTCGGCAAGGTCACCCCGAAGGGGGAGACGCAGCTGACTCCGGAAGAGAAGCTGCTGCGCGCGATCTTCGGCGAGAAGGCCTCGGACGTGAAGGACACCTCTCTGCGCGTGCCCTCGGGCATGGTGGGGACGGTCATCGACGTGCAGGTGTTCACCCGCGACGGCCTGGAGAAGGACAGTCGCGCGAAGGCGATCGAGGAAGCGGAACTGGCCCGCATCAAGAAGGACTTGATGGACCAGTACCGCATCGTCGAGGACGACACCTTCCAGCGTCTGGAGAAGATGCTGGTGGGCAAGGTTGCCGAAGGTGGGCCGAACAAGCTCAAGGCCGGCGACAAGCTCACCAAGGCCTACCTGCAGGGGCTGGCGCGCGAGAAGTGGTTCGAGATTCGCCTGCGCAGCGAGGAGGCCAACCAGCAGCTCGAATTGTCGGCCGAACACCTCAAGCTGCAGCGTACGCAGCTCGACGAGAAGTTCGAGGAAAAGCGCGGCAAGCTGACTCAGGGCGACGACCTCGCGCCCGGCGTGCTGAAGATGGTCAAGGTGCACGTCGCGGTGAAGCGGCGCATTCAGCCCGGCGACAAGATGGCCGGCCGTCACGGCAACAAGGGCGTGATCTCGATGATCGTGCCGATGGAAGACATGCCGTTCATGGAGGACGGCACGCCGGTCGACATCGTGCTGAACCCGCTCGGCGTGCCCTCGCGTATGAACGTGGGCCAGGTGCTGGAAACCCACCTCGGTTGGGCCGCCAAGGGGCTCGGTCACAAGATCGGCCGCATGTTGGAGGAGCAGGCCAAGGAGCGCGAGGCGAAGGTGGCCGAACTGCGCGACTTCCTCGGCAAGATCTACAACACCAGCGGTAAGAAGGAAGAGCTGGACACCTTCAGCGACGACGAGATTCTCGAGTTGGCGGACAACCTGCGCAAGGGCGTGCCCATGGCCACCCCGGTCTTCGACGGCGTGACCGAGGAGGAGATCAAGTACATGTTGGAGCTGGCCGAGTTGCCGGCGAGCGGTCAGACCACGTTGTTCAACGGCCGCACCGGCGAGCCGTTCGACCGGCCGGTTACCGTGGGTTACATGTACATGCTCAAGCTCAACCATCTGGTCGACGACAAGATGCACGCACGTTCCACCGGGCCGTACTCGCTGGTCACCCAGCAGCCGCTGGGCGGTAAGGCGCAGTTCGGCGGCCAGCGCTTCGGTGAGATGGAGGTGTGGGCGCTGGAGGCCTACGGCGCCGCCTACACCTTGCAGGAGATGCTGACGGTCAAGTCGGACGATGTGAACGGCCGTACCAAGATGTACAAGAACATCGTGGACGGCGATCACCGCATGGAGGCCGGTATGCCCGAGTCCTTCAACGTGCTCATCAAGGAGATTCGCTCGCTGGGCATCGACATCGAGTTGGAACAGAACTGAGTGTCGCAGCGCGGGTGCCGATAGGCGGTGCCCGCGCTCCATGAGCGAGCGTTTCAGGAGACGCGATGAAAGATCTACTGAATCTTTTGAAGCAGCAGGGTCAGGTGGAAGATTTCGATGCCATCCGCATCGGCCTGGCCTCCCCGGACAAGATCCGTTCCTGGTCCTTCGGCGAGGTGAAGAAGCCGGAGACCATCAACTACCGGACCTTCAAGCCGGAGCGTGACGGTCTGTTCTGCGCCAAGATCTTCGGGCCCGTCAAGGACTTCGAGTGCCTGTGCGGCAAGTACAAGCGCCTGAAGCACCGCGGCGTGATCTGCGAGAAGTGCGGCGTGGAGGTCACCTTGGCCAAGGTGCGCCGCGAGCGCATGGGCCACATCGAGCTCGCGAGCCCGGTGGCGCACATCTGGTTCCTGAAGTCCCTGCCCTCGCGCATGGGGCTGCTGCTGGACATGACGCTGCGCGATATCGAGCGCGTGCTCTACTTCGAGGCCTTTATGGTCATCGATGCGGGCATGACCACGCTCGAGCGCGGCCAGCTGCTGTCCGACGAGCAGTACCTCGATGCGCTCGAGGAGCACGGCGACGAGTTCGACGCCCGCATGGGTGCCGAGGCCATCTACGAGCTGCTGCAGCGGATGGACCTCGCGAGCGAGGTGGAGAAGCTCCGCGAGGAACTCGGCGAGACCAGCTCCGAGACCAAGCTCAAGAAGATCACCAAGCGCCTGAAGTTGATGGAGTCCTTCCTGGAGTCGGGTAACCGGCCCGAGTGGATGGTGCTCACCGTACTGCCGGTGCTGCCGCCCGAACTGCGCCCGCTGGTGCCGCTGGAGGGTGGGCGGTTCGCGACCTCGGATCTCAACGATCTGTATCGTCGCGTGATCAACCGCAACAACCGCCTCAAGCGCCTGCTGGATCTATCGGCGCCCGACATCATCGTGCGCAATGAGAAGCGCATGCTGCAGGAGTCGGTCGACGCGCTGCTCGACAACGGCCGTCGGGGACGTGCCATCACGGGCAACAACCGTCGCCCGCTGAAGTCCCTGGCGGACATGATCAAGGGCAAGCAGGGGCGGTTCCGCCAGAACCTGCTCGGCAAGCGCGTGGACTACTCCGGTCGCTCCGTGATCGTGGTCGGCCCGACGCTGCGCCTGCACCAGTGCGGCCTGCCGAAGAAGATGGCGCTGGAGCTGTTCAAGCCCTTCATCTTCTCCAAGCTCGAGCGCCGCGGCCTGGCCACCACCATCAAGGCGGCCAAGAAGATGGTCGAGCGCGAAGGCCCGGAGGTGTGGGACATCCTCGAAGAGGTGATCCGCGAGCATCCGGTGATGCTGAACCGCGCGCCGACCCTGCATCGTCTCGGCATTCAGGCCTTCGAACCGGTGCTGATCGAGGGCAAGGCGATCCAGCTCCATCCGCTGGTGTGCGCGGCGTTCAACGCCGACTTCGACGGCGATCAGATGGCGGTGCACGTGCCGCTGTCGCTGGAGGCCCAGCTCGAAGCGCGCGCGCTGATGATGTCGACCAACAACATCCTGTCGCCGGCCAACGGCGAGCCGATTATCGTGCCGTCGCAGGACGTGGTGCTCGGCATCTACTACATGAGCCGCATCTCGGCCGAGGCCAAGGGTACCGGCATGACCTTCGCCGACCTGGCCGAAGCGCACCGCGCCTACCAAGCGGGTGAGGTCAGCCTCCACGCCCGCGTGAAGGTGCGCATCCGCGAGGTCGAGGTCGGCGAAGATGGCGCTCGCACCGAGACGATCTCGCTTAAGGAGACGGGGCTTGGGCGGGCGCTGTTGTACGAGATCGTGCCTGACGGCCTGCCGTTCCGCCTGGTCGACCAGGACATGAACAAGAAGGCGATCTCCAAGCTCATCAACCTCTGCTACCGCGACCTCGGGTTGAAGGACACGGTGGTGTTCGCCGACCAGCTCATGTACATGGGCTTCCACTATGCGACGCGCGCGGGCGTCTCCTTCGGTGCCGACGACATGGTCATCCCGGAGGAGAAGGAGGCCATCTTGGCGCGCGCCGAGGACGAGGTGAAGGAGATCGAGGATCAATACACCTCGGGTCTGGTGACCAACGGCGAGCGTTACAACAAGGTGGTCGACATCTGGTCACACACCAACGACCAGGTGGCCAAGGCCATGATGGAGAAGCTCGGCACCGACATCGTGAAGGACAAGGACGGCAACGAGGTGCGTCAGCCCTCGCTGAACTCCATTTTCATGATGGCCGACTCCGGTGCGCGTGGTTCGGCCGCGCAGATCCGCCAGCTGGCCGGCATGCGCGGCCTGATGGCCAAGCCCGACGGCTCGATCATCGAGACGCCCATCACGGCGAACTTCCGTGAAGGCCTGTCGGTGCTGCAGTACTTTATCTCCACGCACGGTGCTCGTAAGGGCCTGGCCGATACGGCGCTTAAGACCGCCAACTCGGGCTATCTGACCCGTCGTCTGGTGGACGTGTCGCAGGACCTCGTCATCACCGAACACGACTGCGGCACCAGCCGCGGCGTGGTGATGACCAGCCTGATCGAGGGCGGCGACGTGGTGGAGCCCCTGCGTGAGCGGGTCCTCGGTCGCGTTACCGCCGAAGACGTGCTCGAGCCGGGTACCGACAACATCGCGGTGCCGCTCGGCACGCTGCTCGATGAGCGCTGGGTCGACAGCATCGAGGCCATGGGTATCGATTACGTGAAGGTGCGCTCGGCTATCATGTGCGAGACCCGTCACGGCGTCTGTTCGATGTGCTATGGGCGTGACTTGGCGCGCGGGCACCTGGTCAATGTCGGTGAGGCGGTGGGCGTCATCGCCGCACAGTCCATCGGCGAGCCGGGCACCCAGCTCACCATGCGCACCTTCCACATCGGCGGCGCGGCCTCGCGTTCGGCGGCGATCAACAACATCCAGATCCGGGCCAAGGGCACGGTGCGCCTGCACAACATCAAGCTGGTGCGCCATGCGAGCGGTAACAACGTGGCCGTCTCGCGCTCGGGCGAGATCACCGTGCTGGACGATCAGGGCCGCGAGCGCCAGCGCTATAAGGTGCCGTACGGCGCCGTCATCACTGTGAGCGAGGGCGATCCGGTCGAGCCAGGCCAGATCGTCGCGAACTGGGATCCCCACACCCACCCGGTCATCACCGAGGTGGCGGGGCGCGTCAAGTTCATGGACGTGGTGGATGCCACCGTGCAGCGGACCGTGGACGAGGTCACCGGTCTGTCCAGCCTCATGGTGATCGATCCCAAGCAGCGCAGCTCCAGCGCCCGCGACATGCGCCCGATGGTGAAGCTGGTCGATGCCGACGGCAACGACCTCAACATCGCGGGCACCGACATGCCGGCGCACTACGTGTTGCCGGGTGGGGCCATCATCGTGGTGGAGAACGGCGCTGAGGTCGGCGTGGGCGACGTAATCGCGCGTATCCCGCAGGAGTCGTCCAAGACCCGCGACATCACCGGCGGTCTCCCGCGCGTGGCTGACATGTTCGAGGCCCGCAAGCCCAAGGATCCGGCGGTGCTGGCCGAGATCTCCGGCACCGTCACCTTCGGCAAGGAGACCAAGGGCAAGCAGCGCCTAGTCATCACCCCCCGCGACGGCGGCGACCCGCACGAGGAGCTGATTCCCAAGTGGCGTCAGGTCACCGTGTTCGAGGGCGAGCACGTGGAACGCGGCGAGGTGCTGGTCGAGGGCGAGCCGGTGCCGCACGACATCCTGCGTCTGCTGGGCGTCGAGGCCTTGGCGCGGTATATCGTCAACGAGGTGCAGGACGTCTACCGCCTGCAGGGCGTGAAGATCAACGACAAGCACATCGAGGTGATCGTGCGCCAGATGCTGCGCAAGGTCGAGATCACCAACGCCGGCGACACCAAGCTGCTCAAGGGCGAGCAGGTGGACCGGGCGCGGGTGCTCGAGGAGAACGAGCGCGTGCAGGGCGAGGACAAGCTGCCGGCCACCTGGGAGCCGCTGTTGCTCGGCATCACCAAGGCTTCGCTGTCGACCGAGTCGTTCATCTCGGCGGCGTCGTTCCAGGAGACCACCCGGGTCCTGACCGAGGCCGCCGTGAGCGGCAAGGTCGACGATCTGCGCGGCCTCAAGGAGAACGTCATCGTCGGTCGTCTGATCCCGGCAGGTACCGGCCTGGCCTACCACGCCGAGCGCCGCCGCCGGCGTCACGCGGGCTTGCCGGGGGCGCTACCGGCCGAGGAGGCCCAGGCGCCCGAGCAGCCGACGGAGAGCCCGCTTAAAGAGGTCTAGTCTGTGGTTGGGGTGGGGATGCGGCTTGACAGCGCATCCCCGCTTTCCATAGAATTCCGCTTCTTTGTACGGCCCGCCTCGGCGGGCCGCCTTTCATCATCGGAGTACAGGTTCAGATGGCGACGATCAACCAGCTGGTGCGCAAGGCGCGGACCCGCAAAAAGGAAAAGAGCAACGTCCCTGCGCTCGAGGGTTGCCCTCAGAAGCGCGGCGTGTGCACGCGCGTCTACACCACCACGCCCAAGAAGCCGAACTCGGCGCTGCGCAAAGTCGCGCGCGTGCGGCTCACGAACGGTTTCGAGGTGACGTCGTACATCGGTGGTGAAGGCCACAACCTGCAGGAGCACTCGGTGGTGCTGATCCGCGGTGGCCGCGTCAAGGATCTGCCCGGCGTGCGCTACCACACGGTACGCGGCTCGCTGGACGCCTCCGGTGTGAAGGATCGTCGTCAGGGCCGTTCCAAGTACGGCGCCAAGCGGCCCAAGTCGTAAACGCATCGGTCGCGGCCCACGGGTCGCGCCGGCGTATTCAGGAATAGCGAGAGAACGTACCCATGGCAAGACGTCGCGTAGCAGCCAAGCGCACCATCATCCCGGAGCCGAAGTACGGCGACGAGACGCTGGCGAAGTTCATCAACATGCTCATGCTCTCGGGCAAAAAGTCCGTGGCCGAGCGCATCGTGTATGGCGCGCTGGATCAGGTGGCCGAGAAGGGTAAGCGTGACCCGCTGGAGGCCTTCACCAAGGCGCTGGACAACATCCGCCCGATGGTCGAGGTGAAGTCCCGGCGCGTCGGTGGCGCGACCTACCAGGTGCCGGTCGAGGTGCGTCCTGCGCGCCGCTCGGCGCTCGCCATGCGCTGGCTGGTCGACTCGGCGCGTAAGCGCGGCGAGAAGTCGATGGGCGCGCGCCTCGCCGGCGAGATCATGGAGGCGGCCGAGAATCGCGGCACCGCTGTGAAGAAGCGGGAAGACACGCACCGCATGGCAGAGGCGAACAAGGCCTTCTCGCACTTCCGCTGGTAAAGGGACTTTCCACCGTTTTCTGAAGGGGTTTCCACCGTGGCACGCAAGACACCTATCGAGCGCTACCGAAATATCGGGATCATGGCGCACATCGACGCTGGCAAGACCACCACGAGTGAGCGCGTGCTGTTCTACACCGGTGTTTCGCACAAGATCGGCGAAGTGCACGAAGGTGCTGCGACCATGGACTGGATGGAGCAGGAGCAGGAGCGTGGTATCACCATCACCTCCGCGGCGACCACCTGCTTCTGGAGTGGGATGGATAAGTCCAAGCCCGAGCATCGCATCAATATCATCGACACCCCGGGGCACGTCGACTTCACCATCGAGGTGGAGCGCTCGCTGCGCGTGCTGGACGCCGCTTGCGCGGTGTTCTGTGCGGTCGGTGGTGTGGAGCCGCAGTCCGAAACGGTATGGCGCCAAGCCAATAAGTACCACGTGCCGCGGCTGGCCTTTGTCAACAAGATGGACCGCGCGGGTGCCGATTTTCTGCGGGTTGTGAAGCAGATCGAGACCCGTCTGAACGCGAGCCCGGTGCCTATTCAGTTGCCGATCGGCGCTGAGGAGAACTTCAAGGGCGTGGTCGATCTGGTCAAGATGAAGGCCATCTACTGGAACGAAGAGAACATGGGGACGACCTTCGAGGAGAAGGATATCCCCGCCGAGATGGTCGACGAGTGTCAGGCGTGGCGCGAGAAGATGATCGAGGCCGCCGCCGAGGCGGACGATGAGTTGATGGAGAAGTATCTCGAAGGCGGCGAACTGACCGTGGACGAGATCAGGGCCGGCCTGCGCAAGCGTACCCTGGCGGTGGAGATCGTCCCCGCAATGTGCGGCTCTGCCTTCAAGAACAAGGGCGTGCAGGCGATGCTCGACGCGGTGATCGACTACCTGCCGTCGCCGCCGGAAGTGCCGCCGATCAAGGGGCATCCGGAGGACTCCGAAGATCCGGAGGATGTGGTGTATCGCCAGTCGTCGGACGAGGAGCCGTTCTCGGCGCTCGCCTTCAAGATTGCGACCGACCCTTACGTGGGAACGCTCACCTTCTTCCGCGTGTACTCGGGCGTCCTGAACTCGGGCGACACGGTCTACAACCCGGTCAAGGGTAAGAAGGAGCGCGTCGGCCGTATTCTGCAGATGCATGCCAACTCGCGGGAAGAGATCAAAGAGGTTCGCGCGGGCGATATTGCCGCAGCGGTGGGTCTGAAGGATGTGACCACGGGCGACACGCTGTGCGCGCCGGATTCTGTTGTGGTGTTGGAGCGCATGGAGTTCCCGGAGCCGGTGATCTCGGTGGCGATCGAGCCGAAGACCAAGGTGGACCAGGAGAAGATGGGTATCGCCCTGTCCAAGCTGGCCCAGGAAGATCCTTCGTTCCGTGTGCGCACCGACGAGGAGTCGGGGCAGACGATTATTTCGGGCATGGGTGAGCTGCACCTGGAGATCATCGTCGACCGCATGCGTCGCGAGTTCAAGGTCGAGGCCAACGTCGGTGCGCCGCAGGTGGCCTACCGCGAGACCATCCGCCAGACGGTGGAGCAGGAAGGCAAGTTCGTCCGTCAGTCCGGTGGTCGCGGCCAGTACGGCCACGTCTGGCTGCGCATCGAGCCGCAGGAAGCGGGTAAGGGCTACGAGTTCGTTAACGCCATCGTCGGCGGCGTGGTGCCGCGCGAGTATATTCCGGCGGTGGACAAGGGTATTCAGGAGCAGATGCAGAACGGCGTGATCGCCGGCTTCCCGGTGGTGGACGTCAAGGTCACGTTGTATGACGGCTCCTATCACGACGTCGACTCGAACGAAATGGCGTTCAAGATCGCCGGTTCGATGGGCTTCAAAGAAGGCGCACGCAAGGCCAAGCCTGTGCTGCTCGAGCCCATCATGAAGGTCGAGGTGGTGACGCCCGAAGAGTATATGGGCGACGTGATGGGCGATCTGAATCGTCGGCGCGGGCTGGTGCAGGGCATGGATGATGCGCCTTCGGGCAAGGTCATCCGCGCCGAGGTGCCGCTGGCCGAGATGTTCGGCTATGCGACCGATCTGCGGTCGGCGACCCAGGGACGCGCCACCTACTCTATGGAGTTTGCGCGTTACAACGAGGCGCCCGCCAGCGTGGCCGAGGCCGTCATCAAGAAGGCTTCCTGATTTTCAACACCGAATTAGAGGTAACAGCCCGTGTCGAAGGAAAAGTTTGAACGTAAAAAGCCGCACGTGAACGTGGGGACGATTGGTCACGTTGACCATGGTAAGACCACGCTGACGGCGGCGCTGACGAAGGTGATGGCCGAGAAGTTTGGCGGCGAGTCGAAGGGTTACGATCAGATCGATAGTGCGCCGGAAGAGCGCGCGCGCGGCATCACGATCGCCACGGCCCACGTGGAGTACGAATCCGACGCGCGCCACTACGCGCACGTGGACTGCCCGGGTCACGCCGACTACGTGAAGAACATGATCACCGGCGCGGCGCAGATGGACGGTGCGATCCTGGTGTGTTCGGCCGCCGACGGCCCGATGCCCCAGACGCGCGAGCACATTCTGCTGGCCCGCCAGGTCGGCGTGCCCTACATCGTCGTGTACCTGAACAAGGCCGACATGGTGGACGACGCCGAGCTGTTGGAGCTGGTGGAGATGGAAGTGCGCGAGCTGCTGTCGAGCTACGACTTCCCGGGCGACGACACCCCGGTGGTGACCGGTTCGGCGCTCAAGGCGCTGGAAGGCGACACCTCGGACATCGGCGTGCCCTCGATCCACAAGCTGGTCGAGGCGATGGACAGCTACATTCCCGAGCCCGAGCGCGCGATTGACGGTGCGTTCCTGATGCCGGTCGAGGACGTGTTCTCGATCTCGGGTCGCGGCACGGTGGTGACGGGTCGTATCGAGCGCGGCATCGTGAAGGTGGGCGACGAAGTGGAGATCGTGGGTATCCGCGACACGCAGAAGTCGATCGTCACGGGCGTGGAGATGTTCCGCAAGCTGCTCGATCAGGGTCAGGCGGGCGACAACGTGGGCGTGCTGCTGCGTGGCACCAAGCGCGACGACGTGGAGCGCGGCCAGGTGCTGTGCAAGCCGGGTTCGATCACGCCGCACACCAAGTTCGAGTCCGAGGTGTACGTGCTGTCGAAGGAAGAAGGTGGTCGTCACACGCCGTTCTTCAAGGGCTACCGTCCGCAGTTCTACTTCCGCACGACGGACGTGACGGGTTCGGTGGAGTTGCCCGAGGGCGTGGAGATGGTGATGCCGGGCGACAACGTGAAGATGGTGGTGTCGCTGATTGCGCCGATCGCGATGGAAGAAGGTCTGCGTTTTGCGATCCGCGAAGGTGGCCGCACGGTTGGCGCCGGCGTGGTCGCCAAGATCATCGAGTAAGCAATCATGACCAATCAGCGTATTCGCATTCGGCTCAAGTCCTTCGATCATCGTCTGATCGATCAGTCGGCGCGCGAGATCGTGGACACGGCCAAGCGCACCGGCGCTCAGGTTCGTGGGCCGATCCCGCTGCCGACCAAGATGGAGCGGTACACGATTCTGGTGTCGCCGCACGTCAACAAGGACGCGCGGGATCAGTATGAGATCCGTACCCACAAACGGCTGATGGACATCGTCGACCCCACGGACAAGACCGTGGACGCGCTGATGAAGCTTGATCTGGCGGCCGGTGTGGACGTGCAGATCAAGGTGAACTGAAGGTACGAGGCTGGCGGCCGGGGGCGCGCGTGACGCGCCCCCGGCCGTTGTGACACCGGGCACAAGGCCGGGTGTGAGACAGGGGATCAGGCAATGAGCATCGGTGTAGTCGGACGGAAGGCTGGCATGACGCGCGTCTTCAATGAAGATGGCGCATCCGTGCCCGTGACGGTGATCGAGGTGACGCCCAACCGCATCACCCAGGTCAAGGACGAGGCGGGCGATGGGTATCGTGCCGTGCAGGTGACCTTCGGGCAGCGGCGTGCCTCCCGCGTGCGCAAGCCGGCGGCGGGTCATTTCGCGAAGGCGGGCACCGAAGCGGGCCGCGGTCTGCGCGAGTTTCGTCTCGGCGACGGCGAGGGCGAGGGCCTGGAGGCCGGCGGTGAGATCAAGGTGGATATCTTCAGCGTCGGCCAGAAGGTCGACGTGACCGGGACCACCATCGGTAAGGGTTTCGCCGGTACGGTGAAGCGCCACAACTTCGCCACCCAGGACGCGACGCACGGTAACTCGCTGTCCCATCGCGCGCCGGGTTCCATCGGTCAGAACCAGACGCCGGGCCGGGTGTTCAAGGGTAAGCGCATGTCCGGGCACATGGGTAACGCGCGCCGCACCACTCAGAACCTCGAGGTTGTGGGTGTGGATGTTGAGCGCAATCTGCTGCTCATCAAGGGCGCCGTGCCGGGCGCGCGTGGCGGGAACGTCATGGTGCGCCCCGCCGTCAAGGCGCGCGGGTAAAGGGGTACAACGATGCAAGTGAATGTTAGCTCGGTGAGCGGCGGCGCCGCACAGAATGTGGAGCTGGCCGACGCCACCTTCGGGCGCGACTTTAACGAGCCGCTGGTCCATCAGGTCGTGACGGCGTATCTCGCCGGCGCGCGTCAGGGTACGCGCGCGCAAAAGACGCGCTCGCAGGTGCGCGGTGGCGGTGCGAAGCCGTGGCGCCAGAAGGGTACTGGCCGCGCGCGCGCCGGTACGATCCGCAGCCCGCTGTGGCGGGGCGGCGGCAAGACCTTCGCGGCCGTGCCGCAGGATCACTCGCAGAAGGTGAACCGCAAGATGTACCGCGGCGCCCTGCAGTCGATCCTGTCCGAACTGCTGCGCCAGGAGCGTCTCACGGTGCTCGATGGCCTGACTCTGGACGCCCCGAAGACCAAGGGCCTGATGGAGAAGCTGAAGGGGCTCGGTTTCGAGCGCGGCCTGATCGTGGTGCAGGATCTCGACGAGAATCTGTACCTCGCCGCGCGCAACCTGCCCGGCGTCGAGGTATGCGGCGTGCAGGCGCTGGACCCGGTCAGCCTGGTGCGCCACGAGCGCGTGGTGATGACGGTCGATGCGGCCAAACAGCTGCAGGAGATGTTGGCATGAACGACGAACGCCTGATGAACGTCCTGCTCGCGCCGCACGTGTCGGAGAAAAGCACCAACGTCGCCGACGCGCACAACCAGGTCGTGTTCAAGGTCGTGACGGACGCCACCAAGCCGGAGATCAAGGCGGCGGTGGAGAAGATGTTCAATGTGAAGGTGGACGCCGTGCGTGTGACCAACCACAAGGGTAAGGTCAAACGCTTCGCGGGCCGCCTCGGACGGCGTAACCATTGGAAGAAGGCCTACGTGACCCTGCAGCCGGGTAGCGAGATCGACTTCCTGGGCGCCGAGTAAAGAAGGATATCGCGATGCCTGTAGTCAAGACCAAGCCGACCTCCGCCGGGCGCCGCTTCGTCGTCAAGGTGGTGAACCCCGAGTTGCACCGGGGCGAGCCCTATGCGCCGTTGCTGGAGCGTAAGAGCCGCAAGGGTGGCCGTAACAATCAGGGGCGTATCACGACGCGCCACCACGGTGGCGGGCACAAGCAGCACTACCGCGTCATCGACTTCAAGCGCGACAAGGACGGCATTGCCGGCCGTGTTGAGCGCCTGGAGTACGACCCGAACCGCAGCGCGCACATCGCCCTCGTGCTTTACGCCGACGGCGAGCGGCGCTACATCATCGCGCCGAAGGATGTCGCGGTCGGCGCGGAGTTGATGTCTGGTCCCGATTCGCCGATCAAGCCGGGTAACTGCCTGCGGTTGCGCAATATTCCGGTCGGTAGCACGGTGCACTGCGTGGAACTCAAGCAGGGCAAGGGCGCCCAGCTCGCGCGCAGCGCCGGTACCGCCGTTCAGCTGGTGGCGCGTGAGGGCGACTACGCCACGCTGCGCCTGCGCTCGGGCGAGATGCGCCGGGTGCACGCTGACTGCAGGGCGACTATCGGTCAGGCGAGTAATAGCGAACACAGCCTGCGTTCCCTGGGCAAGGCCGGTGCCGCGCGTTGGCGCGGCAAGCGCCCGACGGTACGCGGCGTAGTGATGAACCCCGTCGACCATCCGCACGGCGGTGGTGAGGGGCGCACTTCGGGTGGTCGTCACCCGGTGAGCCCATGGGGTACGCCCACCAAGGGCTACAAGACGCGGCGTAACAAGCGCACCGATTCGATGATCGTGCGCCGACGCCACAAGAAGTAATCGAGAGGACAGCGAGGATGCCACGCTCAGTCAAGAAGGGGCCGTTTGTCGACCTGCACCTGGCCAAGAAAGTCGACGAGGCGGTCGCGACGAACAGCAAACGCCCGATCAAGACCTGGTCGCGGCGTTCCATGGTGCTGCCCGAGATGATCGGGCTCACGATCGCGGTGCATAACGGACGGCAGCACGTGCCGGTGATGGTGACCGAGAATATGGTCGGTCACAAGCTGGGCGAGTTCGCGCCGACGCGCACGTTCAAGGGCCACGCGGCCGACCGCAAGGGCAAGTAAGAGGACGGTTCGATGGAAGTTTCCGCCAAGCTGCGCCACGCGCGCGTCTCGCCCCAGAAGGGGCGCCTGGTTGCGGACCAGATTCGCGGGTTGCCGGTCGAGCGTGCGCTGCAGACGCTGGGCTTCAGCCCTAAGAAAGCCGCCGGCATCGTGAAGAAGGTACTCGAGTCCGCCATTGCCAATGCCGAGCACAACGAAGGCATGGATGTCGATGAGCTGCGCGTCGCGAAGATCTGGGTCGACGAGGGCCCGGTCTTTAAGCGTATCGAGGCGCGCGCCAAGGGCCGTGCGAACCGCATCCTGAAGCGGACCAGCCACATCACGGTCACCGTGGCGGACAAGTAAGGAGTCGATTATGGGTCATAAAGTACACCCCACGGGTATTCGCCTCGGGATCGTCAAAGACTGGACCTCCAAGTGGTATGCCGACGGCGGCGCCTACGCGGACAATCTGAACACCGATCTCGCGGTGCGCGATTTCCTGAAGAAGCGCCTTGCGCAAGCCTCGGTGAGTCGCATTCAGATCGAGCGCCCGGCGCGTAACGCCCGGATCACGATCCACACGGCGCGTCCCGGCTTGGTGATCGGCAAGAAGGGCGAGGACATCGAGCGCCTGCGCAAAGAGGTCTCCGAGAAGATGGGCGTGCCGGTACACATCAACATCGAAGAGATCCGCAAGCCGGAACTCGACGCACAGTTGGTGGCCGAAAGCGTGGCTCAGCAGTTGGTGAAGCGCATCATGTTCCGCCGCGCCATGAAGCGCGCGCTGGGCAATTCCATGCGTCTTGGCGCCAAGGGTATCAAGATCCAGGTTTCCGGTCGTCTGAACGGCGCCGAGATCGCCCGCACCGAGTGGGTGCGTGAGGGGCGCGTGCCTCTGCACACCCTGCGGGCAGATGTCGATTACGGCTTTGCCGAGGCACGTACGACCTATGGCGTGATTGGCGTGAAGGTGTGGATCTTCAAGGGCGAGATTCTCGACCTGAGCGAAGGCCCCGGCGCCGGCGCCGAGCGCGCCGCGGCCGGTTAACGGGAGCAGAGGACCATGCTGCAGCCAAAACGAACGAAATTCCGCAAGCAGATGAAGGGCCGCAACCGCGGCTTGGCGCAGGCGGGCAACAAGGTGAGCTTCGGTGAGTTCGGTCTGAAGGCGACTACGCGTGGTCGCTTGACGGCGCGGCAGATCGAGGCCGCGCGTCGCACCATGACCCGTCACATCAAGCGTGGCGGAAAGGTGTGGATCCGCGTGTTCCCCGACAAGCCGATCTCGAAGAAGCCGCTTGAAGTGCGTATGGGTAAGGGCAAGGGTTCGGTCGAATATTGGGTCGCGCAGATCCAGCCGGGCCGAGTCCTTTATGAAATGGAAGGGGTGTCCGAGGAAGTGGCGCGCGAGGCGTTTCGCCTGGCTGCAGCCAAGCTTCCCGTACTGACCGCCTTCGTGACGCGGCAGGTGATGTGATGAAGGCGAGCGAAGCGAGAAACAAGACTGTGGACGAGCTGCGCGAGGAGCTGCTGAACCTGCGCCGCGAGCAGTTCAATCTGCGGATGCAGCAGGGCACCGGGCAGCTGGCGAAGCCGGCGCAGGTGAAGGTCGCGCGGCGCGCGATCGCGCGCATCAAGACGGTGCTCAACGAGATGGCGAAGGCGGGTAACAAGGCATGAGCGAGCAGGCCACACCGAAGCGCACGGTGACCGGACGGGTCATCAGCAACAAGGCGGACAAGACGGTGACCGTGCTGGTCGAGCGCCGGGTCCCGCATCCGATCTACGGTAAGTACGTCCGTCGCTCGACCAAGCTCCACGCGCACGACGAGCGCAACGAATGCGGTGAAGGGGACCTGGTGGCAATCGAGCAGTGTCGCCCGCTGAGCCGCACGAAGACCTGGCGTCTGGTCGAGGTGTTGGAGCGGTCGGTCGCCGAGTAACGGCCTGGTCCGAGGCCGCACTTGCGCCGCGGACCAGCACGCCGACCCGCGCAGGGTCGGAGAGATGTTCAACGCGGCGCAGCTGCCGATTTGGGGCTGTGCCGCGTGATGGTTTGATGATATGATCGTCCGTCTTTGCACCGCGACCCGGATACGGGCGGCGCGCCGAGGCGGGTCCGGGTGAGCTGGGAGATCAAGCAATGATTCAGATGCAGTCGACGCTCGACGTCGCCGACAACAGCGGGGCGCGCCGGGTGATGTGTATCAAGGTCCTCGGGGGCTCACACCGCCGCTATGCCGGGATCGGGGACATCATCAAGGTGAGCGTCAAGGAGGCCGCGCCGCGCGGCAAGGTCAAGAAGGGCGACGTGGTGAACGCCGTCGTGGTGCGTACCCGCAAGGGTGTGCGCCGCCCGGACGGTTCGCTGATCCGCTTCGACAAGAATGCCGCGGTGCTGCTCAACAACCAGCTCCAGCCGGTCGGTACCCGTATCTTCGGGCCCGTGACCCGCGAGCTGCGCAGCGAGCGCTTCATGAAGATCATCTCGCTCGCGCCTGAAGTGCTGTAGGCGGAGGACGTCATGCGCAAGATCAAGAGAGGCGACGAGATTATCGCCATCGCCGGTAAGGACAAGGGCAAGCGCGGCACCGTGCTGAAGGTCCTGGTCAACGACCGCGTGGTGGTGGAGAACATCAACGTCGCGAAGAAGCATCAAAAGCCGAACCCGCAGGCGGGCGTCGGCGGCGGGATCATCGAAAAGGAGATGCCGATTCACATCTCCAATGTGGCCCTGTACAACCCGGTGGCCGGCAAGGCCGACCGCGTGGGCTTCAAGATCCTGGAGGACGGACGCAAAGTGCGCGTCTACAAGTCCAACCAGGAAGTTGTGGACGTGTAAGGGCGGTATGGCCATGTCGAGACTGCAAGAACACTACCGGAACACGGTCGTCAAGAAGCTGATGGACCAGTTCGGTTACAAGTCGGTAATGGAAGTCCCCCGGATCACCAAGATTACGGTGAACATGGGCGTGGGCGAAGCCGTGGCCGACAAGAAGGTGCTGGAGCACGCCGTGAGTGACCTCACGCGCATCGTCGGCCAGAAGCCCATCGTGACCAAGGCGCGGAACTCGATCGCCGGGTTCAAGATTCGCGACGGCTGGCCCATCGGCTGCAAGGTCACGCTGCGTCGCGAGCGGATGTACGATTTTCTCGATCGTCTCGTCAGCATCGCGATCCCGCGCATTCGCGACTTCCGCGGGCTGAACCCGCGTTCGTTCGACGGGCGCGGCAACTACAGCATGGGCGTACGCGAGCAGATCATCTTCCCGGAAGTCGAGTACGACAAGATCGACGCGCTCCGCGGTATGGATATCACGCTCAGCACGACTGCCAAGACGGATGAAGAGGGGCGCGCCTTGCTGGCGGCGTTCAGCTTCCCGTTCCGGAACTAAAGGGGGCCCTTATGGCAAAGCTTTCCATGATCAACCGCGAGCATAAGCGCCAGCGTTGCGTCGAGAAGTTCGCCGCCAAACGCGCCATGCTCAAGGCCAAGCTGAAGGACCCCGCGACCAGCGATGAGGAGCGCGCGGAGCTGCAGGTGCAGTTCCAGAAGCTGCCACGCGACGCCAGTCCGACGCGCATGCGCAATCGCTGCCGTATCACCGGTCGGCCGCACGGCTTCTACCGCAAGTTCGGTCTGGCGCGCAACAAACTGCGCGAGGCAGCGATGCGCGGCGACGTGCCGGGTCTGCACAAAGCCAGCTGGTAGCGCTGGCAGTATTCGAACTGAAAGGAACCACCTGCAATGAGCATGACTGATCCGATCGCAGACATGTTGACCCGTATCCGTAACGGGTTGTCTGCCGGCAAGGCGGAGGTGCGTATGCCCTCTTCCAAGCTGAAGAAGGCGATCGCGAATGTGCTGAAGGACGAAGGCTACATTCACGATTTCGCCGTCCAGGATATCGATGGCAAGCCGCAGCTGACTGTCACCCTGAAGTACTACCAGGGCAAGCCGGTCATCGCCCGCATCGAGCGCGTGAGCCGTCCGGGTTTGCGCGTATACAAGGGCAAAGACGCGCTGCCTAAGGTCGACGGTGGCCTGGGTGTGGCGATTGTTTCCACGTCGGCCGGTCTGATGAGCGACCGGGCGGCGCGTACGGCAGGGCACGGCGGCGAAGTGCTGTGCTTCGTAGCCTAAGGCGGGTAAGCAAATGGCCAGAGTATTGAAGTACCCGGTCATCATCCCTAACGGCGTCGACGTCGGAGTGGATGGCCAGGCCGTGACGGTAAAGGGTAGCAAGGGCAGCATGGCGCACGAAGTGCACCGCGCCGTCGAAGTGCAGCGCGAAGATGCGCAGCTGCGGCTCGTGCCCCGCGAAGGGCACGCCAACGCGGTGGCGTTGGTCGGCACCACGCGCGCATTGCTGAACAACATGATCAAGGGCGTGACCGAGGGCTTCGAGAAGAAGCTTCAGCTGGTCGGCGTCGGCTATCGCGCGCAGGCGCAGGGCAAGGTGCTGAACCTGACCCTGGGGTTCTCGCATCCGGTGGCCTATCCGGTGCCGGAGGGTATCTCCATCGAGACCCCCAGCCAGACCGAGATCGTGGTAAAGGGTTCGGACCGGCAGAAGGTCGGGCAAGTGGCCGCGGAGATTCGCGCCTACCGGCCGCCGGAACCGTATAAGGGCAAGGGCGTGCGCTATGCGGATGAGGAAGTCGTCCGCAAAGAAGCCAAGAAGAAGTAGGGGTGGCGAACATGGACAAGAAGACGACTCGTTTGCGTCGTGCGCGCCGGGCGCGGGCCAAGATCCGCGAGCTCGGTATGTACCGCCTGTGCGTGCATCGCACCCCGCGGCACATTTACGCGCAGGTTATCGCCCCCGATGGCGAGAAGGTCGTGGCGGCTGCCTCGACGGTACAGACGGGTATCCGCGGCGACGTGAAGAGCACGGGCAACCGCGAAGCCGCCGCGCGCGTCGGTCGGGCCATCGCCGAAGCGGCTACGGCTGCCGGCGTCAGTCAAGTTGCGTTCGATCGCTCGGGTTTCCGCTATCACGGCCGTGTGCAGGCGCTGGCGGATGCCGCGCGCGAGCACGGTCTGCAGTTCTAAGGAGCCACACATGGCAGCAGCATTCGACAAGACGGCGAACGGTGATGGCCTGCTCGAGAAGCTGGTCGCCATCAATCGTGTGGCCAAGGTGGTCAAGGGCGGTCGGCAGTTCGGTTTTACCGCGCTGACCGTGGTTGGCGATGGCCAGGGCCGCGTAGGGATGGGGCGCGGTAAGGCGCGCGAAGTGCCGGTGGCGATCCAGAAGGCGATGGAAGATGCGCGCAAGAACATGCGCAAGATCAACCTTAACGGCGCCACGCTGCAGTACCCGCTGAACGGCCGCCACGGCGCGGCGAAGGTGTTCATGCAGCCTGCCTCCGAGGGTACCGGCATCATTGCCGGCGGCCCGATGCGCGCGGTATTCGAGGTGCTGGGCGTGCAGGACGTGCTCGCCAAGTGCATTGGTAGCAACAACCCGATCAACGTGGTGCGCGCGACCATGGAGGGGCTCACCAACATGACCTCGCCGCAGGAAGTCGCCGCCAAGCGCGGTAAGTCGGTCAAAGAGATTGTGGAGTAAATCATGGCGACCAACGGCACGCTGAAGGTGACCCTGGTGCGTAGCATGGCCGGCCGGCTGGCGGCGCATCGCGCCTGCGTGCGCGGGCTGGGCCTGCGCCGTATGCACCACACCGTCGAGGTACAGGACACCCCCGAGAACCGCGGCATGATCAATCGCGTCGCGTATATGCTGAAGGTGGAGGACAACAATGCGTCTTAACACCCTGAAGCCCGCACCAGGCGCCAAGCAGGCCCCGAAGCGGGTCGGGCGCGGGATCGGCTCCGGCCTCGGTAAGACCGGTGGTCGCGGCCACAAGGGCCAGAAGTCGCGTTCGGGCGGTTTCCACAAGGTCGGCTTCGAAGGCGGCCAGATGCCGCTGCAGCGCCGACTGCCGAAGATCGGGTTCCGTTCGCGGACGGCGCGCGACGTCGCCGAGGTCCGGTTGCACGAGCTGGAGAAGGTGGCGGAAGGTCAGATCGATCTGCTGGCGCTGAAGGCGGCCAACGTGATCACCGGCAACATCAAGCGCGCGAAGATCATTGCTTCGGGCGAGATCACGCGAGCGGTGACCGTGCGCGGGCTGGGCGTCACCAAGGGTGCGCGCGCGGCGATCGAAGCGGCCGGCGGAAAGATCGAGGACTAAGTGGCAACACCTAGATCGGCCATCGCCGGCGCCATGGGCGCCGGCAAGCTGACCGAGCTCAAGCAGCGCCTGTTGTTTGTGCTGGGTGCCATTCTGGTGTTCCGCATCGGTGCGCATGTGCCGGTCCCGGGCATCGATCCGCAGCAGCTCGCGTTCCTGTTCGAGCAGCAGCGCGGCACCATCCTGGACATGTTCAACATGTTCTCGGGCGGCGCGCTGGAGCGGCTGTCGATCTTCGCCATCGGCATCATGCCGTACATCTCGGCGGCGATTATCATGCAGCTGCTCACCAAGGTGCATCCGCGCCTCGAGCAGCTCAGTAAGGAAGGCGCCGCAGGGCGACGCAAGATCACACAGCTGACGCGCTACGGCACGTTGGTGTTGGCGACCTTTCAGGCGCTGGGTGTGTCGATCGCGCTGCAGCAGCAGCCTGGACTGGTGACGGTGCCGGGGATGTGGTTCAACTTCACCACGGTCGTAACCCTGGTGACGGGCACCATGTTCCTGATGTGGTTGGGCGAGCAGGTGACCGAGCGCGGTATCGGCAACGGTATCTCGATCATCATCTTTGCGGGCATCGTGGCGGGGCTTCCCTCGGCCATCGGTGGCACCCTGGAGCTCGGCCGCACCGGCGAACTCGGGCCGGCGTTCATTCTGCTGCTGTTCATCATGGCACTTGCCGTCACGGGCTTCGTGGTGTTCATGGAGCGCGGGCAGCGGCGCATCACGGTGAACTACGCCAAGCGCCAGCAAGGACGCAAGATGTACGCGGCGCAGAGCAGCCATTTGCCGCTCAAGGTGAACATGGCCGGCGTGATTCCGCCGATCTTCGCCTCGAGTATCATCCTGTTCCCGGCGACGCTGGGCGGATGGTTCGGCACCGGCGAGGGCATGGGCTGGCTGCAGGATCTGTCGGCGACGCTGTCGCCCGGGCAGCCGCTGTACGTGCTGTTGTACGCGGTGGCGATCATATTCTTCTGCTTCTTCTATACGGCGTTGATGTTCAACCCGAAGGAGACGGCGGACAACTTGAAGCGGTCGGGCGCGTTCATCCCCGGTATCCGTCCGGGGCAGCAGACGGCTAGCTACATCGACACCATACTGACGCGGCTCACGCTCGTCGGCGCGCTGTACATCACGGCGGTGGCGCTGTTGCCCGAGTTCTTGATCGTCTACTGGAACGTACCGTTCTATTTCGGTGGCACTTCGTTGCTGATCATCGTGATCGTGACGATGGATTTCATGGCCCAGGTGCAGGCGCATTTGATGTCGCACCAGTACGAGGGCCTGCTCAAGAAGGCCAACCTCAAGGGGCAGGGCCCCTCGGGCTTCATGCGGTAGCCGCTGCGCGCCGCTGATTGTGAACAACGGAGACTGGAAGAATGAAGGTTCGCGCGTCGGTGAAGCGGCTGTGCCGCAACTGCAAGGTGATCCGCCGCCACGGCGTCGTGCGGGTGATTTGCAAGGACGCCCGCCACAAGCAGCGCCAGGGTTGACCGGGCGCCGCGTCGCGGCTCTTGCAAGGTAGCCCTGCGAGCGATAGAATTGGCTGTTTTCGCAGGGCATGGCGGCTCAGGCCGCGGGTTTTGTTGAGGGAGTGCCTAGATGGCCCGTATTGCAGGCATAAACATTCCGGTGCAGAAGCACACGGTGATCGCGCTGACCTCGATCTACGGGATCGGGCGCACCCGCGCGCAGGAAATCTGCACCGCCGCGGGCGTGCAGCCCGACGCCAAGGTCAAGAATCTGACCGAGGCGGAGGTCGAATCCCTGCGCAGCGAGGTGGCCAAGTTCCAGATCGAAGGCGATCTGCGGCGCGAGGTTGCCATGAATATCAAGCGTTTGATGGACCTGGGCTGCTACCGCGGCTTGCGTCATCGGCGCGGTCTGCCCGTGCGCGGTCAGCGCACGCGCACCAACGCCCGCACCCGTAAGGGACCGCGGCGCGCCATCCGTAAGTAACCGAGCGGGTTCAGCATGGCTAAGGCAGCAACTCGGACGCGCAAGCGCGTCAAAAAGAACGTGGTTGACGGCGTCGCGCACGTACACGCGAGCTTCAACAACACGATCATCACCATCACCGATCGGCAGGGCAACACGCTGTGCTGGGCGACCTCCGGCGGCTCCGGCTTCCGCGGATCGCGCAAGAGCACCCCGTTCGCGGCCCAGGTCGCCGCCGAGAAGGCGGGTAGCGTGGCGCAGGAATACGGCGTGAAGAACGTCGAGGTGCTCATCAAGGGTCCCGGCCCTGGGCGCGAATCTGCGGTGCGCGCACTGAATAACCTCGGTTTCAAGATCACCAACATCACCGACGTGACGCCGATCCCCCATAACGGGTGCAGGCCGCCCAAGAAGCGTCGCGTTTAGGCCAGGAGGCTCGCTTTGGCTAAGTACATCGGTTCCAAGTGCCGCCTTTGCCGTCGGGAGGGCGAGAAGCTCTTCCTGAAGGGCGAAAAGTGCTATAGCAGCAAGTGCCCGGTCGAGGTGCGGCCGTTCCCGCCTGGCCAACACGGCCAGCGGCGCACGCGCCTGTCCGACTACGCGACGCAGTTGCGCGAGAAGCAGAAGCTGCGCCGCATCTATGGCGTGCTGGAGAAGCAGTTCCGTAGCTACTACGAGAATGCCGACCGCCTGCGTGGCTCGACGGGTGAGAACCTGCTGCAGCTGCTCGAGTCCCGGCTCGACAACGTCGTGTACCGTATGGGCTTCGCCGCTTCGCGTTCCGAGGCGCGCCAGCTGGTGCGCCACAACGGCATCACCGTCAACGGCCGGAAAATGAACATTCCGTCGTATCAGGTGAAGCCGGGCGATACCCTGGCGATGACCGAGAAGGCCGGTAACCAGCTGCGCATCAAGGCGGCGCTGGATCTCGCGCAGCAGCGCGGTACTGTGGCCTGGATCGACGTCGACGCGGACAAGAAGACCGGTGTCTACAAGACCCGTCCGGAGCGCAGCGAACTCCCGGCCGAGATCAACGAGCACCTGGTCGTCGAGTTGTACTCGAAGTAACCGGCGCCGCCACCAGGCTGTGCTGGCGCAGCGCGCGTCTAGGGATCAGATAGAGGGTTTTACATGCAGGGCTCAGTTTCCGACTTTTTGAAGCCGCGGCTCGTGGGCGTGCAACGCCTGAGCGAAACCCATGCACGCGTGACGCTCGAGCCGCTCGAGCGGGGATTCGGGCACACGCTGGGTAACGCGCTGCGCCGTATCCTGCTCTCTTCTATGTCCGGTGCCGCCGTGGTCGAGGCGGAGATCGAAGGCGTGCTGCACGAGTACACCGCGATGGAGGGTGTGCAGGAGGACGTGCTCGAGGTTCTGCTGAATCTCAAGGGCATCGCGATCCGTATGCACAACCGCGACGAGGCGGTGTTGCGGCTGTCCAAGAAGGGCCTCGGCCCGGTGACGGCCGGTGACATCACGCTGGACCATGATGTCGAGGTGGTGAACCCTGAGCACGTGATCGCTCACCTGACCAAGTCCGGCGAGCTGAAGATGTCCCTCAAGGTGACGCGCGGCCTAGGCTACGAGCCTGCCAGCCAGCGCATCAGTGAAGAGGAGAATACATCGATCGGCCGCCTGCAGCTCGACGCGAGCTTCAGCCCGGTGCGTCGCGTGGCCTACATTGTCGAGAGCGCGCGTGTCGAACAGCGCACCGACCTGGACAAGCTGATCATCGACCTGGAGACCAACGGCACGATCGATCCGGAGCAGGCCATCCGCCGCGCCGCGACGATTTTGCAGGATCAGCTCAGTGCGTTTGTCGACCTGCAGGGCAAGCAGGAGGCCAAGCCGGCCACCAGCGAACCCGCCGTGGATCCGGTGCTGACCCGTCCGGTCGACGATCTTGAGCTGACGGTGCGTTCGGCGAACTGTCTGAAGGCCGAGCACATTTTTTATATCGGTGATCTGGTGCAGCGTACCGAGGTCGAGTTGCTGAAGACGCCGAACCTGGGCAAGAAGTCGTTGACCGAGATCAAGGACGTGCTGGCCTCGCGCGGGCTGTCGCTGGGCATGCGCCTGGAGAACTGGCCGCCGCCGAATCTGGACGTCGATAACGAACAGGCCTCCGCCTGAGCGGACGCCTCGCGAGAACCTGAGGACGTATCATCATGCGCCATCGTAACGCCGGCCGTCAGTTGAGTCGGAACAGCAGCCACCGCAAGGCCATGTTCAAGAACATGACGGCATCGCTGTTCCATCATGAAGTGATTCGCACCACGCTGCCCAAGGCCAAGGAACTGCGTCGCGTCGCCGAGCCGCTGATCACCCTGGCGAAGGATGACAGCGTGTCGCACCGGCGCCTGGCGTTCGACCGGCTGCGCGATCGCGCCGTGGTGACCAAGCTGTTCAATGAGCTCGGCCCGCGCTACCAGGCCCGTCCCGGCGGGTATCTGCGCATCCTCAAGTGCGGGTTCCGTCCTGGGGACAACGCCCCCATGGCACTGGTCGAACTCGTCGACCGCCCGTTGGCCGAAGAGGGCGCGAGCGAGGAGGCGGCCGCCGAATAGGCAGCCGCAGCTCCCAGGCAGATCGAGAAACCGGGCCTCGCGCCCGGTTTTCTTTTGGCCGCGTGTTGCGAAGCGGCTCCGTCGTTTTGACGCATGCAGCGGAGTTGTTCGCTTGTATGTTGACACCGCGCGAGTATTAGGCGTAGCGTTCGCCCACGCGCTGCATGCCAGCGCGACAGGCCTCATGTGGTACTCCTAACAACAGAACAAGAGGGAGTTCTGCCATGCTCCGTAGCACGACGCGGGCCGCACTCGGTGCGGCACTCGCCTTTTGTTGTGCGCTTCCTGTAGCTGCCAGCAACCCAATCCCGGATTTCTACCGGGAGCCCGGCTTGTATCCTAACCGGGACTTCGTTAACCAGCATTTTCACGAGCACATTGACCCCTTCACCGGGGCGCTGCAATTCCACTACGTCGATGTGCATTTGCCGGGCAACGGCGGGTTCGATCGTGCTGCGGTCGTACAACAGCGCGAGCGTGGATGAGAATAATCCGCAGTCTTCTCGTACGCAGGGAGGGCTGGCGGGTTACGGGTGGACGGTCGCGCATCAAATCAGGACTTCTGCGTAAACCAGGACCACGGCAAGACCACGGACAACCCGGTCTTGGAGCTTCCAGATGGAAGTCGCCAACTTCTGACCTACACCGGTGCCACTACGCCACTGATGGTTTCCGCGCAGCGCTGGCGTGTGGACTGCCTGCCCAACAGTGGTGGCGTCATTGCCTATTCGCCCGATGGAATGCGCTACGAGATGACGCAACTCGTCAACCTAGGGGAAACCACCTTCGTTCCAGCTTGGTATACACGGAAGATCACTGATCCCAACGGCAACACCGCCACGGTCAATTACCTCTCGAACTCCAGTCCACAAATCCAGAGTGTCACGACTAGTGACGGCCGGTCCATCAGCTTCACCTACGCGGATAGCGGGCTGACGACGCGCCGCATCACCCGGATCAGCGCCAGTGGCGGGCAGGTGTATGAGTATAGCTACACGGCCCTAAGCGGTGTTACCGGCGTATTCTTGCTTACCGGCGTGAGGCGCCCAGATGGCACCAGTTGGGGGTACGCCTACAACACAGCGCTGTACACGACGGTTCCGGGGAAGTTCTCAATCAGCCGAGTGACCTATCCGCAGGGCGGCTCCATTAGTTACGAGTATGCTCACGTGTTCTTTGATCCGGCCAATTCCGCCTCGCGGACAGCGGCCGTCAGTCGCAAGGTTGCAAGCACCGGCGGTACGTGGACCTTCCAGTACGCGCCCGGCACCAACGGCGCGCTGGATACGACCACGGTGAATACCCCAGCCGGCCAGATTGTCTACCGGCATGTAGGTCCCCATGCCGTGAGCTACGGTTCGACTTGGATGGTCGGCCTGCTGATGTCGAAGCAGTACGCAAACCTCCAAACGGAAACGTATAGGTGGGCGAAGCAGCGACTTTCGTCTGAAACGTACTCGCGCCCGGGAGTCTTTTGGTCCAAGACAGACCCGAACGAGACAAATGCGCCTTTGCTTGCGGAAAAGGTGATTGGCCGTAATGGCGCGACGTACCGAACGACCTATAGCGATTTCGACGCCTACGGAAATCCTCGCACGATTTCTGAAGCGGGTCCGATGGGGGGAGCCGGACCACAAGCCGGACGTACTATGTCAACACGAGTCTCTGGATCGTCAAGCGTGTCCAGAACGAGACCGACGCCGGTGGCAGCACCACACGCACTTTCGACACGCGCGGCAACCTGACCTCGATAACGCGTGACGGTGTCCGTACAAGTTACACCTACGATGCGCAGGGAAACGTCGCTTCCGCGACCTTCCCACGCGGGCTGGTTCACACGTACAGCAACTACAGACGCGGTATTCCGCAGTACGAAGCGCAGCCGGCCGGAATCATAGTCAGCCGGCTCGTCAGCGATGCGGGAAACGTCAGATCTGAAACCAACGGCGAGGGTCGTACCACAAGCTTCGTGTACGACGGCCTAAACCGCATCGTGCAGGTCAATTATCCCAGCGGTAACCCCGTCACCGCATCCTACGGTGCCGCGAGCCGGACAGTAACCCGCGGGGCACTCACGGAAACCACGGCCTATGACGGGCTCGGTCGAACCACAAGCGTCACGCTGGGCGGCATCGCTCGCACTTATTCGCATGACGCGTTAGGGAGGCGGACCTTCGAGTCGAATCCTGGTGCGACGATCGGTATCAGCTACCAGTATGATTTGCTCGACCGGACTACGCGTATCACCTACCCGGACTCGACCTTCAAGGCTTACACGTATGGCGCGGGGACCGTCGCAGAGCGCAACGAGCGCGGGCATACCACCACCTACGCTTTTCGAGCATACGGCGATCCAGATACACAGTTCGTTGTGCGTGTGACCACGCCGGACACGGCGGCCAGTCTCAATCTAACGCGAAATGTTCGCGACTTGGTTACGTCCGTGTCGCAAGGCGGTACCTCGCGCAGTTTCGGGTATAACGCTAACTACTATCTTACCTCCGAGACACATCCCGAGACGGGTGCGACAACCTACGGCCGCGACGCCGCGGGGAACATGACTTCTCGCAGCGTGGGTGCGTCGGGCACCACGACCTACAGCTACGACGGGCAGAATCGGCTCACGTCGGTTACATACCCCGGTGCCACGCCTTCGGTGACCTACGCCTACAGCCGTACTCACAAGCTGCGTACGATCACCTCGTCTGCCGCGACACGCACCTACGGCTACGACCCGAACGACAACCTGATTAGCGAGTCGCTGTCGGTCGACGGTCTCGTCCTCACGGCAGGGTACACCTACAACGCCAACGACCAACTCAGTTCGATCACCTACCCCAGGTCTGGGCAAGTGGTGAGCTACGCGCCCAACGCCCTGGGGCGGCCGACCATGGTGTCCGGCTACGTCAACAGCATCACCTACTGGCCATCCGGGCAAATCCGGCAGATCAACTACGCCAACGGCACCAGCTCCACCTACAACCAGAACAGCCGCTTGTGGCCAAGCTCCTTCAGCATCCATCGCGGGGCGCTTGCGACGCCTTACATCAACAGCACCTACACCTACGACGGGGCGGGGAACCTGACCTCGGTCAGCGACAGCGTCGACGCCAGCTACAACCGTACCCTTGGCTATGACGCGCTGAACCGTCTCACCGTGGCAAACGGCCCCTGGGGAACCGGCGGCATCGCCTACACCGGAACCGGCAACGTGACCAGCCAGGTGTTCGGCGCGTGGAGTCTGCAGTACAGCTACAACGCCCAGAATCGCTTGAGCGGGGTGTCGGGCGCCCGCTCGGCCACCTATGGCTACGACGCCTATGGCAACGTCATCAGCGGCGGCGGCAACACCTACACCTATGACGGGGTGCCCAACCTGCGCTGCGTCAACTGCGGCAGCGCGACCAACCGCGTCGAGTACTTCTACGACGGCTTGTCGCAGCGGGTGATGGCGGTGCGCGGCAGCACCAAGACCTACGAGGTGCACAACGCCCAGGGGCTCACGCTGATCGAGTTCACGCCGAGCCAGCAGAACAAGCTCGTGGAGTACATCTACCTGGGCGGCAAGCGCATCGCCCAGCGCGTGTCCAACTGAGCGGGGGCGCTATGAAGAACAAACACCAAAACAGCGTCCTGAGCGCGGCTCTCCTGCTCCTCCTGCTGACCTTGATGGTGCCCAACTGGGTGCTCGCCAACACCATCACCTACTTCCACAACGACATCGCGGGCACCCCGCTGGCGGCCACCGACGCCTCCGGGAATGTGGTGTGGAAGGAGAGCTACCGACCCTACGGCGAGCGCATCGCCAAACAACCGGCCGCTACGGCGAGTAACGCCCTGTGGTTCGCCGGCAAGCCCCTGGAGGCGAGCACCGGCCTCAGCTACATGGGCGCGCGCTACTACGACCCGGTGCTGGGGCGCTTCATGGGTGTGGATCCCAAGGGCGTGGAACTGGGCAACGTCCACAGCTTCAACCGCTACGCCTACGCGAACAACAACCCCTACAAGTTCGTCGACCCGGACGGCCACAGCCCCATCGACGTGGTGTTTCTTGTCTATGATCTGGGTAAGCTGGGTGTGGCGGTCTACACCGGCCAGGGCATAGCCGAGGCGGCCGCCGACGTCGCCTTCAGCATCGTCGGCGTGGCGAGCCCGGTGCCGGGAACGGGCCAGGCGATCAAGGCGGCCCGGGCCGTTGAGCAGGGCGTGCAGGCTGCGCGGACGGTCAGCCACGGCGCTGGATCGACCGCAGTCGCTGGGGCAGGGAAGGGATCGGCTCAGGCCGCTGCTACAGGTGGGTTCAGAAAGCCTAGCGGAAGGACGATTGATAAGCCTGATGTTATCGCTGTCGATACGAAAGGTAACGCACTTCCCCTAAGGCGGGGCGAGTATCTCACTGGCTCAAAAGACGGACGTTGGATTCAGGTGCGCGACGCTGATGGCACTCCGACTGGCATGAGAATCGACGGGCCTCACAGCCCGAAGACACATAATGATCCGCGGGCGCTTCAGCCACATGCACATCGTCCAGGCGTAAAGAATGAGGACGGAACGCCGTGGCTTCCGGTGAATCAATGACTTTTAGTTGGGGGGATGCCGTGAAGCTGAAAGCATCAGCGGCGCAGGCTAAGTACGGGCTCAGGAGAGGTAGTGTGTGCGGCTTTCGGTCCGTTGAAGACCCTGATCTCGCGGAGAAACTCCAGGTTCCGTTGCGGACCGTCCTGGTCCTGGTGGAAGGAGATGATGGGAGTGCAGTGGAGATTCCAGAAGGCGAGCTTGAGCTGCTGTGATTATGCGAGTTAGCGTCGAAGGTAAAGCCGCAGGGTTCGGATTTGACGTGAGATGGCCCATTGGCGCGACGACGAACAACGAAACAAGAACGATATCCGCTAATGAGGGTGTGCTGAAGCATGTTGTTTGTTGAGCAGTCGGATCACGTTGCGAAGTGCGGCGTGTGTGCCCAGTGAGGCCGATTTCGTCATTAGGGCGGAGGAGACTTCTGTCTCGCGGGCGTGGGCAAGTCCGGAGTCGCAGTTGTTCAGCGCCTTAGTAGTTCGAGCGCTATCATGGGCCCATGATAGCCCTGTTCACCGACTTCGGCGTGGCGGGCCCCTACGTGGGGCAGGTCAAGGCCGTGCTCTATCAGCAGGCGCCGGGGGTGCCGGTGCTGGATCTGTTCGCGGACGCGCCTGCGTTCCGTCCGCGGGCGGCGGCGCATCTGCTGGCTGCGTACGCACCGGCGCTGCCGCTCGATGCGGTATTGCTGTGCGTGGTCGACCCGGGCGTGGGCGACCCGGGGCGTCGGGCGGTGGTGCTGCGCGCCGGGGGGCGTTGGTTCGTCGGCCCCGACAACGGCCTGTTCGACGTCGTGGCCGCGCGTGCGGGCCGCGCCGCCTGGTGGACCATCAACTGGCGCCCGGGCAAGCTCTCGGATTCGTTCCACGGGCGTGACCTGTTCGCGCCGGTTGCGGCGCTCCTCGCGCGCGGGGCGCCGCCGCCGGGCGAGGTACTGGAACGCACGGTGCCCGTCGAGGCGGGGGCGGACCTGTGGGAGGTGGTGTACGTCGACCACTATGGCAATGCCATCACCGGGATCCGCGCGCAAAGGTGCGCCGCAGGCGCGAGATTGCGGGTCGGCGGGCGTACGCTCTCGGGGGCGCGCACCTTCTGCGACGTGCCGGTGGGCGAGGCGTTCTGGTACGTCAACGCCAACGGGCTGGTCGAGATCGCGGTGAATCAGGGGTCGGCCGCCCGCGTGCTGGGGCTGGAGGTGGGGGCGCAGGTGGGGTTGATGGCCTAGCGACGGCGCGGCGTAGGGAGTCGTACCACGAGGGACCGGTGAGTGCGCACCGACGCACTAGCCGACCGTAGGAAATTAATCGCTGCGCCGGCGTAGCAGGGGCAGTTCGTGGCGGCGGGCGTTGGCGGCGAGAAAACTCGCGCGGCCGGGTTCGGTGCGTTCGAGGTCCTCGCGGCATTCGGAGGGCTCGCCGAGCACCGCGGCGAGGAACACCTCCAGCTCGCGCGGGTCCACCTTGATGCGCCCGAACGGGGTTTTGTCGCCGCGCGCCCAGAACAGCACGGGATCGAGGCGCAGGGCCTGCACCCGCGGGTCGGCGAACCAGGCCACCAGTTTCTGCTCCAAGGCGCTCATGAGCGCGCCTCGCGCAGCGGTTCTGCCGCCGCGTCCAGCACTTGGCGCAGGAACCGGCCGGTGTGGGAGGCGGGGTGGTCGGCGACCACCTCGGGGGTCCCCTCGCACACCAACTGCCCGCCGCCGTCGCCGCCTTCAGGTCCCATGTCGATGATCCAGTCGGCGGTCTTGATCACGTCGAGATTGTGTTCAATCACCACCACGGTGTTGCCGTGGTCGCGCAGCCGGTGCAGGATCGCGAGCAGCTGCTCTATGTCTTGGAAATGCAGGCCGGTGGTCGGCTCATCCAGGATGTAGAGCGTGTTGCCGGTGTCGCGCTTGGACAACTCGCGCGCGAGTTTCACGCGCTGCGCCTCGCCGCCGGACAGCGTGGTGGCGCTTTGCCCGAGGCGCACGTAGCCGAGGCCGACCTCATCCAGAGTCTCGAGCTTGCGCGCGATGACCGGCACTGCCGAGAAGAAGGCGCGCGCCTCCTCGACGGTCATGTCCAGCACCTGGTCGATGCTCTTGCCCTTGTAGTGAATCTCCAGGGTCTCGCGGTTGTAGCGGCGGCCCTTGCAGACATCGCAAGCGACGTAGACATCCGGCAGGAAGTGCATCTCGACCTTGATCAGCCCGTCGCCCTGGCAGGCTTCGCAGCGCCCGCCTTTGACGTTGAAGCTGAAGCGGCCCGGCCCGTAGCCGCGCGCACGTGATTCGGGTACCCCTGCGAACAACTCGCGGATGGGGGTGAACAGCCCGGTGTAGGTGGCCGGATTCGAGCGCGGCGTGCGCCCAATCGGGCTTTGGTCGATGTCGACCACCTTGTCGAAGTGCTGCAGGCCGGTGAGGGCGGCGCAAGGCGCGGGATTCTCGCTCGCCCCGTTCAGGGTGACCGCCGCATGGCGATACAAGGTGTCGTTGATCAGCGTGGACTTACCCGAACCCGACACGCCGGTCACGGCGGTCATCAGGCCGACGGGGATATCGACGTCGGTCCCCTTCAGGTTGTTGCCGCGCGCGCCGCGGATGCACAGCATGCGGGACGGATCGGGCGCGTGCCGCTGGTCGGGAACCGGGATGCGCCGCCGTCCGGACAGGTACTGCCCGGTGAGCGAGTTCGGGTGGCGCATGATCTGCGCGGGCGTGCCCTGCGCCACGATCTCGCCGCCGTGTACGCCCGCGCCGGGACCGATGTCGACCACCCAGTCGGCGCAGCGGATCGCGTCCTCGTCGTGTTCCACCACGATCACGGTGTTGCCGAGGTCGCGCAGATAGGTGAGGGTGTTCAGCAGGCGCTCGTTATCCCGTTGATGCAGTCCGATGGACGGCTCATCCAGGATGTACATCACGCCGACCAGGCCGGCGCCGATCTGGCTGGCCAGGCGTATGCGCTGCGCCTCGCCGCCCGAGAGGGTATCGGCGCTGCGCTCCAGGGTGAGGTAGTCCAGTCCCACGTTCACCAGGAAATCGAGTCGCTGGGCGATCTCCTTGACCACCTTCTGCGCGATCGCGCCGCGGCTGCCGGGCAGCTCCAGCTGAGCGAAAAAGGCCTGGGCGCGGCCGACCGGCAAGGCCGTGAGATCGGGCAGTGTGTGCTCGGCCACGAATACGTGGCGTGCCGCCTCGTTCAGACGCGCCCCGCCGCAGCTGGGGCAGCTGTGCTGATTGAAGAACTTGCCGAGTTCCTCGCGCACCACCATGGACGTGGTCTCCCGATGGCGGCGGGCGATGTTCGGGATGACGCCCTCGAACGGCGTCTCGCGTCGCTGCGGTTTGCCGTCCTCGCCGAGCTGGGTGAAGGCGATGCGCTCCTCTCCGCTGCCGTGCAACACGATCTCCTGTAGATGCGCGGGCAGTTCCTGCCAGGGCGTGTCGAGGTCGAAGCCGTAGTGGCGCGCGAGCGAGCTGAGGATGTGGAAGTAATAGGCATTGCGTCGATCCCAGCCGCGGATCGCCCCGCCGCCGAGCCCGATGTCGGGGTGCACCACCACGCGCGCCGGGTCGATGAACTGTGTGACGCCGAGGCCGTCACACTCGGGGCAGGCGCCGGCCGGGTTATTGAACGAGAACATGCGCGGCTCGAGCTCCGGCACGCTGAAGCCGCAGAGCGGGCAGGCGAACTTGGCGGAATAGACCAGGTCGTCCTGCGCTTCGTCCAGAAACGCGACGCGCGCCAGGCCGTCGCCAAGGTGCAAGGCGGTCTCGAAGGAGTCGGCCAGACGCTGGGCGAGGTCGGGGCGCACCTTGAAGCGGTCCACCACCACCTCGATGGTGTGCTTGCGCTTGGGGTCCAGCGGTTCGGCGCCGTCCAACTCGACGATGCGCCCGTCGACGCGCGCGCGCAGATAGCCCTGCGCGCGTAGTTCATCCAGCACCTCGCGGTGCTCGCCCTTGCGGTCGCTGATGAGCGGCGCGAGCAGGGCCAGGCGCGCACCGTCGGGTAGCGCGAGCGTCGCGTCCACCATCTGGCTCACGGTCTGGGCGGCGAGCACGGTGTCGTGGCGGGGGCAGCGCGGCTCGCCGGCGCGCGCGAACAGCAGGCGCAGGTAGTCGTAGATCTCGGTGATGGTGCCCACGGTGGAGCGCGGGTTGTGCGAGGTCGACTTCTGCTCGATGGAGATCGCCGGGGAGAGGCCCTCGATGTGGTCGACGTCGGGCTTCTCCATGATGGCCAGGAACTGGCGCGCGTAGGCGGACAGCGATTCGACGTAACGGCGCTGGCCCTCCGCATAGATCGTATCGAAGGCGAGCGACGATTTGCCCGAGCCCGATAGCCCGGTGATCACGATCAGTTTGTCGCGCGGCAACTCAAGATCGATGTTCTTGAGGTTGTGGGTGCGCGCCCCGCGGATGACGATGGTGTCCATGCGGTACCCGGCTCCAGAAGCAACCTGATAATATACGCCGCTTCGGCGAAGCCGCGCAAAACTACACCCCAATCCTCATGAGATCCCACGGCGGTTCCCCCGACAGCGACAGCATGAGCCCCTACGAACGCCGCGCCGCTCTCGGTCTGGGGGGTATTTACGCGCTGCGCATGCTGGGCCTGTTCCTGATCCTGCCGGTCTTCGCGCTCTACGCCGAAGACCTGCACGGCGTCACGCCGTTCCTGGTCGGTATGGCCATCGGCGTCTACGGCCTCACCCAGGCCGTGTTCCAGATCCCTTTCGGCCTGCTGTCGGATCGGGTGGGGCGCAAGCGCGTGATCGTGCTCGGGTTGTTGATTTTCGCGCTGGGCAGCGTGGTCGCCGCGCTGGCGGATACCATCTGGCTGGTGATCTTCGGCCGTGCCCTGCAGGGGGCGGGCGCGGTCGCCGCTGCGCTCATGGCGCTCGCCGCAGACCTCACCCGCGAGGAGCAGCGGGTGAAGGCGATGGCCATCATCGGCGCGAGTATCGGCACATCCTTCGCCGCGGCCATGGTGCTGGGGCCCGTGCTCGGCGCCTGGATCGGCGTGCAAGGGATCTTCTGGACGACCGCGGCGCTCGCGCTGCTCGGGATCGGGGTGCTCTACGTGGTGGTGCCCGCGCCCCCGGTATCGCGCGTGCACGCCGATGCGCAAACCGTCCCGGCCCAACTCGGCCAGGTGCTGCGCGCGCCCGAGCTGCTGCGCCTCGACGCCGGAATTCTGCTGCTGCACCTGATTCTCACCGCGAGCTTCGTGGTTATCCCGCTGGTGTTGCGTGACACCGTGGGCCTGCCCGCGGCGCAGCATTGGCAGGTGTACCTCGGGGTCATGGTGCTGTCGCTGGTGGCAATGGTGCCGTTCGTGATCGTCGCCGAGCGCAAGCGCCGGCTGAAACAGTTCTTCCTCGGCGCCATCGTGCTGCTCGGCGTGGCCCAGCTGGGGCTGGCGGTGATGCCGAGCACCTTGCTGACGATGTTCGTATTGCTGTGGCTGTTCTTCGCCGCCTTCAATTTGCTGGAAGCTTCCCTGCCCTCCTTGATCGCCAAGATCGCGCCGGCTCAGCACAAGGGGAGCGCGATGGGTGTGTACACGAGCTCGCAGTTCCTGGGGGCCTTTCTCGGCGGCGCGCTGGGCGGGTCGCTGTATGGCGCCGTGGGGGCGCAGGGTGTGTTCCTGGCCTGCGCGGGGCTGGCCTTGCTGTGGCTCGCGCTGGCCGCCGGCATGGCCGACCCGCGTTACCTATCCAGTCAGTTGCTGCGGGTCGGCGCGCTCAGCGATGCCGAGGCCGCGGCTCTGGTGAGGCGCCTGCGCGCGGTGGCGGGGGTCGCCGAGGCCGTGATCCCGCCCGGCGACGAGGTGGCGTACTTGAAAGTCGATCGTCATAGGCTCGATCAGCAGGCATTACAGCGGATAGCGTCGGAACGGGGCTGAGGCGGGATTGCCCGCACGCGCCGCCTCCGCTAGGCTAGCGTAGCTCGGCCCGCCTCGGCGGTGCCGAGCGCTGAGCCTTATCGGGCTCGCGACCCAGATTCAGGGCGGGCGTCACGACCCGCCGTCACGCTCCTCGGGAGGCCACTCATGGCACGCGGTATCAACAAAGTCATTCTCGTCGGCAATCTGGGGGCGGATCCGGAGACGCGCTACATGCCCAGCGGTGGTGCGGTCACCAACGTGCGCCTCGCCACCTCGGAGAGTTGGAAAGACAAGCAGACCGGCGAGCAGCAGGAGCGCACCGAGTGGCACCGCGTGGTGTTCTTCAACCGCCTGGCCGAGATTGCGGCCGAGTATCTGCGCAAGGGATCGCAGGTCTATATCGAAGGCAGCCTGCGCACGCGCAAGTGGCAGGATAACGACGGCAAGGACCGCTACAGCACCGAGATCGTCGCCAGCGAGATGCAGATGCTCGGTGGCCGTCAGGGCAGCGGTGGCGGTGGCGGTGGCTTCGGCGACGAGGGCGATTTCGGTGGCGGCCGCAGCAGCAGCAGCGGTCAGGGTCGGCGCGAGGCGCCCGCGGCCAGCAGCACGCCCGATTTCGACGACGACATCCCGTTCTAAGAACAGAATTGGCCGGCGCAGCCGGGGGAGGGCTCGGCCCCGCGGGGCCGAGCACAGTCCGCCCGAATCGCCGTTTCGGACACCCGGATTGAACCGCGCCATGGACGGCGCCGAGCCGCACCCATCCGGCGGCGGGCTCGCGCGCATCTAAACTGCGGTTGACACCTTGAACCCACAGCGTGCGTGCGGACGCTCCCGCGCGCCATGGAGTTGCTCATGTCCCCGTTGGTTTGGTTGTTGATGCTGGTCCTGATCGCGGCAGCCGGTGCGGCCGGCTACTACTTCGGTCGCACGAGTTCCGATCAGACGCGCCGGGTACAGCGCCTGGAGCAGGACCTGGAGCATGCGCAGGCCGATCTCGCCCGTTACCAGGAGGAGGTGACGCGCCATTTCGGCAAGACCGCTCACCTGTTCAACAACCTGACCTCCACCTACCGCACCCTGTACGAACACCTGGCCTTGGGTTCGCACATCCTGACCAAGGGCGACACGCCGCGCTTGGAGGGCGAGGTCCCCAAAGGGGAGTTGGCCGAAGAGCCTCTGGAGGCCGATGCCGAACGCCTGCCGCCTGAGCCTTGGGCGGATGGCGGGCGTGAGGGGATGGCCCCGGATGAGGCCGAGGCCGTCGAGCGTCCCCTCGAGAGCGAGGCGGTCGGGCAGGAGGCGCGGGACGCCGCACCGCCGCCCCCTGACACCGACGAGGTGGCGGCGCCCACGTCGCCCGCCGAGGAAGGCGAGGTGCCGCGTCCGGCGGATGCGAAGCCCGCCGAGCAGTCGGAGGAGTCGACAAGGCCCTCAGCCGCACAGCGAACCCCCTGACCGGCGAGCGAGACCCGCCACACCCTCCGGATCCAGCCGCGCGCGTACCCGCCGGACGCGGCGCCTCGTCTTCACTGCGGCTGCGCGGGCACCGTCAGCACCGGGCACTTCGCCTCGCGGACCAAACGTTCCAACGTCGCACCGGCGACCGCGCGCGCCATGGTCCCCTTGGGCCTGCCGCCCAGCACCAGCAGGTCCACGTCTTCGCGCGCGGCCCATTCCACGAGGCGCTGATCGGCGGCCCCCGCCTCGACCACGACGTTAACCGCCCCCAGTTCCTTGAGGTCCGGGGGCACGGTCGCCAATAGCCGCTGTTCCAGCGCCTCCATCAAGATCTGTTCGTAGTGCTGGCGCACGCCGGTACTGACGCCATGCAGGACATGCAACAGTGTGAGGCGGGCGCCATGGCGCGCCGCGAGCCCGAGGGCTGCCTCCAGCACGGCGGCTTCCGGCTCGAGCGGGAAGTCCACCGCGGCCACCACGTGTGCGAGCCGACTGCGCGCACGCTGAGCCTCCGGCTCGGTGAGGGTGAGGATGGGCATCGGCAGGGCGCGTAGCAGCCCCTCGGCGGTCGAGCCGAGCACCCAGCGCCGGAAGCCGTGGCGGCCGTGCGTGGCCATCACCACCAGGTCGGCTTTCCACTCCGCTGCGGCGTGGCGCAGCTCCTCGACCACCGGACCTTCGTGCAGCAGAGGCTCGAGGTCCACGCCCGCGTCGGCGTAGCGCTCCTGGGCGCGGCGCATGCGTGCCTGCGCCTCGCCCCGCATCATGGTGTAGAAGCGGTTGAGGTCGAGCGTGTCGGCGTAGGCGCCGCCTGCATTGGCGTAGACGGTGTGCATCAGGCCGATGCGCGCGCCTAGACGTTTCGCCAGGTCGATCGCGTAGGCCGTGGCCGCGTCCGAGGCGGGGCTGAAATCCACGGGACAGAGTATGCGTTCTACCTTCATGTCGGTTCCTCGCGCACGGCGAAGTCAGTGGCCTGGTCGCCCCCCTCGGCCCGAGCCGACGCTTCGCCGCGCATAGCGCCGTACCTCCAAGCTTAGAGGCCGCAACCGTTGCCTGCTCCGGCGGGCCTTGCGACGCCGGTTCAAGTTACAGTCGCATCATGTCTTTCAAATTGACGTCCATCAAGCGGCCCCCGCACCCTAGCCGCGGTCGCGCAGATCGTGGTCTCATGAGCGGGCGGTGAGTGCGATAAGTAGGGAGTCCGGCGGTGGTGATCGTGTTGTATCAGATACTGGAGGTCGCGCTAACGGCGGCGCCATGGTTGCTGTTGGGGCTGTTGGCGGCGGGCATGATCAAGGGCTTGCTGCCGGAGTCCGCGCTCCGGCGGTGGCTCGGCGGCAGCGGGCTGAGCCCCATTGCGCGCGCCGCCGTGATCGGTGCGCCGCTGCCGCTGTGCTCCTGCGGCGCCATCCCCACCGCGCTCGCGTTGCACCGCGGCGGCGCGGGGCGCGGCCCGACCACGGCCTTTCTGATCGGCACGCCCGGGATCGGTGTCGATTCGGTCGCCATCACCTACGCCTTACTCGGCCCCTTCATGGCGCTGGCGCGTGCGCTCGGCGCCGTGGCCACCGCGCTGGCCACCGGCCTGCTGGTGGCGACGAGCCCCGCGCGTCCCGCCGCCGCGGCGCCGGCCGCGGACAGCGGGTGTAGCGGGGGCAGTTGCGGCGCCGGGAGCTGCGGCGCGCCCGCTCCCGGGGCGCCGCCAGCGCCGCCGGGTGTCGTGGCGCGTTTGCGCGCGGGGGTAGTGTATGCCTACACCGACGTGCTGGACGACATCAGTCTGTGGCTGCTGGCGGGTCTCCTCGTGGCCGGTGTGCTGATGGCGCTGGTCCCGCCCCAGGCGCTGGCGACCTATGCCGGCGGCCCCGCGGCCATGCTGCTGATGGCCGTGATCGGCATTCCCCTGTACATCTGCGCCACGGCCGCCACGCCCATCGGGGCCGCCATGTTGGTGGCCGGCGTCTCGCCGGGCACCGTGCTGGTGTTCCTGCTCGCCGGTCCGGTGACCAGCCTCGCCACGCTGGGTGCGGTGCGGCGCGAGATGGGCAGTGCGGTGCTGGTGCGCTACCTTGTCGGTATCGTGGTGAGCGCCATCGCGCTCGGGTTGGTGGCCGATGCGCTGGTCGCGGCCGCGCAGGTGGACATCCCGCGCCAAGTCGCGGTGGCTCAGGAACTCCTGCCCAGGTGGCTGCAGGTCACGTCCCTCGTGCTGCTCGTGATGTTGGCGGTGCGGCCGGTGCGCCGCGCCGCGGGCCGCTTGTTGCCGGCCTGAGGCGGCGACCGTCTTGACGCGTACCGGCGGCTGCGGCCTAATGCCCGGCATGGAATGGTTCCGTCACCGCCTCCGGCCCTCCGCGCTGCGCCTTGTCGTCGCCTGCGCGTTGGCTCTGCTGTGGGCGCAGTTCGCGGGCATCCATGTGCATGGCGAGACCGAGGGCGCGGGCGCGCATGTGCATGTGGCGCAGGCCGCTCACCATGCGCACCATGCGCATCACGACCTCGCCGGCGAGGTGGATATCTCGCCGCTCGCGCTCGCCAAGCTGCTCCCGTCTGTGGACCTGCCGCTCGCACTGGTCACGGGCCTCCTCCTGTTGCTGCTGACGCCTGTGCTGCGCCGCGCGGCGTCGCCCGCGCGCAGCCGCTGGGGCTTACCTGCCCCGCCGTCCCACCTCGCGCCCCCGCTGCGCGCCCCTCCCGCCTGATCTCCTGACGACCTGCCGCGCACGGCTGCGCGGCTTTGACGTTTTGTGCGTCGGCGCTCGCCGACGGGGAGATCGACATGATCCTGATTGATGTGCGCCGCGTAGCGGTGCGGGGTGCCGTGGTGCTCGCCGGCCTACTGTGCGTGAGCGCAGCGGCGGCAGAGTGGACATTGGAATCGAGCATTGCGCGTGCGCTGGCGGTGGCGCCCGAGGTGGCGGCGGCCGCCGCCGGGCGCGAGGCGCAGCAGGGCGCCCTGCGCCAGGCCGGCGCCTGGCCCAACCCCTCGGTGGAACTGCGTGCCGACGACCGGCTCGCGCGCGAGCTCGGCGGCGGCGGGCGCGACCTGACCCAGATCGCGATCACCCAGCCGCTGCCGCTCGGGCGCATCAAGCCCCGGCAGGCGGTGGCGGCGGCCGGCGTGCGCGTCGCCGAGGCGGCGGAGCAGGCCGAACGCCTGGGGCTCGAGCGCCGCGTGGCCGAGGCCTTTCACCGCCTGCAGCGCGATCAGGCCCTGCTCGCGCTGGCGCGGGGCAACGCCGAGGACGCCGCGGCCTTTGCGCACGCGGGGGCGCGCCGCGCGGCGGCGGGCGACGTCTCCCGCCGCGAGGCATTGCGGCTGGAGGTCATGGCGGCGCAGGCGGCCCAGGCGGTGGAGCAGGCCGAGGGTGAGTGGGCCGAGTCGGCCTATGCGCTGGCCGCGTTGCTGGCGCTGGCCCCCGACGAACTTGGCGCGCTGGCGCCGCTCACCGTGCCGCCGCCGCCCGCGGCACTGGAGCACTTTGCCCAAGGCGCGGCGGACCACCCCAGCCTGCATCACGAGCAAGGCCGGCAGGCCGTGCTGACCGCCGAACGCGCCGTGGCCCGCGCCGAGGCCCTGCCCGGCGTCAGCCTGACCCTGTATCGCGAGCGGGACGTGTTCGCGGGTTCGCGCGAGCCGGTGACCGGCGCGGGCCTGACCGTCGAGCTGCCGCTGTGGGACCGGCGCGGCGGCCGTCGGGACGAGCTCGCGGCCCTGGGCCGCGCGCAGCGCGAACGCGTCCGCACGCTCGAGCGCGACTTGCAGGCCGAGCTGCGCGTGAGTCATCTGCATCTCACCCATCTCGTCGACCAAGCCCGGCACCATCGCGGCGCCGTGCTCGAGCCCGCGCGCGAGGTGCGCGCGCTCACCGAGCGCGGCTATCAGCGCGGCGAGGTGGATCTGCCCGCGCTGATCGACGCGGTGGAGACGGCGCGCGCCGCCGAGGGGCGTCAGCAACAACTGCTGGCCGACGCCTGGCTGGAACTTGCCGCCCTGCGCCATGCCGCGGGCGAGGCGCTCCATGCGGTTACGACAACTGATTTTGAGGAGGCCGGCCGATGAGCCGCTGGACGATAACCCTGTTGGGCCTGCTGTGGTGCCTGGCTGCGGCGCACGCCGACGAGCAGGACTTCACCGTGTGGGAGGACGGCCTGGAGGTGTTCGCCGAACACCCGCCGCTGGTGGTCGGCGAGACGGCGCGTTTGCTGGTGCACCTGACGCTGCTGGACGGGCAGCGCCCGGTCCGGGAGGGGCGGCTGACCCTGACCCTGACCGCCCCGGACGGGACGCGGCAGCAGGTGAGTGCCGACGCCCCCGCGCGCGAGGGCATCTACCTGCCGGAGCTCGCGCCCGCGCGCGCGGGCGAGCATGAGCTGCTGCTGGAGCTGGCGCAGCCCGAACGCCGCCATCGCGTGGCGGTGCCGGTGGTGGTGTACGCGAGCGCCGACGCCGTGCCGGCGGCGGAGGAGGAGGCCGAGGGCATCGCCTTCTTCAAGGAGCAGCAGTGGCGCATGGCTTTCGCGACCGAGAGCGCGCGGCGCGAGCCCATCGCCCCGCGCCTCAGCGCCCCGGCGGTAGTGGAGGCCGCCGCGGGGCGGCGCGCGGAGCTGAGCGCACCGGCGCGCGGCACCTTGCGCGCGGCGCCCGGTCAGGCGTGGCCGCAGCCGGGGCGACGCGTGCAGGCGGGCGACGCGCTGGTGCAGATCGCGCCGCTCGCCGGCGCGGAGGACGTGGCGCGCCTGCAGAGCGACGCGGAAGGCGCGCGGGCGCGCGCCAGGCTAGCTGAGAGCGAACACCAGCGGGTGCAGGGCCTGGTGCGCGAGGGGGTGATCCCGCAGCGGCGCCTGCAAGAGGCCGAGGCCGAGCTCGCCACCGCACGCAGCGCGCTGCGCGCGGCCGAGCAGCGGCTGGAGGCGGTGCGCGGCGAGCGCGGCGGCGAGCCGCTGGTGCTGCGTGCGCCGCTGGACGGCGTGGTGGTGGCGAGCCCGCTCGCACCGGGGCAGGTGGTGGAGGCGGGGGCGGCCGTTGCGACCGTGCTCGACACGCGCCGCGTCTGGCTGCGCGTGCAGCTGCTCGCGCAGGATCTGCCCGCGCTGAGCGATCCGCAGGACCTGCGCGTGCGCCGCCCCGGCAGCGGGGCCTGGGAGGCGCCGGCGGAGGCGCGGCTGGTGTATCGCGCCGCGGCGCTGGACGCGGGCGGAATCCTGCCGCTGGTGTTCGAGGTGGACAACCGGGACGGCTGGCCGGTGGGCCTGCCGCTGATCGCGAGCCTGGCCGCGGGCGAGCCGGTGGCGCAGGTCAGCGTGCCGGCCGCCGCGGTGCTGGACGACGACGGCGTGGACGTGGTGATCGTGCAGCGCGGCGGCGAGGACTTCGAGCGGCGGCCGGTGCGCCTGGGGGGGCGCGCGGCGGGGCGGGTCGCGGTGCTCGCCGGGCTGGCCGAGGGTGAGCGCGTGGTGACCGCGGGTGCCTACGCCGTGTTGCTCGCGGGGCGCGACCCGAGCGCCCTCGATCACGGCCACGCGCATTAGGAGACCGCCGCCATGTTGGAACGCTTGATCGACTGGTCGCTGGGCAACCGGCTCGCGGTGCTCGCCCTCGGGGCACTGCTGCTGGTGCTCGGGGTGTGGGCCGCGCGCGAGGCGCCGGTGGACGTGTTTCCCGACCTCACCGCGCCCACCGTGACGGTGATGACCGAGGCGCCGGGCTTGGCCGCGGAGGAGGTGGAGCGTCAAGTCACCTTCCCCGTGGAGGTGGCGGTCGCCGGTGCGGACGGCGTGCGGCGGGTGCGCTCGCAGTCGGTGCCGGGCTTCTCGCTGGTGTGGGTGGAGTTCGACTGGGGGCGCGACATCTACCAGGCGCGCCAGGTGGTGGCCGAGCGCCTCGGCCAGGTGGGGCGCCTGCCCGAGGGCGTGGCCTCGCCGCAGCTCGGCCCCATCACCTCCATCATGGGCGAGATCCTGTACCTGGGCGTGCGGGCGCGCGCGCCGGCGGACCTGATGCAGGCGCGCGAGGCGGCCGACTGGGTGATCGCCCCGCAGCTGCTGGCGGTGCCGGGTGTCGCGCAGGTGGTGAGTCTGGGCGGCGAGGTGCGCCAGTACCAGGTGCAGGTGGATCCCGAGCGCCTGCGCGCGCTCGGGATCGGCTTCGACGCCGTGCAAGCGGCGGTGGCCGCGGCCAACCGCAATGCGAGCGGTGCCTTGGTGGAGCGCGGTGGGCAGGACACGCTGCTGCGCTTTCTCGGCCGCGCCGACCGCCTGGAGGACCTGCGCGAGGCGGTGGTGACGGTACGCGAAGGGGTGCCAGTGCGGGTGCGCCATGTGGCCGAGGTGGCCATGGGCGCGGCGCTGCCGGTGGGCGACGGGGGCGTGAACGGCGAACCCGGCGTGGTGCTGGCGGTGGCCAAGCAGCCGGCCGCCGACACGCTGGCGCTCACCGCCGCCATCGAGGCGCGCCTGCAGGCGCTGGCCGGTCAGCTGCCGCCGGGCGTGGAGTTGGTGCCGGACCTGTTTCGCCAGGCCGACTTCATTCGCCTGGCGGTGGACAACGTGGGCAAGGCCCTGCGCGACGGCGCGCTGTTCGTGGTGGTGGTGCTGTTCCTGTTCCTGCTCAACGTGCGTACCACCGCCATCTCGCTGCTCGCCATTCCGCTCTCGCTCGCCGCGGCGCTGCTCGCGCTCACCGCGCTCGGCATCGGCGTGAACACCATGACGCTGGGCGGTATGACGATCGCCATCGGCGCGCTGGTCGACGACGCCATCATCTTCGTCGAGAACATCTACCGACGGCTCAAGGAGAACGCGGCGCGCGCCGCGCCGCTTGCGGTGCGCGAGGTCATCGCGCGCGCCAGCAACGAGGTGCGCGGCCCGGTGGTGTTCTCCACGCTCATCATCATGCTGGTGTTCCTGCCGCTGTTCTTCCTCGGCGGCATCGAGGGGCGGCTGCTGCAGCCGCTCGGCGTCGCCTATCTGGTGGCCATCGCCGCCTCGCTGCTGGTCGCGCTCACGCTCACGCCGGTGCTCGCGTACTGGCTGCTCGGGCGCAGCCGCGCCGTGCGCGAGCCGCGCGAGGCGCTGCCGGTGCGCGCGCTGCGCAGTGCCTACCGGCCGCTGCTCGGGGGCGTGCTGCGCTTCGCCCCGTGGGTGGTCGCTGGCTCCTTGCTGCTGGTGGTGGTGGCGCTGGTGTCGGTGGCGCAGCTCGGGCGCTCCTTCCTGCCCGAGTTCAACGAGGGCAGCCTGACCATCGAGATGGTCGCGCCGCCCGGCACCGCGCTGGCTGAATCGGCGCGCCTCGCGCAGGTCGTCGAGCGCGACCTCGGCGCCTTGCCCGAGGTGCTGTCAGTGGCGCGTCGCACGGGCCGCGCGGAACTGGCCGAGCACACCCAGCCGCCGCATATGAGCGAGCTGGACCTGCGCCTGGGGCCGCTGCCGCAGGGCAAGGAGGCCTTCCTCGCCGAGCTGCGCGAACGCCTGGCGCGCCATCCGGGGGTCGCCTTCAACATCGGTCAGCCGATCTCGCATCGCATCGACCACATGCTCACCGGCGTGCGCGCCAACCTGGCGGTGAAGGTGTTCGGCCCCTCGCTGGGCGAGTTGCGGCGCCTGGGCGGCGAGATCGAACAAGCCTTGCAGGCGGTCGAGGGCCTGGTCGATGTCGCCGTGGAGCCGCAGGCCGAGGTGCCGCAGTGGCGCTTGCGCGCCGACCGTGAGGCGCTGGCGCGCTACGGGCTGACGGTCGGCGAGGTGGCCGCGCTGGTCGAAGCCGCTTGGCGCGGCGCGGTGGTGTCCGACGTGTTCGAGGGCAATCGGCGCTTCGACCTGGTGGTGCGCCTGCCCGAGACGGCGCGCCAGGACCTGGAGGGGCTGGCGGGGCTCACGCTCGCGACCCCGACCGGCCATACCGTGGCGCTGCGCGAACTGGTGGAGCCGGCGCGCGAGCGCGGCGCCGGCACGGTGTGGCGCGAGAACGCCGAGCGCCGCCTGGTGGTCAGCGCCAACGTCGCCGGGCGCGACCTGCGCGGCGCGGTCGAACAGGCGCGCGCGGCGCTCGCGCAGCAGGTCACGCTGCCCGAGGGCTATCGCGTCGAGTTCGGCGGTCAGTTCGAGGCCGAGGCACAGGCCACGCGCACCCTGCTGATGGTCGGCGGCGCCGTGCTGCTCGGCATGGTGCTGCTGCTCACCCTCGCGCTGCGCTCGCTCGCGCTGGCGCTGCTGGTGATGGTCAACGTGCCGCTCGCGCTGGTCGGCGGCGTGGTGGCGGTGTGGTGGATGGGCGGCGTGATGACGGTCGCCGCGCTGGTCGGCTTCATCACCCTGTTCGGCATCGCGGTGCGCAACGGCCTGTTGCTCATCGCGCGCTACCAGACGCTCGCCGCCGAGGGCCGGCCCGCCGCGGAGGTGGTGATGCAAGGTTCGCTCGAGCGCCTCGCGCCCATCCTGATGACCGCGCTCACCGCCGCACTCGCGCTCATCCCGCTCGCGCTCGGCCTGGGCGAGCCCGGCACCGAGATCCAGGCGCCGATGGCGTGGGTGATCCTGGGCGGACTGCTCAGCGCCACCGCGCTCAATATGGCGGTGGTGCCGGCGCTTTATTATTTGCGCGCAGGGCGGGGAGCGTGACCGTCGTCGACGCAGGGCGTGAGCGCCGTGTCGTGGTGGCGACGATACGGTTTACGCGACGCGATCTTGCGCGGTAATCGCAATCGCCGAGCGGGCGGGGACGCAGCAACCTTGGCCACTCGCGAGGGTTCTGATCCTCCGCCAGGTTATGTGACGGTTGAATGCTCGCTATCCTTAAAGAGCATGCGGCACCGGGACGCCTTCGTGTCCTTCATCAGCCCATCCAATCAAATTTGATAAGGGCGTAGCCGCTTCAACGGAGGGGATATGCCATGGCGACGATGACGCATCACGTGCGCGCGGGAGATTGGCGCACGGTCTACGACATTTGGGGCTCCACCGCGAAGCGCTATGGTGTGTTCACGCGCCCCGCCGGCACCGAGATCCGCGTGCGTTACGGCAAGGGTTGGTTCAGCCGTAACGGTCAGCGCCAGACGCTGGACGGCGTGAACGCCAAGACCCTGACTCACGGCGGCGTCACCAACTACACGCGGGTCCGTTTCCAGGTGAAGGTGCCGTTCGACACCGACATCGTGTGGGAGTTGCTCGTCGAGGGGCCGCACACGCACTGAGCCTTCCAATGCCGATCAAGGCGTGAGCTCGTGCACGCCCAGATCGAAGTCGCCCGATCCGGGATTGATCGGCGTCACGGTGGGCCCGTCAAAGGGCACACCGCGCGCATTGTCGAACAAGTCCGTGAAGCGCGGCTGCACACCCGCCTGCTGCGTGCTGCAGTAGTCGATGGCGGGTGAGTTCGGCCGCAGACGCAGGTCGCCGGCGGCGGGATCACGCAGCGCCGGGTTGTTCAGGCTGTAGAAGCGGCTGCCGACCGACAAGCCGCTGTTGGCGAGGCTCCGGTGGCCGATGGTGCAGTTGCTCGGTGTGAACGTGGGGCCGCTGCGGCTCGCCAGTTCCGCGCCCGGTTCCCACACGATGCTGCCGCGCACGCGCAGCCGCGTGTTGACGCTGTGGCGCTCGTCGTTCTCGAGGCGGAATACTGCCAGGGGTGCATTGCCCTCGCGGTTGCCGGCGATGGTGCTCCAGTCCACGCTAGTGAGCGACCGGTCCTGGAGCTGGAACAGCTGCGGCGCGCCGTGATTGCCGTGGATGGCGACGCCCTCCAGATGCAGTTCCGAGTTGCTCCCGCTCACCCAGGCGACACTGCCCGCGCCGTCGGCGCTGTTGCCTGCGATGACGCTCTGGCTGATGTGCGCCGACCCGAACGCGAGCGCGAGTGCACCGCCGTCCGCCTGCGTGTGGTTGTTCTCCATGCGGCTGCAGCGGGCGATCTGCGCACTGTCGCACGCGTCACCCGCGCGGCGCACGATCAACTCCGAGGCGCCAAAGTAAAGGGCGCCGCCGCGCCCGTTGGCGCTGTTCTGGACCAGCGCGCTGTCGACCAGTTCCAGGTGCGAACGCGCGCCGCCGAAGCGTATCCCACCGCCAACCCCCTCGGCATGATTTCCCGTGATGAGCGCGTCGACCAGTTCGACGCGCGAGCGGTTATTGACGAAGTAGAGGCCGCCGCCGTGGCCGCCGCTGCGGTTGGACGCCAATCGCACGCTGCCCAGGCGTACGATGAATCCGACCTCCTCATCGCGGGGCACGTAGATGCCCCCGCCGTGACCGGCGGCGACGTTGCCGGCCACCGCGGGCAGCGCGGCGCCGTCGCGATCGAAGCGGATGCGCCCGGTACGGGCGGCGATGCCGCCGCCGTGCTGCGCCGACTCGTTCATCAGAATCCCGCCCAGGATGCCGCCCGCGCTGGAGCGCAGGTTGCAGCCGCGGTCCAGGTACAGGCCGCCGCCGTCGCCGGGACGTTCGCCCCCGGTGCGGTTGCCGGCCACGGCCGCATTGCGCGCAAGGTGCAAGCGGCCCGATTTGCAGTAGATTCCGCCGCCTTGGCCATGCATGTGCTCGAAGCGGCCTTTGCCGAGCGCCGCGTTTCTCACCACGCTGCTGCCCGGGCCCAGTGTGAGGCGGCTGTCGCCGAAGTCTTCTCCGTCGAAGTAGATGCCACCTCCGCTGTTGCTGGAGGGGGTGCCGCACAGCGCGCCCGAATACGACGCACTGCTGGCCTCGTTGTCGCGCACCACCGTGCGCGTGAGTGTGACCGCGACGCGGCCACGGATGTTGAGCCCTGCGCCATTGCGCCGCGACTCACTGCAGATGAAGTAATTGCGCGTCGTGCGGCCGCCCTGCAGGGCGAGACGGTGCAGCGCGACTTGCATGAGAAAGTCTTCGCCATTGCGGATGCGAATCACCGGTCGGCGGCCGTTGCCGTGGCCGTCCAGCGCGGTGGTGGCGGCGTCGGGCGCATCCGCTGCGCAATGCGCGTAGCCGCCTTCGAGGGTGACGTGCTTGTCGATGATCTGCAGCGCCTGTTCGATGTACGCGCCGTTGCGCGCGATACGCACGTGCGTGTGGGCGGGCGGTGCGCGTGCTGCATCGAGGGCCTCTTGCACGGAGCCAAAGTCACACGCGCCGTCGCTGCCCACGCGCAGCACGTGCGCATCGGGCGGCACGTCGGCCGGCGCCGCGTCCGCCTCGGCGAGCAAGCGGGCGCTGAGGCGCTCGGCCTCCGGCGTCTGGGCGAAGAGGGAGGTGCCCAACAGTACAAGCGATGCAGCAAGCAGCGTCCGCCCCATGACGTGGTGATTCAGTCCCGTGTGGGGGTGGCGCGCACCGTCTCGCCCGAGGTCCGCGCGTGCCGCCGCGGAGGGCCGAGGATGGGTGCAGGACGTGTTGATCGGATCACTCATGGCGGCAGCCTCAATGTCGCCAAGCCGCGCGGGGTATCCGCCGCCGTTTGCCGCGCATGCCCTACGCGCAACCATAGGTGAGGGTCGCTTCGGGGTCGAGGGATCGCGCGTTTTGCATACAATCTCAACACGCCCGGCGAGGGTGCGGCAGGCGGAGGACGATATGAAGAGCGGACCGAAGCACGAACGCGAGCGGCCGCGCGAGGCCGGTTACCCGCATCACCCCGAACTGGCGCGCGGGCCGCACGACCAGGGCGCGGCCGCGCAGGGCGCGCACGACGAGGCGCACGCGGGTCACGACAAGCACGCCGGCCACAGCGTCGAGATGTTCCGGCGCAAGTTCTGGCTGGCGCTGATCCTCACTATCCCCACCGTGCTGTGGGGTCATATGCTCCCCGCGCTCACCCCCTACACGCCGCCGCATGTGCCGGGCGCGCATTGGATTGCGCCGGTGTTCGGCACCATCGTGTTCTTCTACGGCGGCTGGGTGTTCCTGCAGGGCGCGGCGCGCGAGTTGCGCGACCGCCTGCCGGGCATGATGACACTGATCGCGCTCGCGATCAGCGTCGCCTTCCTGTTCAGCTTTGCGGTGCTGCTGGGCTTCCCCGGCATGCCGCTGTGGGAGGAACTGGCCACCCTGATCACGGTCATGCTGCTCGGGCACTGGATCGAGATGCGCTCGATCTTCCAGGCCCAGGGGGCGCTCAAGCAGCTCGCCAAGCTGCTGCCGGCGGCGGCGCTACGTCTGGAGGGCGATGAGGTGCGCGAGGTGCCCATCGCGGAACTCGCGGTGGGCGACCGCGTGCTGGTGCGCCCGGGCGCGCGCGTGCCGGCCGACGGCCTGGTGCGCGCGGGGCGCAGCGACGTCAACGAAGCCATGATCACCGGCGAGTCGCGCCCGCTCAGCAAATCCGAAGGCGACCGCGTGATCGCCGGGACCGTGAACGGCCAGGGTTCGCTGCGCGTGGAGGTGACCGGCACCGGTGAGTCCACCGCGCTGGCCGGGATCATGCGCCTGGTCGAGCAGGCCCAGCAGAGCCGCTCGCGCGCGCAGGCACTGGCCGATCGCGCGGCGTTCTTTTTAACGATCGTCGCGCTCGCGGCGGCCGTGGTGACGGCGGCGGTCTGGCTCGGCCTCGGCGCCGCCCCCGATTTCGCAATCACGCGCGTGGTGACGGTGCTGGTGATCGCCTGCCCGCACGCGCTGGGCTTGGCGATTCCGCTGGTGATCGCGATCTCCACCACGCTCGGCGCGCGCAGCGGCCTGCTGGTGCGCGACCGGCGCGGCCTCGAGGAGGCGCGCCTGCTCGAGGCGGTGGTGTTCGACAAGACCGGCACCCTGACGCTGGGCGAGCACCGCGTGGTGGAGAGCCTGAGCGAGCCGCCGGGCGGGGAGCGCGAGGCGCTGGCGCTCGCGGCGGCGGCCGAGCGCGACGCCGAGCATCCGGTGGCGCGGGCGCTGGTCGTCTCCGCCGAGGAACAGGGCGTGACCTTGCCGGGCGTGACGGACTTTGAGGCGATTCCCGGCCACGGCGTGCGCGCCCGGGTGGACGGGGCCGAGTGGCTGGTGGGCGGCCCGAACCTGCTGCGCCGCGAGGGCCTGGCCTTGCCCGCGCCGCTGCAGACGCTCAGCGAGCGGGCCGCATCGGCGGGCCGCTCGGTGGTGTATCTGCTGGGGGAGGGGCGCGTGCGCGCCGGTTTTGTGGTCGCGGACGCGGTGCGGCCGGAGTCGCACGAGGCGGTGCGCCGCCTGCACGCGCAGGGCATCGAGGTGGTCATGCTCACCGGCGACAGCCGTGCGGTGGCCGAGGCCGTTGCGCGCGAGCTCGGCATCGACACCGTCCACGCCGAGGTGCTGCCCGAGGACAAATCCGAGCGCATCCGCGCCATGCGTGCCGAAGGCAAGCGCGTGGCCATGGTGGGCGACGGCGTGAACGATGCCCCCGCGCTGCTCGGCGCCGACGTCGGCATCGCCATCGGCGCGGGCACCGACGTCGCGGTGGAGGCGGGCGACGTGGTGCTGGTGCGCAACGACCCGCGCGATGTCGCGCGCATCATCACCCTCAGCCGCGCCAGCTACCGCAAGATGATCCAGAACCTGTGGTGGGCCGCCGGCTACAACATCGTCGCCATCCCGCTCGCGGCGGGCGTGCTGGCCGGCTGGGGGCTGTTGCTGCATCCGGCGGTCGGCGCGGTGCTGATGTCGGCAAGCACCATCATCGTGGCCCTCAACGCGCAGCTGCTGCGCTGGACGCGGGCGCTGTAACGCCGCTAATGCGGCTGCGGACCCTGCATGCCCTCGCCGTGTATCGGCACCTCAAGCTGCGGGAGGTTGGGCGCGCTCGTCGTGATGCGCAGCAGTGCAGCGTGTGTTCCGGGGCCGAGCGGTGCGAAATGGATTGTCACATCGCGCTCTTCGCCCGCGCGCACCGTGATGGAAAACGCATCCCATGCGAACCCGCCTTCCGGTTCCGAGACGGTAAGCGTCAGCGTGTCGCGGCCCGAGTTGCGCAGCGTGACCGTGCGAGTGGCGACCTCGCCCACCGGCGTCGCGCCGAAGTTCACGCGCGTAGGGCTGATGTCGACGGCCGCCGCAGGCGCATCGAAACGTACGAACGCGCCGTGCGACACGCAGCCCTCGGCGGCGATCAGAAACAGCATGTACGGACCGGGGGGCGCCACCCAGCCATCGCGCGGCGTGGTGACGGTCAGCGCCTCGGATGTGCGCGAGACGATGGGCAGCATGACGCAGCGCTGGTCCATGTTCAGGGTGTGGGTGACGGAGCCTGTCCGTAGCAGGGCCACCGACACGACGGAATCCGCGTCGGGGGTCTCGACGGTCACACGCGTCGCGTAGCCAAGGGTGGAAGGCGCTCGGCGGATGCGCGGGCCGTGCGGCACCGGTGCGTCATGCCGGCAATAGGGGGGCGTGTACAGTTCCAGCGACAAGTCGTTCGCTTCCGAATCGGCATCCGCGGGCCATTCGTGTCCGGTGCTGCCTGCCTGCAGTACGCGTGCGTCCGGCATCAGCAGGGCAGTGGAATGGTACAGCCGGTCCACCGCCGCCTCGGCCGCGCGACCGAATGTCTCGTCCGCCGGATCGAACAGCTCCGCCTCGCGCACGCCATTGTGGCTATGGCCCTGGCGCCCGCGCCCGGCACCGCCCGAGACCAGCACTTGGCCGTTCGGTAGCAAGGTCGCATCGGACATGAAACGCCGGTGGTGCAGACGGGCCGTGGCGCGCCAGCCGCTTTCCTGCGGCCGCTCGCGCACGAACTCGAATACCTGTGCCACGTCGGTGGCCGGCGAGCCGCTGCTGGGCTTGGCGTCGGTGCTCCCGCCCACCAGCAGGATGCGCACCACGCCCGGTTTGTGCGGATCGTTGCCATCGGCGTCCAGCGGCAGCACGGCGCACGCTCCGGTCCCGTCATAGGTATGTGTGCCGCGGCTTCCGTCCGAATTCACCGGCACCGTATGGAACGTCTGCGGCAGCCACCGGTTCCTGTGCAGATCGCGCAGCCGTGTGGTGTCGCGGTAGTGAACGAACAGGTAGCCGCCCGGCAGCACGTGCACGAATGGATAAAGCCCGACGTCGTCCAGAAAATGCTGCGGCGGGCTCAGGCGGTTGGTGTCCGGGTCGAAGATTTCCTGGGTCTTGTTGACCCGCCCGCTCAGGCGCGGCAGGCCGGCGAACCACCAGCGGCGCACCCCAGAGACGATCAGCGCCTTGCCATCCGGGAGCGTGGTGCACGTGGGATACCAGCGCCGGTCGTCCATGTCTGCATGGCGCTGCCAGCCACCGGTGTGGCTGCCGAGGGGTTGCAGGCCCGCAATGTTCAGGACCGGCCCGCTACCGGGACCGTCGCCGATGCCGCCACTTCCCGGGCCGTCGCCTATGCCGCCGCCCCCGCTTCCGCCGCCGGCATCGCCCCCGCTTCCGCCGCCCGATCCACCGCCGCCCGAGTCACCGCCACCGGTCCCGCCGCCCGTTCCGCGCCCCGCGTCATCGCCGGGGCCGCCGCCGCCCCCGTCGCCGCGGTCATCCCCCACAACCGGCGGCATGAAGGTGTGCAGGTCCTTGTCCGCGCCCGAGCGCCCGGGAAAACCGTGGGTGGTGCCGCCGGCGGCAAGTAGGCGACCGTCCGACAGGAAACAGTGGCCGGCGCAAAACAGGTTGCGGCTGAGAGCGAGTGTGGTGACGCGGCCGGTTTCGGGATGCCACAACCTGCATTTGCCGGCGCTCGCGTTGTTGATGTCCGCTTGATCGCCCGAAAACAGGAGCACGTCGCCGGTATGCAGCAGCGCCATGTGGATGGGCACGAAGTCCATGAGGAGTACGCGCCCCTGGCTGTCCCTGACCTTGTCCCAGTTCCCCTCGCCCATGGGTCCCCCCTTCGCGTGGCGCGCGTACAGATGCAGGAGCTTGGTCACGGACTATGGTGCAACGCCAGGCCGCGGCTTCCAACCGATGCAGAAGCTGCCGATGCGGCGCCTGGTGCAAGTTGGCGCGCATCATCCGCGTCAGCCGTGCGGATGAGGGTTACCGCGTGCGAGTCGCGCGGCGGTGGGCCGGGCTGCGTACACCACGTACACTAGCCGGCCATGACGCACGACCGGACGACGAACCCGCAAGCCGCCGCGGCAGAGGAGGTGCGGGCAGCTAAGCGCGCCCCGGCCCGCCGCCGTTGGCGGCGCTGGTTCGTGGTCGCGGCGCTCGCGCACCTGATCGGTTTCGTGTCCTCGCTGGACGCGCTGATGTCCACCCGTACGCCGCAGGGCGCGGTGGCCTGGATCGTGTCGCTGAACGCCATGCCCTATGTGGCCGTGCCGGCCTATTGGGTGTTCGGGCGCAGCAAGTTCCAGGGCTACGTCATCGCCCGCCGTGACGAGGACTCGGCGCTCGCGCAGGCGCTGTTGCCCAAGACGGACGCGCTGTGGGCACACCGCTTCGAGACCGCCTACCCCGACAAGCACTTCCTGGGCGTCGAGCGGCTGGCCAAGTGGCCGTTCCTGGCGGGCAACCGCGTCGACCTCCTGGTCGACGGCGAGGCGACCTTCGACAGCCTGTTCGAGGGCATTGCCGCGGCCGAGCGCTACCTGCTGGTGCAGTCGTACATCGTGCGCGACGACGAGGTGGGGCGCGCCCTGCAGGCGCGGCTGATCGAGCGGGCGCGCGCGGGCGTGCAGGTGTATTTCCTGTACGACGAGATCGGCAGCTATGCCTTGCCGGCAAGTTACACCCAGGCGCTGCGCGAGGCGGGGGTCAACGTACACTGGTTCCACTCCACGCGCGGGCGCGGCAACCGTTTCCAGCTCAACTTCCGCAACCATCGCAAGATCGTGGTGGCCGACGGCGCGCAGGCTTGGGTGGGCGGTTTGAACGTGGGCGACGAATACCTGGGCAGCGCGGCGCTGCCCTGGCGCGATACCCATCTGCGCATCGAAGGGCCGGCCGCGCTCGCGCTGCAGCAGGTGTTTCTGGAGGACTGGCACTGGGCCACGGATGAGATCCTCGATTTGGCGTGGGCGCCGGTGCGCCGTGCCGAGGACGGTGCGCCGGTGCTGATCCTGCCCTCGGGCCCTGCCGACCGCTTCGAGACCGCCAGCCTGATGATGCAGCAGGTGATTCACGCCGCGCACCAGCGGGTGTGGATCGCCAGCCCCTATTTCGTGCCCGACGAGGGGGTGCTCGGCATGCTCAAGCTGGCGGCGCTGAGCGGCGTGGACGTGCGCGTGCTGATCCCCGAGCGCCCCGACAACGTGCTCACGTATTACGCAGCCTATGCCTTCATCGGCCCGCTGCTCGATGCCGGTGTGCAGGTGTACCGCTACCAAGACGGCTTTCTGCACGGCAAGGCCTTCGTGGTGGATGACCTGGGCGCCGGGGTGGGCACCGTGAACCTCGACAACCGTTCCCTGCGCCTCAACTTCGAGGTCACCGCGCTGGTGCACGATGCGTCCTTCGCGCAGGACGTGGCGGCCATGTTCGAGGCCGACTTCGCCCGCGCGCGGCGCATGACACCCGTCGACATCGAAGGCCAGGGCTTCTGGCACCGCGTGGCGGCGCGCGCCGCTTACCTCTTCGCGCCAGTCCTGTGATTGGGCGTTGAAATGGATTGCCGGCGAGGTTGCACGCCGCGTCCGACGCATGTCCGCCCTCGGTTACGGCGATTGGACACTCGCTGCGTGATCTGCGTGCGGGAAGTCCTCCGTCCCGCGCTGGCAGACTGTTCTGTATAACGCGCTCAAAGCGCCGCCATGCCATGTGCCGCTTATCTCCAGCCAGGTTGCTGCGACTGAGGATCGCCCTAGGGCCGGCCGCGCCTACGAGGAGGATCACCCTGTCACGGAACCGCCCTGATCTACTCACGTGTTGTGGCCAAGCTGTTCGCGCTGCGGAGTTGCGCAAGGTCCAAGTCCGCGCCGCGCGCTAAAGGCATTCCGGCACGATCGAACGGCGGCGCGGTGGCGCAGGGGCGGGTGACCGACTTTACTGAAGAGATGTAACACCCGCATTGCCCGGAGGCCGTCATGAACCTCCAGCGCATCTTATGCCCGGTGGATTTCTCACGGGCGTCCGAAGCGGCGGCGGATTATGCCGCCGCTATCGCGCAGCCCCTCGGCGCCACCGTCGGCTTGGTCCATGCAGTGTACGCCGAGCCGGCTGGATCCTACGGCCAGAACTTGGATCTTGATGCCCTCTATACCGCGATGCGCGGTGAGGCGCTTTCGCGGATGCAGCGGCTGCAGGTGCGCCTGGGGCCGAGCGGCGTGCCTACCGAGACGATCCTGCGCGAGGGCCCGGTGGCGCAGGAGTTGCAGGCGGCGATCGGCGCTTGGCCGGCGGATCTGGTTGTCATGGCGACCCACGGGCGGCGCGGCGTGCGCCGATGGGTATTGGGTTCCGCCGCGCTGGACCTGCTACAGGGGCTGAGGGTGCCGCTGCTGACCCTGGGTCAAGCGCAAGAGCAGCAAGCGCGCAGCCGCTTGGCGCACGTGGTCGCGGCGGTGGATTTTCCACTCGCGCCGCAGGCGTCCGTGCTCGAGGCGGCGGCGCGCTTCGCGACGCTGCGTGGCGGTCGCCTCACGGTGCTGCACGTAATGCATGAGCTGGGCGTCGGCGCGCGTCGCCCTTACGAAGAGGTGCTGGTTGACGCACTGGCGCAGCGTTTGGCGGCGGCCTTGCCGGATGAGGTGCAGGGGCGGGTGGAGGTGTCGGTCGAGCCGGGGCGCCTTGGCGAACGCGTGCTCGACTGGGCGGCGCGCGAGAACGTCGATCTGTTGGTGTTGGGCGCGCGCCCCCGCGAACCCCAGGCTCGCTTGCTGGCGGGTGCGACGGTCGAGCGCCTGCTGTGCGCCGCATCCTGCCCGGTGCTGACCGTGCCCTGTGGCACGGCGGGAGCATCTCTTTAGTTTGCGGCACCCGCAAGCGTCGGGCGTCGATTCGCAGAAAGGGAGTACTGTCATGATGATGCACAGGATGATGACGGCTGGCGTGTTGAGTGTGGCGCTGGCGGCGGCTGCGCCCGCGCTGTTGGCGGATCAACACGGCCATGACCACGCCGAGCCCCAGGCGCCCCAGCAGCAAGCGCCCCAGCAGCAGGCGCCCGATAGCGCCCCGGGCGGTATGGGCATGATGGGCCCGGGCATGGGGATGATGGGCCACGGCATGGGCATGATGGGCCCGGGCATGGGGATGATGGGCCACGGCATGGGCATGATGGGCCAGGACGGCATGGGGATGAGGGGCGGTAGGAACCTCGCGGCCATGCTCGAATTGACCCCGGAGCAGCAGAAGCAGCTGCGCGAGATCCGGCGCGATCTGCATCGGCAGCAGTGGGACCCCTTGGGCAAGCTTATCGAGGCGCGTGAGGATCTGCGCGAGCTTCATCAGGCCGAGCGCCCGGATCCCGCCGCTATCGGCGAGGCGCACGAGCGGGCGGCGCAGTTGGAGCGGCCGGTGATCGAGGCGCGCGTGCAGGCGCGCAACGAGATGCATGCCGTGCTCACCGACGAGCAGCGCGAGAAGCTGCGGGAGATGCGGCGAGGCATGGGGGGCATGGAGGGCGTGATGGGTGCCAGAGGGATGATGGACCACGGCATGGGTTCCGGCATGGGCATGATGGGCCCCGACATGGGGATGCCCGACCTGGGGGTCCTGTTGGAGGGCGAGGCGCGCTGAGAGGCAAGCGCCGGTGCTGCTCCTGCGGGACCGCGCGGCCGGAGTGGCGGCCGCGGGAGTTCGCTTGGCACGCATGGGTTCGACGAGGTGGCGGTGATGATGGGTTACGACGGTTGGGGCTTCGGCATGCACGCGCTGTGGTGGTTGTTTTGGGTCGTGCTAATCGTGGGGGTGATCTTTGCGCTACTGCAAGGTTCCGGACGCCGCGAGGCACGGCGCGAAACCCCGTACGAAATTCTGCAGCGGCGGTATGCCGAGGGCGAGATCTCGAAGGATGAGTATGAGGAGCGCAAGCGCACCTTAGGCCACGACGGCTGAGTCGCCGTCTCACGTGAGCTGCACAGGCGCCCTTGACGGCGGCTTTCTGCAACTGGTCTGGCCGTGGAGGATGGACATGGACGTCAAAGTGATCGCAACGCGCACATGCACGCACCGGCCCAATCTTGAGCGGGAGCTGCGTGACCTGGATATCGACTACGAGTTGGTCATCGTGGAGGAGCGCCCGGAGGTCATACAGCAGTATGCCATACGGCACTCGCCCAACCTGGTGCTCGACGATCAGGTCGTGTTTCGGAACCAGCCGAGCGAGGGCGAGTTGCGCAGCTTCTTCGCGAAGCGCAAGCCATGAAGGGAGGGCTGGTCGATGGGAGGGCGAAATCAGCGGGGAGACGTCGGTGTCGCGATGCTTGTGCTCATGGTGGTGGTCGCCCTTGCGTGGGCGGGCGGCATGCATCGGGACGGTCATTGGCAGGCAGAGACGTCGGCACAGGAGGCGCCCAAGGCCGCGTTCGAGTTGCTGGACGAGCGCGATGCGCGCGGCGACATATCGCGCGAGGAGTACCTGCAGAAGCGGGAAGATCTCCTAAGGGAGCGCCAGTGAGAAAGCATCCCCTGGCGTGAACCGGCGGGCGGCGTCACCGGCGTCCCGTCCGCGTTGGTCGTCGGCGCCTCTATCGCGATGGCGCTCCACACCGGGCCGCACATTGCCGGGATCATCGGCCCACTGGGGTATGCGGTTGCCGCTCGGCCTTGCCTGGAGGGCGCGCCGACAGTCGATGCCTGGTGCGCCATGAGGAGTCTGGATGAACCGCAGTGACGCATACGCACCCGCTTCAGAACCCGTGGCTGGCACCGGCCAGAGCGTGGTCGAACTCGCCGTGCCGGGCATGGGCAGCGACCATTGCGCCGGGCTCATCACCACCTCCCTGCGGCGCCTGGAGGGCGTGTACGCGGTGCAGACCAATGTGGGCAGCCACAAGGTGAGCGTGCGGGTCGATCCGGGGCTGGTTAGCGCTGAGCGTGTCAAGGCGGCGGTGGAGCGGACCGGCTACGAAGTGGTGGGTATCGCGACCCCCGAGGCGCGCCCGGCCGCCGGACAGGTCCGGCTCACGGTCCCCGGCATGGGCAGCGACCACTGCGCGGGGCTGGTGCGCAGCTCCCTCGAGCGCTTGCCGGGCATCGAGCGTATCGAGACCAATATCGCGCAGCACCGCGTGACGGTGGACTTCGACGCCGCGCGGACGAACAGCGACGCACTCCGCACGGCGGTGGAGCGGGCCGGTTACGAGGTGGCCGCCGTCGAAGTAGGGCGGGTCGCGCCGAGCCCGGACGCCGGCGAGGGCGTGGAGGAGCGCTACCTTGCGCAAGCCTGGCGGCGCGTGTGGGTCGCCGCGGTGCCGGCCAGCCTGATCATGGTGCTGATGATGGTGCACATGTTGTGGGTGCCGGTGCCCGGTTACCTCGCCATCGTCGCGCTGCTCGCCTTCCCGGTGGTGTTCATGGAAGGTGGGCTGGCCACCCACCGCTCGGCCTGGCGCTCGCTCACCAACCGCACCGCCAACATGGATGTGCTGATCTCCATGGGCAGTGCACCGCCCTATCTCATTGGGCTCATCGGCTTTCTCTACCCGATGACCTCGTTTATCGAGATGGCGGCTACCATCATGACCTTCCACATGTTGGGCCGCTACCTGGAGACGCGCGCCAAGGGGCGGGCCTCGCAGGCCATCAAGAAGCTGCTCACACTGGGCGCCAAGACGGCAACGGTCCTGCGCGACGGGCGCGAGGTCGAGGTGCCGGTGGCCGACTTGCACGTCGGGGATCTGATGCGGGTGCGCCCGGGGGCCAAGATCCCCACCGACGGCGAGGTGGTGGAGGGCGCGAGTCATGTGGACGAATCCATCGCCACCGGCGAGTCCGTGCCGGTGGAGAAGGGGCCGGGGCAGGCCGTTCTGGGCGCCACCCTCAACAAGGAGGGGCTGCTCACGCTGCGCGCGACGCGCGTGGGCGCGGACACCTTTCTCTCGCAGGTGATCCGCCTGGTCGAGCAGGCCCAGGGCTCGAAGGTCCCGATCCAGGAGTTCGCCGATCGGGTCACCGGGCGCTTCGTTCCCGCGGTGTTGCTCATCAGCCTGGGCAGCCTGGGCATGTGGTTGCTGTTCGCGGACGCGCTGCGCCCGGTCCTGGTGTGGGGCGCGACGTTTCTGCCCTGGGTGAACCCCGAACTCAGCCCCTTGATGGTGGGCATTCTCTCCGCGGTCGCCGTACTGGTGATTGCCTGCCCTTGCGCATTGGGGCTGGCCACGCCGACCGCCATCATGGTCGGGTCCGGCCTCGGCGCCGAGCGCGGCGTGCTGATCCGTTCGGGTGAGGCTATTCAGTCGCTCAAGGACATCAAGGTCATCGTGCTCGACAAGACGGGCACCATCACCAAAGGGGAGCCTTCGCTCACCGAGGTGGTGGCGATGGAAGGCTTCGAGGAAGGGGAGGTGCTCGCCGCGGCCGCGGCGGTGGAGGCGGGCTCGGAACATCCGCTCGGTCAGGCGATCGTGCAGGGCGCGCGCGAGCGTGGCATCGAGCCGGCCAAGGTGGACGCGTTTCGCGCCCTCACTGCCCGCGGCGTCCAGGGCCGCGTGAACGGTCGCCTGGTGCGCGTCGGCAGCCGCCGCCTGCTCGACGAGGCGGGCATCGCCCTCGGGGAGCTCGACGCGATCCTCACGCGCCTGGAGAGCGAGGGCAAGACCGCCATGCTGGTGGCAATCGAGGAGGGCGCCGCCGGCATCGTGGCGGTGGCCGATACGCTCAAGCCCGACTCCCGCGCCGCCATCGAAGCTCTCAAGACGATGGGGGTGCACCCGGTGATGATCACCGGCGACAACGAGCGCACCGCGCGTCACGTGGCCACTCAGGTCGGCATCGACGAGGTGCTGGCGGGCGTGCTGCCCGAGGGCAAGGTCGATGCAGTGCGCGCCCTGCAGGCCAAGCATGGTGAACGGGTCGCCATGGTCGGTGATGGCATCAACGACGCACCGGCGCTCAAGCAGGCCAACGTGGGCATCGCCATCGGCGCGGGGGCGGATGTGGCCATCGAAGCCGCGGACGTCACGCTGGTGCGTGGCGAGTTGACCAAGGTGGTCGAGGCCGTGCGCCTGTCGCGCTCCACGTTTCGCAAGATCCTGCAGAACCTGTTCTGGGCCTGGTTCTACAACGTGGCGGCCATTCCGATTGCGGCGGTCGGCCTGCTCCACCCCATGATCGGCGTGATCGCCATGACCACCAGCTCGCTGTCGGTGATCGGCAACTCCTTGCTGCTCAAGCGCGCGACGCTCACCGAGCGACGATAACCCCCGGAGGATGACCATGAGCACACATCCCTATTCCTGCACGCTTGCCGCCGTGCTGCTGTGGGGCGGGCTCGTCTGCGCCAGCGCGGCGGCGCCGAGCGTTGGCGCGAACGGCGGCTACCAGAGCGCGGACGGGCTGGTCGTGTACCTGGGTGTAGTACCCGCTGCCATGGTTGAAGGCCGCCACGAGGCGCATCCGGGCGAGGAGGAGATGCATGGCGGGGTGCCGCGGGGCAGACACGCGTTCCACGTTATGGTGGCGGTGTTCGACGCCGACACGGGTGAACAGGTCCGCGATGCCCGCGTCGAGGCGCGCGTCGCACCGCTTGGCTTGGGCGAGGTGCGGCAGCCGCTCGAGCCCATGACGATCGGCGACACCGTGACCTACGGCAATTACTTCACGCTTCGGCACGGTACCTACCGCATCCGGGTGGACGTTGTGCGACCGCGCGACGGTGCGCCTGCCACGGTCGAGTTCACCTACGAGCACCCGAACGGCTAGCCGCCAGCGCCGAGGTTCGTCATCCCCCGCGGCGGGCGAACGTATGTCGGGAGTGTCGAAGGCACCTGCAGCGCAGGCGGGGGCCAAGGTAGCGCACGTGGAACAGCGACGGCCGGGTCCTGCCGTGGCCGTGGCCGTGGCCGCGAGGCACCGCGGGATCCGAACGCGCCCGTCCGGTGGCAGACCGAGGTGGAGATGGAGCGTATGTTGGCGCATCTGCGGCCGCCGCAGGTGGTGCAGCCCAAGCGGCGGGACGGAAGCCCCGCTGATGCCGGGGCTATAGTGCGGGGTGCTGTGAACGCCCGCCCCTTCGCTTGCGCGCCATACAGGGCGGAGATATGCTGACTCCATTATGCGCATGCTGCACATACTCGTGATTCTCGCGCTGGCCTTCGGCGCACCGCTGCAGTCGGCGGTCGCGGGCGCCATCGTGTGCGAGGTGCAGCCGCCCGCGGCGACGCAGTCGGCGGCGCACGGCGCGCACGATCATCACGCCCATGCCCACGGCGACGACCGGCCAAGCATGGGTCACGAGCCGCACGCGCATCACGACCACGGCGCGCTGGCGGACACCGAACCGGCCGGGCATGTCTGCACCGGCGCGTGCGACGGTGTCGCTTGCGGCAGCCTGTGCTGTCCCTGCGCGCAGTCGGGAGCGCTCCTCGCGGTCGCGACCGCTGATACTCCTTCCCACTCCGGTTTCGAACCGATGCCGGCGCATTCCGCCGCCGGCCGCACGGTCGGCGCCGAGCTTCGACCACCCAAAACGCTCCATAGCTGAGGCGTCCCGCGCCTCGCGGTCAGTACGTGGGCTCGCGCCCGCGTTTCCTGTAGCTATGGAGCGTTTCCATGAAAGACAGCGACAAGACCCCGCGGCGGCCGGTGGCCGACGCGACCCCCAAGTCGAACCTTGCGTCGACCCCTGAGTCGACAGGTGGGGCGGCGAACGCCGACCGGCGCCGCTTCCTGCGTAGCGCCGCCGCGACCGCGGGCGGCGTGCTCGCGGCCAGCACCGGCCTCGCGCACGCCCAGACGGACCCGCACGCGGGCCACGGTGCGGCGCCTGCCGTCCCCGGTGCGCCCACCACCCCCGGTGTGCCCGGCGCGCCGGCCGCGCCCGGCCATGCCCACGAGGGCGGGCGTGGCTCCATGATGTTCATGCCCGACCACGACATGCGCGGCGCGCACACCCAGCCGCCAGGCGCACCGCCGGACGACGCGGTGGACTACCGCGAGTTCGACATGACCTTCGACCTCATCGAGCACGAGATCCTGCCGGGCGTGAAAATGCCGGCCTTCGCCTTCAATAATCAGGTGCCGGGGCCGGTGTTCCGCGTGCAGGAGAACGACTGGATCAAGGTCAACGTGGTCAACAAGACCGAGGAGATGCACACCATCCACTGGCACGGTGTGGACCTCATCTACACCATGGACGGCGTGCCCATGGCGACCCAGGACCCGATCCACCCGGAGGAGGTGTTCACCTACCGCTTCCAGGCGCGCCCGCACGGCACGCGCTTCTACCACTGCCACTTCGGCACGCCGCTGCATCTGATGGCCGGCCTGCACGGGGCGTTCATCATCGACTCGCCCAATGACCCGATCCGGCGGGACTTCCCCTACACGCGCGACTACACGCTGGTGCTGGAGGCCTTCGACGTGAACTTCGCGCGCGAGCACATGAACGAGGTGCTGCGCGGCATGAAGCGGGTGAACGCGCTGATGGCGCAGCGGCGCTTGTCGCACGTCACGCACGGCTTCTTCCGCAATTACGAAGAGTTTCTGAAGTCGATCGAGGACGGCTGGCGCCCGCCCTACACGCGCGGCATGGCTGAGGTGCCGGAGGTCAAACCGCGCTTCTTCGCCATCAACGGCAAGGCCTTTCCCGCCACCATGGAGCAGGGGCATCTGAAGATCCGCCAGGGCGAGTACATCCGCATCCGCCTCATCAACGGCGGCTTCGGCACGCACCACATGCACCTGCACGGGCATCAGTTCTGGGTGGTGGCCGAGGACGGCAACCCGCTGCCGTACTACAAGCGCTGCAACACCATCCCCGTGACGCCGGGCAAGACCTTCGACCTCATCGTATACGGCGACAACCCCGGCTTCTGGGATTTCCACGACCACAACGAGCTGCAGGCGACCAACAACATGGTCTACCCGGGCGGCATGATCACCATGCTCGAGTACGAGGACATGGGCGAGCCGCCCTACGTCCCGTCCATCTCGATCAACCAATAGGGGGCCGCCATGAAACGTTATGTGAGCTACGCCGCGGGCAGCCTGCTGTTGGCCGCCGCGGGCCAGGCCTCGGCGCTGGAGATCGACCCGCACGTGCCGCCGCAGGTGGACATCGGCGGGCGCGCGCTGGTCACCGGCAACTGGACCGACAACGGCGCGCGCGACACCGAACTGGACCTGTCCGACTCCAGCCTGTTGTTCGGCTTCTCCAAATACCTGTTCGACGACCGCAACTACGGCTTCGCTAACTTCGGCTTCAAGGTCCCGGAGGACGAGGCGGCGGTGCGCTCAGATCTGTACCTGCACCAGATGCACGTGGGTGTGGGCGGGCCGCGCTACGAGGTGTTGCTCGGGCGCACGCAGATGCCCAACACCCTGGTGCGCTTCCCCACGCTGCGCGACGACGACCTGCTGGAGTTCACCCACGTCGGCAACGTGTTCAACCACGCCGGCCACGCGGCCGAGGAATACGACCTGTACGGCGGCCTGATTCAGGGCACTTGGTTCTTCCCCACGCAGCGCCTGTACGCCAGCGCCGCGGCGGTGGCGCGCACCGAGACCGATGCGGAGGGCGACGGGCGCGAGACCAGCGCGAACTTCAATAGCTGGAACCTCGAACTCGGCTACAACGTGCCCGAGGCGATCAGGTTCGAGCGCGGGCTACGTTACCTCGCTGTGGGCTGGGACCGCCAGGAGCACGACGCCGGCAATCAGGACGCGTACCTCCTCGGCGCGACCTTTAACCTCAACAACAACCCCGAGGCGAGCTGGAACCTGGATCTGCAGGGCATCCACACGCGCGGCGTCGACGGTGTGGCCACGCTGGCCGAGGAGGTCGATCGCGCACAGGCGCGCAGCAACGCGGTGGTCGCTTCGCTGCGCTACGGTCATCGGCCGTGGCTGCAGACACGCTGGCAGGCGGCGCTGACCGCGGCTTGGAAGGACTACACCGAGTTCGACGACGCGACCACCTGGGCGGTGGCGCCGAGCTTCGCCTATCTGCTCGGACGCGGTGTCGATCTGGTCGCCCAGTACCGATACACGGACCGCGACGACGGCTTGGGCGGCGGCAGCGAGCACCGCGTCTATGCGGGCTTGGTGTTCAGTCTCGACTACACGCTCAACAAGCACGTCGGCCAACGCGATTCGATCCTGATGTTGGAACACGACATGGTGCGCGACGTGGGTCCGCGCCGGGGAGGTCACTGAGATGAACCGGAACACGAACCACAGGTTGAATTGGGCGCCCGCCGGCTGGGTCATGGCGGCGAGTCTCGCGCTCGCCGCCCCGGCACTGGCGCAGGAGGCGCACGACCACGGCGCCCACGAGGCAGCACCGCAGAGTGCCCCGCAGGCCGCTCCTGCGGCACCCGGAGGGCATGATCCGCACGAGCACGACCACCACATGGACCACGGCCAACCGAGCGAACAGATGCATCCGGGGCACGACGAGCCGCACGGGCATGAGGGTCATGGCGCGCCCGGCGGAGAGGCTCACGATCATCACGGCCACGGTGCGGCCGCCGTCACGGACGGCCCCTGGTCCTACATCGGGCGTGACAATCCAGAACCCTACGCCGAGAACCGCTGGGTGATGATTCCCGTGCCGGGCGAGGCGCATGCCTTTCGTTTCGTGGGTGAGGTCGAGGCGCGCGAGGTCTGCGCCAGCCTCGACGCGTCGCGCGTGATGGTGGACCGCGCGACGCGCGAGGCCTGCGAGGCGCAACCGGAGGGCTTGCCCTTTGTGGGCGTTGCGCAGGCACCGGGCGGCCACGGCGGCCACGGACACCATGACCACGGCCATGGGGGTCACGGACACCATGAACACCATGAGCATGGGCATCACGGCCACCACGGGCACGGAGAACCGGCCGGGGCAGGCGGTCATGGCACAGCCCCCGACGGGCATGGGGACCACGGTCACGACCACGGGGGCGGCGAGGGTCATGGCGCTGCGGATGCCCCGTCGGCGACGGGGAGCGGCGCGCACGGCGAGCACGCGCATTGATGCATGGCGGCGACCGGCCCGCTGCGGGCGGGCGCGGACGCTGCCGAGGAGGTTGAATCATGAAACGACAAGGCAGGAACTATTTGGGTGTCGGTTTGGTCGCGGCGCTGTGGTTGCCGATGCAGCTGTTCGCGCACGCGTTGAAGACCGAGAGCGAGCCCGCCGACGGCGCGGTGGTGCAGGGTTCGCCGCCCGTCATCGCAATGAGCTTCGACTCGCCGATGCGGATTACCAGCCTGGTGTTGCGGGATGCCGACGGAGAACCCATCGAGCTGGCGCGCGACGATGCAATGCGTCCGGTGACGCGGGTCGAGGCGCGCCCGCCCGCACTGGCTGCCGGCCAGTACGTGGTCGAGTGGCGCGGACTCGCGCCCGACGGGCATGCCATGCGCGACACCTTCACCTTCACGGTAGAGTAGGCCCGTGGTCGAACCCGGCGGTTTTGCCGCCCTGGCTTGGGTAGTCACCGCGGCCGCCTACCTCACCGCGCTGGCGGCGGCCGGTGGCGCGCTGTTTCTGCTCGCGTTTGCCGACCTCGAGCCCGCCCATCGGCGCTATGTGCGCAGGACCACGGCGGGTGTGGCACTGCTTGCGGTGCTGCTTACGCTGTTGCAGCTGCCGATTCAGGCAGGCTTCCTCGGCGGCGGGACGTTCGCGGCGGCGCGCGATCCGATGCTCGTTCGGCTGGTCGTGGAAGGGGCGCTCGGGACGGCGGTCGGCGTGCGTGTGCTTGGTTTGCTGCTGATTGCCACCTTGGTGCTGGGAACAGGGGGCCTGCGGTGGCTGGCTGCGGTGGGCGCGCTGTTGGTGGCCGTGTCGTTCACGCAGGTGGGCCACAGCCTGAGCGAGCCACGCTGGGCGCTGGCCGGCCTGCTCGGCATCCATGTGCTGGCGGCCGCGTTCTGGATAGGGGCGCTGATGCCGCTGCACCGCATCAGCGCGGCCGATGATCGTCGCCGCGCCGGTGCGCTTCTGGAGCGCTTCGGGCGCCTCGCGGCGTGGGTGGTGGGCGCCCTGGTGCTGGCGGGGGTTGGTCTCGCCGTGCTGCTGCTCGACGACTTTTCGGCGCTGTTCGCGGAACCCTACGGCCAGACGCTGATGGTCAAGGTCGCGCTGGTGGCGCTCCTGTTGGGGTTCGCGGCCCACAACAAGCTGCGTCTGTCGCCGGCCGTTGCACGCGGTTCCGCGGTGGCGGCGGCGCGGCTGCGTACCTCGATCCGCTGGGAGGTGGCACTGGTGCTGGGGATCGTGGTTGTGACCGCCGGCATGACGACGTTCACCTCGCCGTCCGGTACATGATGTGGGAGAAGACGATATGAGAGCAGTGAAACGCGGGCGCCTCGCGCTCGGCTTGGCGGGCGCGCTGCTGCTCGCCGCCTGCGGCGACGACGAGCCGGTGGCGTGGGACCAGCGGCCGGTGCCACCGCGCGATTTTCCCGAGGAACGCGTGGAACTCGGGCGCACACTGTTTCAGCAACACTGCGCCACTTGCCACGGTGCCGGCGCCGAGGGTGATCCGAACTGGCGATATCGCGATGAGCAGGGCATGTTCCCGCCCCCGCCGCTGAACGGCACGGCGCACGCCTGGCATCACCCCTGGAGCGAGCTGCGCGACATCATCCAGCACGGCAGCCGCCCCGGTGAGGGGCGCATGCCCGCCTGGAATGACGTGCTGAGCGAGGAGGAGATCGACAGCATCATTATGTGGTTCATTACCTTATGGCCGGACGAGGTGTACGCGGCCTGGCACGAAATCGATCAGCGCGCACGCGCGCGCGGGGAAACCGGGAGACGACATTGAGCAAGACACTTATCTGGGGCGCCGTGGTGGCGGGCGCGCTGCTGTTGGCGGGCTGCGGCCAGTCGGAGGAGACGGCGAGCGCACCGCCTGCGGCATCGGGTGCGAATCAGGCGCAACACGCGCAGCAGGAAGCCGAGTTCGTGCCCGATCTCGCGCGCGGCCAGAGCCTGTTCGAGAACAACTGCGTGGTGTGTCACGGCGTGCGGGGCAGCGGCACCGATCAGGGGCCGCCGCTGGTGCACAAGGTCTACGAGCCGAGTCACCATTCGGACCTCGCCTTCTTCATCGCCATGCGCGACGGCGTGCGCGCGCACCATTGGGAGTTCGGCGATATGCCGCCGGTCGAGGGCCTGGAGGTCGAGGATATGGCGCAGATCATCGTCTACATCCGCACGCTGCAGCGCGAGGCAGGCATATTTTGAGGCGCTTGCGGCGCCTCAAGAAACATCGCCTGCGGGCGCCTATGCTGTGCCAACATGCTGATCGCGGCCGGGGCGGCGCCTCCGTGGTGGAGCCGGCAGTTCCGGGCACGTGTGGAAGGAGGTTGTGATGAAACAGATCGAGCGCATCGTTTGTCCGGTCGACTTCAGCCCCGCGTCGGAGGCGGCGGCCGAGTATGCGCTGCAGCTCGCGCAGCGGCTCAAGGCGCGGGTCGCCTTTCTGCATTCCCTGTATGCGCAGCTTGCAGGGGTCTACAGCGAGACGCTGGATCTGGACGAGCTGTATCGCAGCGTGCGCCGCGAGGCGGATGCCAAGCTCGGCGCTCTGCGGGCGCGCGCCGAGGCGGCCGAAGTCCCGGCGGAGTTGGCCGTGGTGGAGGGGCCGGTGGCGCCAGCGGTGCGCGAGTTCGCGCAGCGCTGGTCGGCGGACCTGGTGGTGATGGCGACGCACGGCCGCCAGGGGCTGCGCCGCTGGTTGCTCGGTTCCACCGCGGAAGGGCTGCTGCGCAGTCTGCCCGCTCCGCTGCTCACCATGGCGCGCCCGGACAAGCAGCACCTCAACAGCCGCCTGGAGCATGTGGTGGTGGGGGTGCAGTTCGATCCGGAGACCGATGGGCCCATCATGGAGTACGCCCTGATGCTGGCCAGCAAGCACGGCGCGCGCTTGACGCTGGTGCATGCGCTGGAAGGGCTGAACATCGCCGCGCGCCAGGACTACACGGACATCCTCAAGGAAGGACTGGAGGCGCGTCTGTGGCGCCTGGTGCCGGCCGAGCTGCGTGAACTCGGCACGGTCTCGGTGGTGGTCGAGGAGCCGCTCCCGGCCGAGGCCCTGCTGCGCTGGGGGGGGCGCGAGGATGTCGATTTGGTGGTAATCGGCGCGCGCCGCAAGGGACTGGTGGTGCGCGCGTTGATGGGCGCGACGGTGGAGGCGCTGGTGCGCCAATCGCCGTGCCCGGTGGTCACGGTGCCGGTGGCGGCCTATCCCGCCAAGGAGGCGTGACCGGAGCAGGTAGTACACGCAAGAAGGAGGTACGGCATGAGCAGGATGCGGACGATGTGGACGATGGGGGCGATCGCGGCGCTGACCCTGGCGGCAGGACCGTTGGCCGCGGCGGCGCCGTTTGCTGCGGCGGCGCTGGGCGATGAGGCGCTGGTCGCGCAGGCGGCGCAGGCGCCCGCCGAGCCCGGGCGCCCCGGGATGATGGGCCAGCGCGGCATGGGGCCGGAGGGTCAGCGCCAAATGGGCCCCGGCATGGGTCAAGGCCAGGGGATGGGGATGGCCGCGCTCAACCTGACCGCGGAGCAACAGCAGCAGATGCGCCAGATCCGGCGCGATCTACAGCGCGAACAATGGGAGGCGCAGGGCAAGCTGATGGAGGCGCGCGAGGATCTGCGTGACCTGTGGCTCGCCGAGGAGCGCGATCCGGCTGCCATTGGCGAGGCCTACGCCCGCATCGCCGAACTGCAGCGGCCCATGATCGAAGCGCGCGTGGAGGCGGCGAACAAGATGCGTGCCGTGCTCAGCGACGAGCAGCGCGAGGCGCTGCGCGAGATGCGCGCGAGCGGCATGGGCATGATGGGCTCTGGCGGAATGATGGGCGGCCCCGGCATGGGCATGATGGGCCAGGGTGGAATGGGCGGCATGGGCATGATGGGGCCCGGCGGCATGATGGGCGGCGGCATGGGTTCAGGCATGGGCATGATGGGCCCGGGCATGGGGCCGATGTGGATGCCCGGCATGGAGGACATGCCGGTCGAGCCCTGATCCAGCGGCGGACCTCCGGGCGCGCCCGGGGACACCGAGAACCCCCGGCTCGCCCGGATGGGCTCGCTGACTTGGCGCGCGCCGCGTGTTTCGGGCGCTGTGCGCGGGTATGCGACAATGCGCGGCTGCATGTGACTGTCACACGATAAGGAGAAGGCATGTACGGATTCGATGTGAACCTGAACACCAGCTTCGACGACGCGGTGCAGCGGGTGACCGAGGCGCTCAAGGGCGAGGGTTTCGGTGTGCTGACGGAGATCGACGTCAAGGCGACCTTGAAGGCCAAGCTGAACATCGAGAAGCGGCCTTACAAGATCCTCGGCGCCTGCAACCCGAGCCTGGCCAACCAGGCGCTGGACGCCGAACCCGACATCGGCCTGCTGCTGCCTTGTAACGTGATCGTGCGCGAGGAGGAAAACGGCTCGGTGACGGTCGGGTTCATGGACCCCGAGGCCGTGCTGCACCTGGTCGGGCGCGATGAGATCACCAAGCTCGGTATGGAGGTGCGCCAGCGGCTCGAGCGGGTGCGCGACGCCATCGCGGCGTAGGGCGCAATAAGCGCAGCGCATTGCGCCAGGGGCCTCGCGGCCGCGACGGCGCTTGCGTATGAGGCGTGGTGCGCGAGGCTCGAGGTGCCGACTGTGCGCCCTGTGTGCCGGCCACAAGCGCAGCCGGCGCATTGCGCTGTCGCTTAATGCGCCCTACGCCTCTTCCTCTCCCTCCGAGACGAATCCGACGGGAGCGGATTCGGTCGCGCGAAGCGCGCCCGCAGGGGCCGGGCCAGGATGCGCCCGGCACAAAGGGCCGGGCGAGAGGCGCCGATCGGCCCTTAGGCCTCGCGCCCTTCGAGGATGGCGCGGATGCGCTCCACCAGGGCGTCGCGTCCGGCCTCGTCCAGCCCCTTCTTGAGGGCCATATCCCATTGCGGGAACAGGTTCAGTTCCTCGCGGGTCTCATGTTTGGCGAGGACGCCGGAGAGGATGCCGAAGAACGGCGCCACTTCGCTCGGTTCGGGCAGCGCGTCGTCGTCGAAATAGGACTCGAGCAATACCACCTGCTCGCGGATGTCGCGGTGCTCGCGCAGCATGGTGGAGGTGGGGTCGCTGCCGCTCGGGTCGCGCGGTCCGACGAAGGCGGGCGCGAGGATTTCGTCCTCGGCGTGCAGGTGGCGCTGCAGCCCGGTGGCGAACTCCTTGAGCAGCGGCGCGGCGCCGGCCACGTCGCCGGCATTGACCTTGTGCAGCGCCTGGGCGAACAACTTGTCGAGCCGCTCATGGTCGCGCGCGAGCAGGTCCATGAGCGTGCGGGCCGCCACTTCGTCGCGGGGGCGTACCAGCACCGTCCACAGCGGCGGGCCTTGCTCGACCACTTCCCAGTGGATGTGGTGGCGTAGCTGCAGGCTCACGCTCTCCATGATGAGGCGCGGCTCCTCGTCGGCGAGTACCCGGGCCTGCTGGCCCGGCGCCAACTCGCGCAGCCGGTAAAAGGCGTAGGCGTGTGGCGGCAGCTCGCCGCGCTCGCGCAGGTCGATGGTGAGGCTTGTTTCGGACACGGGCGCTCTCATATTGAATCCGGTGGGGCGTTCATTATACGGGGTACAGACGGTAGCCATGCAGCAGACAGTCGAGGATCGCTACGAGGAACCCGCCGCCGGGCTGAGCGGCCCCGAGGGGGCGCGCGTGGTGCGCCTGTCGGTGGGCGGCATGAGTTGCGCGGGCTGCGTGGCCAGCGTGGAGCGGGCCTTGAACGCCGTGCCGGGGGTCGACGAGGTGACCGTCAACTTCGGCGAGCACACCGCGCAGGTGAAGGGCCATGCGCCGGTGCCCTCGCTCATCGAGGCAGTGGTCAAGGCGGGCTACGAGGCGGCCGAGCTGCGTACGGCGGCCGACGAGGAAGCCAAGGAGGCCGAGGAACAGGCCCGCTACAAGCGCCTGCTGCGCGACGTCGCCATTGCGGGGGCCATCGGCGCCTTCCTGATGACGGGCGACATGCTGCACTGGTTCCCGACCCTGGAGACGGGCGCCGGGCGCCTGTTCTGGGGCGTGATGAGCCTGCTCACCCTGTACGTGCTGGCTGGGCCGGGGCAGCGCTTCTTCACCGGCGCGTGGAAGGCGTTTTGGTCGCACAGCGCGAACATGGACACGCTGATCGCCTTGGGCACCGGCAGCGCGTGGGTCTACTCGACGCTGATCGTCTTGTTTCCCGGCCTGGTGCCGGCCGAGGCGCGTCACCCGTACTTCGAAGCGGCCGCCATCATCATCGCCCTGGTGAGTCTGGGCGGTGCGCTGGAGCTGCGCGCGCGCGGGCGCACCTCCGAAGCCATCCGCCGCCTGATCGGCCTGCAGCCCAAGACCGCGCGCGTGATCCGCGACGGCAAGGAGCAGGACGTGCCCATCGCCGAGGTGGGGCTCGGCGAGACGGTGCGGGTGCGCCCCGGCGAGAAGGTGCCGCTGGACGGGGTGATCCTGGACGGCGCCTCGGCGCTGGACGAGTCCATGCTGACCGGCGAGCCGCTGCCGGTGGCCAAGGGCAGCGGCGATACCGTCATCGGCGGGACGCTCAACAAGTCCGGTACCTTTCTGTTTCGCACGACGCATATCGGTCGCGACACGGCGCTGGCGCGCATCGTGGACATGGTGCGTCAGGCGCAGAGCTCCAAGCCGCCCATCGCGCGCCTGGTCGACAAAGTCTCTGCCGTGTTCGTGCCGACGGTGCTCATCATCGCGGTGATCACGCTACTGGTCTGGTACAACCTCGGCCCCGAGCCGCGCGCGCCGTTCATGCTGGTCACCACCATGACGGTGCTCATCATCGCGTGCCCCTGCGCGTTGGGGCTCGCCACGCCCATCTCGCTGATGGTCGGGGTGGGCAAGGGCGCCGAGTCGGGCGTGCTCATTCGCCACGGCGGGGCGCTGCAGCAGGCGCGCCGGCTCACGGCGGTGATGCTGGACAAGACCGGCACCGTCACGGCGGGGCAGCCGCGCGTCACCGAGATCATCGCCGCGCCCGGGTTCGAGGAGGCCGAGGTGCTGCGCCTGGCCGCCGGCGTGGAGCGCGGCTCGGAGCACCCGCTGGCCGAGGCCGTGCTCGCCGCCGCGCAGGACCGCGGCTTGGAGGCGCCGGCCGGCGAGGCCTTCGAGGCCATTGCCGGGCACGGCGTGGCGGCCCGCGTCGAGGGCCGCGCCGCGCTGTTCGGCAACGAGCGCCTGATGCGTGAGCGGGGCGTGGACCTCGGCCACCTGCGCGAGCAGGCGCTTGCCCTGGCCGGCCGGGGCGCCACGCCCATGTTCCTCGCGGTGGACGGGCGCGCGGCCGGCCTGGTGGCGGTGGCCGATCCGGTGAAGGACGACTCCAAGGCGGCCATCGCGCGCCTGCACCGGCTGGGTCTCAAGGTGGTGATGGTTACCGGCGACCGGCGCGAGACGGCCGAGGCGGTGGCGCGCGAGGTCGGTATCGACGAGGTGTTCGCCGAGGTGCTGCCGCAGGACAAGTCGGACAAGGTGGCCGAGTTGCAGGGACGCGGCGAGGTGGTGGCCATGGTGGGCGACGGCATCAACGACGCGCCCGCGCTGGCGCGCGCCGATGTGGGCTTCGCCATCGGCACCGGCACCGATGTCGCCATCGAGTCGGCTGACATCACCCTGATGCGCGGCTCCCTGCACGGGGTGGTGGACGCCATTGCCATCTCCCGCGCCACGGTGCGCAACATCAAGCAGAACCTATTCGGCGCCTTCATGTACAACACCCTCAGTATCCCCATCGCCGCCGGCGTGCTCTGGCCCGCCACCGGCCTGTTGCTCAACCCCATGATCGCCGGCGCGGCCATGGCGCTGTCCTCGGTCACGGTGGTGACCAACGCCAACCGCCTGCGCTTCTTCCAGCCCCAGGAGCGGGTCTGATGGACTGGCTGGTCAATCTCGGCGGGCTGGCGCTGATCGGCGGCATCGTGTGGTGGTTCTGGCTGGCCGGGCCGCGGCGCTAAGCGAACCGGGTTCGCCCGTTATCTCAGTCGGTTAGCTCTCTATCCCCGTCGCTCCACGCCGCTTGCGCGGCGGGCTCGCTCGCGCGCAGAATGTGACGCGCATCACATCCGTGCGGCAGATCTGGACGGCATGCATCTTGCCCCGAGTCTGCCATTCTTGAGTTGGGCGCGACTCAAGGAAGGGGGGCGAGATGAACCGTGCCAAATGGGGGATCGTGGCGGCGGCCCTGCTGCTCGCCGGGGACGCGGCGGCGCAGGGGCCATGGGGAATGGACGGCCTGACCGTGGTCGGCGCCGACAGCTGGGAAGGGGAGGCGCAGATGCAGCGCCTCGCGCTGCACTGGGACCTGCCCCGCTGGTCCGTCTGGCAGGGCAGCCGCTGGTCCTTTCAGCCGCACCTGGAGTTCGCCGTCGGCCAGTGGGAGCACCGCCAGCGGCCGCAGCCGGGCCACGACGTCGGCCTGACGCCGGTGCTGCGGCTGGCGCGTTCCGGGCGCACCGTGCCTTACGTGGAGGCCGCCGTGGGGGCGCACCTCCTGTCCAGCCCGCGCATCGGCGGGCGCGACATGTCGACCTCGTTTCAGTTCGGCGACCTGGTGGGCGTGGGACTACGCTTCGGCGCGCGCGCCAACGGCGAGGTGGGCTACCGCCTCATCCACTTCTCCAACGGCGGCATCAAGCACCCCAACCCCGGCATCAACTTCCACATGGTGCGGTTCGGGTACTGGTTCTGACGGGTGGTGTATCGGTGTGCGGGTGAGGCGTCCCTGCCCCATGTTCGAACCATCTCCCGTTCCGACCGCCTTCTAGTGAAGACTGCCTAGTACAGGTACGGTCCGCCGGTGGCGATGGCCGCCGTGACCAGCCCCAGGATCAGGTTCAGGCCCACCAGGAAGCGGATCTGCCCCAGGGCCTTGCCGCCCGCGGGCCAATCCGCCGCCGCCACCGCGCGCTGCAGGCGGCGGTAGGGCGCGAAGTAGACGTGCAGGTAGATCATGATCATCACGATCCCCAGGCCGGTCATGGCGTGCACGTACAGCCCCACGTTGCCCATCCCGCCGAACACCGCGAAGATCATGTAGAAGCCGGTCGCCGGCAGCGCGATCACGCTCGCCCACACCCAGGGAAAGAAGCGCCCGAACACCTGGCTCCACAGCGGCAGGCGCTGCGCCGGTTCGAGCAGGGTGGCGGCCACGGGCCGCAGGCACATATAGGCGAAGAACATGCCGCCCACCCAGAGGATGGCGGCCAGGACGTGCAGCGTGATGGCGAGGGACATGGAACCTCCGGTTTGTTGTTCTGGCGTAGCGGCATCGCGTGCGGCCGCGCGTGTGGCGCAGGCGCCAGTATAGCGGCGCCGGCGCGGGGTAGGCAGGTGCCGCGCGGTTGCGGTAAAGTGTGGTGTTCTTTTGGGGCGTCCCGACCTGTTGCGGCCGGGGCTCGAATGACTTTAGAGGGCCATCGCATGGCAGACTACAAGATCGCGCCGTCCATCCTGTCGGCCAATTTCGCTCGCCTGGGCGAAGAGGTGAACAACGTCCTGGCGTCCGGCGCCGACATCGTCCACTTCGACGTGATGGACAATCACTACGTGCCGAACCTGACCATCGGCCCGCTGGTGTGCGAAGCCCTGCGCAAGGACGGCATCACGGCCGACATCGACGTGCACCTGATGGTCAAGCCCGTCGATCGCATCATCCCGGACTTCGCCAAGGCCGGCGCGACCTACATCACCTTCCACCCCGAGGCCTCGGATCACATCGACCGCAGCCTGCAGCTCATCCGTGACAACGGCTGCAAGTCCGGCCTGGTGTTCAACCCCGCCACACCGCTCGACTATCTCAAGTACGTCATGGACAAGGTGGATATGGTGCTGTTGATGTCGGTGAACCCCGGCTTCGGCGGCCAGAGCTTCATCCCCGCCACGCTCGACAAGCTGCGCGAGGCGCGCCGCATGATCGACGAGAGCGGCCGTAACATCCGCCTGGAGATCGACGGCGGCGTGAAGGTCGACAACATCCGCGAGATCGCCGAGGCGGGCGCCGACACCTTCGTCGCCGGTTCGGCCATCTTCAACGCGGGCCAGGACGGCGATGCGCACCGCTACGACAGCGTGGTGCGCGCCATGCGCGAGCAGCTCGAGGGCGCGCGCAAGTAGCATGGGGTTGCGCAAACCGAAGATGGTCCTCATCGACGTGGACGGCACGCTGGTGGACAGCGTGCCGGACCTCGCGTATTGCGTCGACCAGATGATGCAGCGCCTCGGGCGTCCGCCCCACGGCGATGCCAAGGTGCGGGAGTGGGTGGGCAACGGGGTGGAGCGCCTAGTGCGCCGCGCCCTGATCGGTCAGCTCGACGGCGAACCCGACGAGGCCGAGTATCAGCAGGCCTATCCGATCTTCATGGCGCTGTATGCCGACAACACCAGCAAGCGCAGCCGGCTCTATCCCGGCGTGATGGAGGGCCTGGATTATCTGCAGCGGGCCGGCTATCCGCTCGGCTGCGTCACCAACAAGGCGGCCCAGTTCACCGAACCGTTGCTGAAGGATCTCGGCGTCTTCGACCGCTTCTCCATCGTGCTGTCCGGCGACACGCTGCCGCGCAAGAAGCCGGACCCGATGCCCCTGCTGCACGCGGCGCAGTTCTTCCGCGTGGAGCCGGGCGAGGCGCTGATGGTGGGCGACTCGGTGAGCGACGTGAAGGCCGCGCGCGCGGCGGGCTTCCAGATCGTGTGCATGAGCTACGGCTACAACCACGGGCGCGACATCCGCGATGCCGAGCCGGACGCGGTCATCGATTCCATGGCCGAGCTCGAAGGCCTGTTGGGCGGGGCGCCGGCGCGCGCGGCGCAGGCCTGAGGCAGTCGATGATGGTCCGGCGGATGCAGCGGCGAGGCGGGCGATGGCGGCGGTGAGTCGAACCGTCGCCATCGCCTCGTACGTCGCAACCGCAGGACACCCTCATGAATGCTGCTGAATTCGACGCCCTCGCCGCCCAGGGCTATAACCGTATTCCTGTCGTGCGCGAGATCTTCGCCGATCTCGACACGCCGCTGTCCACCTACCTGAAGCTGGCCGCCGGCCCGTACTCCTATTTGCTCGAATCGGTACAGGGCGGGGAGAAGTGGGGCCGCTATTCCATCATCGGCCTGCCGTGCAGCACCGTGCTGCGCGTGCGCGGTCCTGAGGTCACGGTGCATGTCGCGGGCCGGGAGACGGAGCGCGAACGCGTGGCCGACCCGCTGGCCTGGATCGAAGCCTTCGCCGCGCGCTACCGGGTGGCGCCCGTGGCGGGGCCGCTGCGCTACACGGGCGGGCTGATGGGCTACTTCGGCTACGACACCGTGCGCTATGTCGAGCCGCGGCTTGCCCACTGCGACCTGCCCGATCGCCTGGAGACCCCCGACATCCTCCTGATGGTCTCCGACGAACTGGTGGTGTTCGACAACCTGAGCGGCCGCGCCCACCTCATCGTGCACGCCGACCCCGGTCCCGGTCCTGGCGCCCCGGATGCCTATGCGCGCGCCGAGGCGCGGCTCGACGACCTCGTGGCGCAAATGGATGCGCCGCTCCCCGCCCATGCCGTGCTACCTCCCGCCGAGGTGGGCGAGAGCGATTTCGTGTCGGGTTTCACGCAGGACGGCTTCGAGGCGGCGGTGCGCCGGGCCAAGGAGTACATCGCCGCGGGCGACGTGATGCAGGTGGTGCTCTCGCAGCGCCTGTCGGTGCCGCTGCGTGCCCGGCCCTTGGACCTTTACCGCGCGTTGCGCGGCCTCAATCCCTCGCCGTACATGTATTACCTCGATCTCGAGGACTTCCACATCGTGGGTTCCTCCCCGGAAATCCTGGTGCGCCTGGAGGAGGGCGAGGTCACCGTGCGCCCGATTGCCGGCACGCGCCCACGCGGCAAGAGTGACGAAGAGGACCGCGCCCTGGAGCTGGATCTGCTGGCCGACGCGAAGGAGCTGGCCGAGCACCTCATGCTCATCGATCTCGGCCGCAACGACGTGGGGCGCATCGCCGACATCGGCAGCGTGCACCTCACCGAGCGGATGACCATCGAGCGGTACTCGCACGTGATGCACATCGTGTCCAACGTGGTCGGGCGCTTGCGCGCCGGTCAGTCGGCGCTGGACGTGCTGCGCGCCACCTTTCCCGCGGGCACTGTGAGCGGGGCGCCCAAGATCCGCGCCATGGAGATCATCGACGAGCTCGAGCCGGTCAAGCGCAGCGTGTACGCCGGCGCGGTGGGCTATCTCGGCTGGGGCGGCAACATGGACACCGCCATCGCGATCCGCACCGCCGTGATCAAGGACGGCACCCTGCACGTGCAGGCGGGTGCCGGCATCGTCGCCGACTCCGATCCGACGCGCGAGTGGGAGGAGACTATGAACAAGGCGCGCGCGATGTTCCGCGCGGTAGCGCTAGCCGAGGCGGGCCTGTCCGCGCGCCGCTGAAGCGCCTCATCCGGCGTTCAGCTTCGCCGCGCCGCGCCGCGCCGCTCGTGCTCGCGGTCGGGGTCGCGCACACGTTGCCGAGGCGGGTTTGGACGGGCAAGGCGAGCGCTAGACCGCCGGGCGCCCGCCGCCAGTGGCTACTCCTGTGTCTTTCGCGCCTGCGGCCGAGGACCGTCGTTGCCGGGCTGGTCGATACAGAAACACGGGCAGAAGCACGCGTTGGCGCTGAGGGTGTTTTCCCGGAGCTTTACTTGCAGTTCTCGAACACGAAGTTCGTCTTCCCGGTTGCGCGCCTGATTTTTCAATGCCGTCAATGAGTACTCGTGCATGTTGCGGAGCATGAGGTTCATGTTGTCGTAGATCAGCGGCAGCGTCTGGGTGGCGCCCGCGTGCGCCGCGCGCTGCTGGAAATAGGCCTCTTGGTCGGCTACCAGGGCCGTCAGACCCAACATCAGATCCGCGATGATGCGTATGACTTCTGTCACCAGCACGCCGGCATTGATGATCAACTGCTCCGTATAGACGACCAGTTGCGAGACGTAGACGATGCGGTCGCCGAACTCGCCAATCTGGTTCGCCATGAACAAAATGCGGTCGGACATCTCGCCAATGCGATCGGCCATGACACCGACCTGCGTGGCCATAAACAGGATGCGATTTGCCATCGGCCCCACTTCTTCACCCCGCGAGGCGAACTCGTAGCCCAGTTCCATGCCGCGGCTGGCAAACTGAAAGCCGAGATCCATGCCTTTGTTCGCGAACTGGGCGGCCAGTTCGAGCGCCCGCGCGGCAAGGTCCCTGCACTCCGCGGCATCGTCCATGGCCGCCGGCATCAACAGCGCCGCGGTGTCGCTGCAGACCGTGGTGGTCTGCGCGGAAAACTTCTGCAGCTCCGCTAGGTGTTTCCCGAGTTCGTCGCTCATGGTGATGACGTGGGTGACCAATTCCGGATCCTTGGCGACGGCCATCGCGTTCCCTCCTGTTCGGCTGTGCGCGGTAGTCGATATTTGCGCCCCAAGCCAACTATAGGAAGAATAAAGGGTTCCCGGTGGCGATCAGAAAGATCATGGTGTTGGACGCATGATTCGTGTTCGGGACGGCGGCGGAAGCTGTCCGCGACGCCACCATGCGCGGGGAGATGCGCTCTGACTTACGCCGTGGCCCTAAGCGACCCCGCACGCCCCCAGCGGGCGCCTCGGCGCCGACGTGCCCAGGCTTTCGCCCGAGGACATTTCGCGAGACAATGCGCGATTCTTTTTTCCTGGGAAGCGGCTGGCCAGCGTCCAGCTCGGGTGCACGCATGCTGCTGATGATCGACAACTACGACTCCTTCACCTACAACCTGGTCCAGTATTTCGGCGAGCTGGGCGAAGAGGTCGCCGTGCACCGCAACGATCAGATCACGGTGGACGAGGTGCGGCGCCTGCAGCCCAGCCGCATCGTGATCTCGCCCGGCCCCTGCACCCCCAATGAGGCCGGCGTGTCGCTGGATGTGATCCGCGAGTTGGGCGCCCAGGTGCCGATCCTCGGCGTCTGCCTCGGCCACCAGGCCATCGGCCAGGCCTTCGGCGGCAAGGTGGTGCGTGCCCGCGAAATCATGCACGGTAAGACCTCGCCGGTGTATCACCACGACATCGGCGTGTTCCGCGGACTGCCCAATCCGCTCGAGGCGACGCGCTATCACTCGCTGGTGATCGAGCAGGCGAGTCTGCCTGAGTGTCTGGAGGTCACCGCGTGGACCGAGCTGTCGGACGGTGCGCGCGACGAGATCATGGGCGTGCGTCACCGCACCTTGCCCATCGAGGGGGTACAGTTTCATCCCGAATCCATCCTGACCCGGCACGGCCACGACTTGCTACGCAATTTCCTGGCGCGGTAAGGTTCCGCTTCCGACTTGAATACGAGCACGATTATGGATATGCAGCGCGCGATACGCGCCGTCACCGAACGGCGCGACCTCACCGCGGAGGAGATGGCCGAGGTGATGCGCACGGTCATGACCGGCGGCGCCACCCCCGCGCAGATCGGCGGCTTCCTCATCGGCCTGCGCATGAAGGGCGAAACGGTGGACGAGATCGCCGGCGCCGCGCGGGTGATGCGCGAGCTGGCGACGCCGGTAGGTATCAATTCCGAGCACCTGGTGGATACCTGCGGCACCGGCGGGGACGGGGTCTGCACCTTCAATATTTCTACCGCCAGCGCCTTCGTGGCGGCGGCGGCCGGTGCCAAGGTGGCCAAGCACGGCAACCGCTCCGTCTCCAGCCGCTGCGGCAGCGCGGACGTGTTGGAGGCCGCGGGCGTCAACCTGGACCTCGGGCCGGCGGCGGTCGCGCAGTGCGTGGAGGAGGTCGGCGTCGGTTTCATGTTCGCCCCGCGCCACCACGGCGCGATGAAGTACGCCATCGGGCCGCGCCGCGAGATGGGCGTGCGCACGGTATTCAACGTGCTCGGCCCGCTCACCAATCCCGCGGGCGCCAAGAATCAAGTCCTCGGCGTATACGACCGCGCCTTGCTGGAGCCGCTCGCGCAGGTACTGCAGCGTCTGGGCAGCCGGCATGTGCTGGTGGTGCACGCCGCCGACGGTATGGACGAAATCAGCTTGAGCGGCGAGACCTACATCGCGGAACTCAAGGATGGCGCGATCTCCACTTACAGCGTGCGTCCCGCCGACTTCGAGTTGCAGGCCGCCCCGGTGGAGGCGCTGACCGTGGCCGACGTGCAAGAGTCGCTGGCGCGCGTGAACGCGGTGTTGGACAACCAGCCGGGCCCGGCGCGCGACGTGGTTGTGCTCAACGCGGGCGCGGCGATTTATGCGGCCGGCTGTGCGGCGACCCTGGCCGATGGCGTTGCGCGCGCGCAGGAGGTCATCGCGAGCGGTGCGGCGCGGGCCGTGCTGCAGGGGCTGGTGGCACGATCGCAGGCCCTTGCGGGGAGCGATCAGCCGGCGGCGAGCGGCGCATGAACGAGGGCGACATACTCAAGACCATCCTGCGCCGCAAGGCGGAGGAGGTCGCCGAGCGGGCCGAGCGGGTATCGATGAAGGAGCTGAGCAAGCGGGTGCAGCACCTGCCCGGCTCGCGCGAATTCGTGGCCGCCATCGAGGCGCGCATCAACCTCCACCAGCCGGCGGTCATCGCCGAGGTGAAGAAGGCCTCGCCCAGCAAGGGCGTCATCCGCCCCCACTTCGATCCGGCCGCCATCGCCGCAGCCTACGCGCGCGCTGGGGCCACCTGCCTCTCGGTGCTCACCGACCGGGATTTCTTCCAGGGCGCCGACGAGTACCTGCAGCAGGCCAAGGCGGCGTGTCCGCTACCGGTGCTGCGTAAGGACTTCATCGTCGACGCCTATCAGGTGTACGAGGCGCGCGTGCTGGGCGCCGACGCCATCCTGCTCATCGTGGCAGCGCTCGGCGATGCCTTGATGAAGGAACTCGCCGACCTTGCCTATCACCTCGAGATGGACGTGCTGGTCGAGGTGCACGACGGCGAGGAGTTGGAGCGGGCACTGAAGCTCGGCACGCCGCTGATCGGCATCAACAACCGCAACCTGCGTACCTTCGAGACGCGCCTGGAGACGACGCTGGAGTTGCTGAAGGACGTGCCGAGCAACCGCATCGTGGTGAGCGAGAGCGGCATTCACACGCCGGACGACGTCGCGCTGCTGCGCCGCAACGGCGTCAACGCCTTTCTGGTCGGGGAGGCCTTCATGCGCGCGCCCGAACCGGGTGTGGCGCTGGGCGAGTTGTTCGGGTTGCAGGCCTGAGGGCCAGGCGGTTGAGCGACAGCTTGCTAGTGCGAGGCAGGTCGCGAATCAAGCACGCAGGCGTTTGATTCAGCGTCGCCGCGCCCGGACATCCGCCGGGCGCTGTGCGTCAAGCGGGCAGCACAGCCCTATTTCAAGCAGTCAGGACGCCGCGGCGCGGCGGTACACGCCTCAGCGCGTACCATACACCACCATGGTCTTGCCCTTGCAGGAGATCAGATTCTGCTCTTCCATGGTCTTCAGCACGCGGCCGACCATTTCGCGCGAACAGCCGACGATGCGGCCGATCTCCTGACGGGTGATGCGGATCTGCATGCCGTCGGGGTGCGTCATGGCGTCGGGCTGGCGCGCAAGATCCAGTAGGGTGCGCGCGACGCGGCCCGACACGTCCATGAAGGCGAGGTCGCTGACCTTGCGGCTGGTGTTGCGCAGGCGCGTGGCCATCTGGCCGGCCATGGAGAAGATGATGTCGGGGAACTCGGAGGCGAGCTGGCGGAACTTGGTGTAGCTGATTTCCGCAATCTCGCACGGGGTGCGTGCCCGCACCCAGGCGCTGCGCTGCGGTTGGTCGGAGAACAGGCCCATCTCGCCGAAGAAGTCGCCGGCGTTCAGGTAGGCCAACACGATCTCATGGCCGTCCTCGTCCTCGATCAGCACGGTGACCGATCCCGAGATCACGTAATAAAGGACGTCCGGCGTGCCGCCGGCGTAGATGATTACGCTCTTGGAGGGGTAGTGTTTGCGATGGCAGTGGTCCAGAAAACGCGTCAGGGACTGACTGCTCGCTTCCATCGAGATCGTATCGCCCATGCTGTTCCTTCGCTGATGGCCCGTAGCAGGGCGTTAGATATATCAAGCGCCTCCAGCCGAGGCAAGCGAAGCCGGGCGTATATGCTACGGTATCCATTTTTTGGGAGGTGGGTCACGTGAAGGCGCGTATCAAATGGGTCGAGGGGATGGCGTTCCTTGGCGAGTCGGGCAGCGGCCATACCGTATTGATGGAGGGTCCCCCCGAGGCCGGGGGGCGCAATCTCGGCATCCGCCCGATGGAGATGATGCTGCTCGGTTTGGGCGGTTGCACCTCGTTCGACGTGATGGCTATCCTCCGCAAGCAGCGCCAAGCGGTCACCGATTGCGTGGCCGAGCTCGCCGCCGAGCGCGCCGACTCTCAGCCCAAGGTCTTCACCCGCATTCACGTGCACTTCGTCGTCACCGGGCGGGACCTGAAGGAGGCGCCGGTGCGTCGCGCCGTGGAGCTGTCCGCCGAGAAATATTGTTCCGCCAGCATCATGCTCGCGCGGGGCGGGGTGGAGATCACCCACGATTACGAGATTCGGGAGGTGGGCGATGGCGACTGAACGCCCGCCGGCGACCGCCGGCCTGCGGCACGTGGCCCTGTTCGTGGAGGACTTCGAGGGCTGCGAGCGCTTCTACGTCGATCTGATGGGCATGGCGGTGGAGTGGCGGCCCGATGCGGACAACGTCTATCTCACCTCGGGCAACGACAACCTCGCCCTGCACCGCGCGCCGGCCCCGGCGCAGGGCCGCCAGCGCCTGGATCACATCGGCTTCATCCTCGCGCGGCCCGAGGACGTCGATGCTTGGCACGACTTCCTGGTCGCGCGCGGCGTCACCATCAAGACCGCGCCGCGCACGCATCGCGACGGGGCCCGCAGCTTCTACTGCCTGGACCCGGACGCCAATCTGGTGCAGCTAATTTTTCACCCCCCTCTGGCACGAAATCAGTAATAATACGCGGTTCGCGCGCAGGGCCGGCGCGGTTCAGCATATACGCCCGGTGAGGTCCGGGCCTTTCGGGAAGAGGAGGTGGCGTCGTTGGTCAAGCCGCTCAACAAGCTGAAACTGCATGGTTTCAACAATCTGACCAAGTCGTTGAGCTTCAACATCTACGACATCTGCTATGCGCAGACGTCCGCGCAGCGCGCGGCTTACATCGAGTACATCGATGAGGAGTACAACGCGCAGCGCTTGACCCATATCCTCACCGAGGTGGCGCGCATCATCGGCGCCAACATCCTCAATATCGCCCACCAGGACTACGATCCCCAGGGCGCCAGCGTCACCATGCTCATCTCCGAGGAGCCGCTGGCCCAATCCGAAGGCTTCGACAGCGAGTCGCCCGGCCCGCTGCCCGACGCCGTGGTGGGGCACCTGGACAAGAGCCACATCACGGTGCACACCTATCCGGAGAGCCATCCCGAGAACGGCGTGAGCACTTTCCGCGCGGACATCGACGTGTCGACCTGCGGCGTGATCTCACCGCTCAAGGCGCTCAACTACCTGATCCACAGCTTCGACTCGGACATCGTCATCATGGACTACCGGGTGCGGGGCTTTACGCGCGACGTGAAGGGCAAGAAGCACTTCATCGACCACAAGATCAACTCGATCCAGAACTTCATCGCCGAAGACACCAAGGCGCTGTATCAGATGATCGACGTGAACGTCTATCAGGAGAACATCTTCCACACCAAGATGATCCTGAAGGACCTGGATTTGGACAATTATCTGTTCGGCGTGGAGGCGGCGGAACTGTCGCCGCGCGAGGCGGCGTCGATCCGCAAGCGCCTGCGGCGCGAAATGCTGGAGATGTTCTCGGGCCGCAACATCGCCAAGATGCCCAAGGACGCCTGAGGCCGCGGTAAGGCCTGCCTAAAAGAAGGCGCGCGGGACACGAGCACGATGCTTCGTGATCCGCGCGCCTCTGTTGTATGTGGGTGGTAGGGCGCAATAAGCGCAGCGCATTGCGCCACCGGCGGATAGCCGGCACGCGGAGCCGGGAAGCGCGCCGTCCGGGCGGGCTTGCGGCTCAGATCCAATAGGCCGTGCGCGTCATCACCTTGGAACTCAGCCCCATCAGCCAGCGCACCGGCCGGGGTAGCTCGCGGCCGCCGGCGCGCATCGCCTCGGCGCCGTGGCGCGCCTCGTCCGCGTGCATCTGCGCCAGCACCGCGTGGCTGCGCTGATCCTCCGGCGGAACCTGGCTCATATGGTGCTCGAGGTGCCGCCCCACCTGCCGCTCGGTCTCCGCCACGAAGCCCAGGCTCCAGCGGTCGCCCGCCAGCCCCGCCGCCGCGCCGATGGCCAAGGCGCCCGCATACCAGGCCGGATCGAGCAGGCTGGTGCGTTCGCCGCATTCGGCGGCACGTTCACGGCACCAGCCCAGGTGATCGTTCTCTTCTTGCGCCGCGTGTTCCAGGTGCTCGCGCAGCGCCTCGCGTCGCGCCACCAGGGCCTGGCCCTGATACAGGCCTTGCGCCGCCACTTCGCCGGCGTGATTGACGCGCATCAGCCGCCCCACATGGGCGCGCAGGTGCGGCGCGAGCGGCGTCTCGGCGTGTCCCGTGGCGGGGCTCGGGCGGTGCGGCGGCGTGCTGCCGGTGAGGGTGCGCAGCCCCATGTCGAGGTTGCCGATCAAGTGGTCGAGAAAGGAATACTGACGCGTGTTCATGCGCGCACGATAGCCGAGCGAGCAGCCTGCGACAAGGTGCCGCCTGTCCTTCGCCAAACCGATCCTATACTCTAGGCGGCTGGCTTTTGGGGCGGCCGGTTTTGGGCGGCCTCTCGGCGGCATCGGAGCATTGCATGAGCGAGCCGTACTACCAACGTCACGTCTTCTTCTGCGTCAACCGGCGTGAGGAGGGGGCGGCCTGCTGCTCGGAGCGCGGCGCGCTCCAGGCGCGTGCGTACGCCAAGAAGCGCGTGAAGGAGCTCGGGCTGTCGGGCAAAGGGAAGGTGCGCGTCAACGCCGCGGGCTGCCTGGACCGTTGCTCGGAGGGCCCGGTGGTGGTCGTGTACCCCGAAGGCGTTTGGTACACCTATGTGGACCAGGATGATGTGGAAGAGATCATCCAGGAGCACCTGGTTCACGGGCGCGTGGTCGAACGCCTGCGCCTCTAGGTCAGGTCTGAATAACGCCATCCCGGCGTTCTCAGATCACGCGAGCGACCGACGCGGTGCGCTCTTCGCTACCTGACCAATGGTGCTCAACGGCTTGCAGCCGTCGATCACGGCGGGGTGCGCGGTCTTGCAGACGCAGGCCGTCGCACCCCATCGCATCCATAGCGCCGGATCTTGAATAATCACATGCCGTTATCGGCTGCAGGCCGGTTTCGCCCGTGGGCGCGGCCAGGTGCGCGTCAATGGCGGCAAGAATGGAGGAGTGCTCAGGCGAATGGGCAACGATTTCGACACGGCGGAGCTGCGTGCCCGCCATCTGTACGACGGCCTGGAGGAGGACCCCTGTCTCGGACAGGAGTGTCCGGTGCCCGGCCCGGCCGGCAGCCTGGAGGCGATGCAGTCTTATCCCGCGGGCTATGACGGCAGCGCGCCGGTCGCGGTGGTGTGCCACCCCCATCCCCTGTATGGCGGCAGCATGGCCAATAAGGTGGTGCACATGCTGTCGGACACCTTCAACGCCCTGGGGGCCGCCACAGTACGCTTCAATTTCCGCGGCGTCGGCGCCAGTCAAGGCCGCTTCGACCAGGGCCGCGGCGAGACGGAGGACGTGCTCGCCGTGGTGCGGTGGGTGCGCGAGCGTCATCCCGCCGCCCCTCTGTGGCTGGCGGGGTTCTCGTTCGGGGCCTACGTCGCGTTGCGGGCCCAGCCGCAGGTGCAGGCCGAACGGGTGCTGCTGGTGGCGCCGCCGGTCAACCTGTTCGACTTCGAGGCGCTGCCGCCATGCGGTGCGCCATGCCTGGTGATCCAGGGCGGGCGCGACGACATCGTGCCGCCCGAGGCCGTCTCGAACTGGGTGTTTCGCCACCAGGTGGAGCGGCCGGCCTACCGCTGGCTGGGCGACGCGGACCACTTCTTCCACGGGCGCCTGAACCGACTGCGCGAGGTCGTGCAGGCCGAATGGGCCCATGGTGCACGGCCCGCCGGCTGAGGCGCCAGCCGCGGGTCCCGCGGTCCGGGCGCGCGGGTTGCACAAGGCCTACGGCGGCCAGACGGTCGTCGATCGAATCGCGTTGACCATCCCGCGGGGGCGCTGTTTCGGTCTGCTCGGACCGAACGGCGCGGGCAAGACCACCACGCTGCGCATGCTGCTCGGCTTCACGCCGCCCGACGGGGGCGAGCTCGAGGTGTTGGGCTTGCCGGTGCCGCGCTGTGCCCGCGAGATGCGCGCGCGGGTGGGGGTGGTGCCCCAGCAGGACAGCCTCGACCCGGACTTCACCGTCACCGAAAACCTCTACAACTTCGCCCGCTACTTCGGCATCTCGCGCCGTGCGCTGCGCCCGCGGGTGCCCGAACTGCTCGCCTTCGCGGCGCTGGAGGCGAAGGCCGATGCGCGCATCGACGCCCTCTCGGGCGGCATGCGCCGGCGCCTCGCCCTGGCGCGCGCGCTGGTCAACGACCCCGAACTCCTGATCCTCGACGAGCCGACCACCGGCCTCGACCCGCAGGCACGCCAGCTCATCTGGCAACGCCTGCGAACCCTGCTCAACCAGGGCCGCACCATGATCCTCACCACCCACTATATGGAGGAGGCACAGCGGCTGTGCGACGAGCTGGCCATCATCGACCGGGGGCGCATCTTGGCCGGCGGTGCGCCCGATGCGCTGATCAGCGAGCACATCGAGCCCCACGTGCTGGAGGTGCACGGGCCGGGACTCGCGGCCTGGCTGGCGCAGGAGGGTGAGCGCCTCGCGCCGCGCGTCGAGCGGGCGGGGGAGACCGCTTTCTGTTACGCCCAGGACGAAGCGGCGCTGTTGCGCTCGCTATCACAGCGGGCGGATCTGCGTTTCCTGCACCGCCCGGCCGGCCTGGAGGACGTGTTTATCAAGCTCACGGGCAGGGACTTGCGTGACTAGCCCCGCGACGGAACTGCTCGGGTTGTCGAGCCGTTGGACGGCGGTCTGGCTGCGCAACTTTCTGGTGTGGCGCAAGCTCGCCGGCCCCGCCATTCTCGGCAACCTGGGCGAGCCGCTGCTCTACCTGCTGGCGCTGGGCTACGGCTTCGGGGCGCTGGTGGGCGAGGTGCACGGGCTCGATTACATCGTGTTCCTCGCCTCCGGCATCGTGTGCGCCAGCGCCATGAACACCGCCAGCTTCGAGACCATGTACTCGGCCTATACCCGCATGGCGGTGCAGCATACCTGGGAGGGCATCCTCACCGCGCCGCTCGGCATCGGCGACGTGGCGCTGGGCGAGGTGGTGTGGGCCGCGAGCAAGGGCCTGCTCAGCGCCGCGGCGATCCTGCTGGTGGCCGCCCTGCTGGGGGCGGTGCAGGGCTGGGCCGCGCTGTGGGCGCTGCCGGTGGTGTTTCTGCTGGGGCTGGCCTTCGCGTCCATGGCCATGGTGATGACCGCGGTGGCGATGAACTACGACTTCTTTTTGTATTACGTCACCCTGGTGCTCACCCCGATGTTCCTGCTCTCGGGGGTGTTCTTTCCGCTGGACGCGATGCCGGCGTTGATCCAGCAGGCCGCCTGGGTGTTGCCGCTGACGCACGGCGTGGCGGTGGTGCGGCCGCTGATGACCGAACTGCCGCTCGGCGCCGTGTGGCCGCATTTGCTGGTGGTGGCGGCTTACGCGCTCGCGGCTTACGCGCTGGCGGTGGTGCTGTTGCGGCGCCGTTTGCTGCGTTGAAGCTGCCGTGAGCGAGGGCGAACCAAACAGCTCAGACAATGATTTCAATCGCTTATTGTCGTCGCCGCCTGATTCGCGCGCGCGCGCCGGGCTCGTGGGATGGGCGGGCGAGCAGAATCCAGGGAAGGGGCTTGACGGAGTAGTAGCGGATCATTATATTAGCAAACACTGATTTGCGAGATCGCAGTCAGACTCCTCCATCCTCCTTTGGTGGTTTATTAGGCGGCCCTCCCGGGCCGCCATTTTTTTTTCCGGCTCCGGCCGACAGGCGGCGCGAGGGCCTTGCAGTCGAGGGCGCCCTTCGCTACCATTCCGCTTCTTCGTATGTGGTGGGTCTTTGGAGAATTCAATGAAGACGTTCAGCGCTAAGCCCCAGACCGTTCAGCGCGACTGGTTCGTGGTCGATGCGGACGGCAAGACGCTGGGCCGGCTGGCGACGGAAATCGCGCGCCGCCTGCGGGGCAAGCACAAGCCCGAGTTCACGCCGCACGTCGACACCGGCGACTATATCGTCGTCGTGAACGCCGAAAAGGTGCGCGTCACGGGCCGCAAGGAAACCGACAAGCTGTATCACCACCACACCGGTTTCATCGGTGGGCTGAAGACGATCAGCTTCGACAAGCTGCGCGACAAGGCGCCCGAGCGCATCATCGAGATCGCGGTGAAGGGCATGCTGCCCAAGAACACGCTGGGCCGCGCCATGTTCCGCAAGCTCAAGGTCTACAAAGGCCCCGAGCACCGGCACACCGCGCAGCAGCCCCAAGCGCTTGAGATCTAGGGCGCTGGAGATTTAACGGCGCATTGCGCTGACCATTAGGACGACAGGACCCGTTATGCCCCAGAATCAGTACTACGGCACCGGCCGCCGCAAGAGTTCCACGGCGCGCGTCTATCTGCGCCCGGGCACCGGCAGCATCACCATCAACCGCCGTCCGATCGATGAATACTTCGGTCGTGAGACCGCGCGTATGCTGGTGCGTCAGCCGCTGGACGTCGCCCAGGCCGACGGCAAGTTCGACATCGCCGTGACCGTGGCCGGTGGGGGCGCTAGCGGTCAGGCCGGTGCGATTCGCCACGGCATCACGCGCGCCCTGATGGCGTACGACGAAGCGCTGCGCCCGGCGCTGCGCAAGGCCGGCTATGTGACGCGCGACGCGCGCGAGGTCGAGCGCAAGAAGGTCGGTCTGCACAAGGCTCGTCGTCGTCCGCAGTTCTCCAAGCGCTAAACGCGCTTTGTGAACCGGCGCTAGCGCGCTCGGACGAGGGTCGGCCCGCGTCCACGTTCACTTGGGGGATCGTCTAGTGGTAGGACTACGGACTCTGACTCCGTCAACCTAGGTTCGAATCCTAGTCCCCCAGCCATCGAAGGGGCTTGGCGCATGCCAAGCCCCTTTTTTCATGCCCCCTTCCGAGCAAGCTTCGTGATCAGGACACTGCCGCTGCGCGGCCGATAGTCGATGGATTGGCCGGTCTGGTTATTGTTTTGGAGCGCCTTCGTGTCGGCGACGCTGTTGCCCGGCGGCTCCGAGGCGATCTTCGCCGCGCTGGTGTGGCGCGGCGAGCATGCGTTGTCGCTGCTGCTGGCCGCGGCGACGGTGGGCAATACCTTGGGCGGCATGACCTCGTGGGGCATCGGGCGGCTTGCCGCCTGGCGTTGGCCCGCCGAGCGGCTCACCACGCCGACCCAGCGGCGCGCGGTGGATCGCGTGCGCCGCTGGGGGGCGCCGGTGCTACTGTTTTCCTGGGTGCCGGTGATCGGCGATCCGTTATGCGCGGCGGCCGGCTGGCTGCGCGTGCATTGGCTGCTCGCGCTGGTGCTCATCGGCGTGGGGAAGTTCGCGCGCTACGCGGCCGTCGCCTGGGCGATGCCGGTCGGCCCCGGCTTCGGATGATCCGGGAGAGCCGTCGGCGCGCGACGCGCCAGTGAATCCTGAGCTCGCTGCGTGGTCTCAGGGAAGCGCATGTTAGAATGCGTACTTTCGCCCACCGCCTGCCCTGGATGCCGATGACCGCCACGCACCGCATTCGCGAGATCCCCTACAACTACACCTCCTTCTCCGACCGGGAGATCGTCATTCGCTTCCTGGGCGAGGAGATGTGGGACGTGCTGAACGCACTGCGCGCCGAGCGCGTGACCGGCCGCTCGGCGCGCATGTTGTTCGAGGTGCTGGGTGATATGTGGGTGGTGACGCGCAATCCCTACATCCAGGACGACCTGATCGACAACCGCAAGCGCCGTGCCTCGTTGACGCACGCGCTGCACCATCGCCTGGATCTCATCCACGCGCGCGCCGACGGCAACGAGCTGGTGCTGCGCCTGTGCGAGGCGGCGCGCAGCGCGGTACGCACCTTCGAGACCTGGCTGGGCGAGCAGGGGGCGCGGCGTCGCCGCGTGCTGCGGCGCCTGGCGCGCGTGACGCGCCGCGACAACATCGATTTTTCCGGCATCGCGCGCGTCTCGCACGTCACCGACGCCTCGGACTGGCGCGTCGAGTATCCCTTCGTGGTGGTCACGCCGGACAGCGAGGCGGAGATGGCGGCCGTGGTGAAGGCCTGCATCGACCTCGGTCTCACCATCATCCCGCGCGGCGGCGGCACCGGCTACACCGGCGGCGCCGTGCCGCTCACCGCCGACAGCGCGGTGATCAACACGGAAAAACTCGAGGCCATCGGACCCATCGAACTGCGTCACATCGAGGGCGTGGACCACGAGGTGCCCACCGTGCGCGCCGAGGCGGGCGTGGTCACGCGCCGCGTCTCCGACCTCGCCGAGATCCACGGCTACGTGTTCGCGGTCGATCCCACCTCGCAGGACGCCTCCTGCATCGGCGGCAACGTCGCCATGAACGCCGGCGGCAAGAAGGCCGTGCTGTGGGGCACCACCCTGGACAACCTGCTGTCCTGGCGCATGGTCACGCCGGACGGCAGTTGGATCGAGGTCGAGCGCCTCAAGCACAACCTCGGCAAGATCCACGAAGTGGACACCGCGGAGTTCCGCATCACGCGCTACGCGCCCGACGGACGTACCCAGCGCGGCGAGCCGGAATTGCTGCGCATCCCCGGCCCCGCGCTGCGCAAGGAAGGCCTCGGCAAGGACGTCACCGACAAGTTTCTCTCGGGCCTGCCCGGCATCCAGAAAGAAGGTTGCGACGGGCTGATCACCTCCGCGATTTTCGTGCTGCACCGCATGCCGGCGCACATCCGCACCGTGTGCCTGGAGTTCTTCGGCGCCGACCTGCGTCAGGCGGTGCCGGCCATCGTCGAGACCAAGGACTATCTCGAGTCGCGCAGCGACGTGTTGCTCGCCGGCATGGAGCACCTCGACGAGCGCTATGTGAAGGCCGTGAGCTACACCACCAAGGCGCCGCGCAGCGAACTCCCCAAGATGGTGCTCCTGATCGATATCGCCGGTGACGACGAGCACGCCGTGGCCGAGGCGGCCTCGGGCGTGGTGCGCCTCGCCAATGCGCGCGATGCGGAGGGTTTCGTCGCGGTGAGTCCCGAGGCGCGCAAGCGCTTCTGGCTGGACCGCGCGCGCACCGCGGCCATCGCCGCGCACACCAACGCCTTCAAGATCAACGAGGACGTGGTGATCCCGCTGCCGCGCCTGGGTGATTACGCCGAGGGCATCGAGCGCATCAACATCGAGCAGTCCATCGAGAACAAGCTGCGCATCATCGACGCGGTGCGCGATTATTTGCGCACCGAGCTGCCCGAGGCGCGCGAGTACCGCGCGAGCGAGGAGGGGCAGGCCATCGTCGACGCCAAGCGCGAGGCGGCGCTGGCGCACATCGCGCAGGTGCACGAGCGCTGGCGCGCGCTGCTCGCCAATCTCGACGCGCCGGTCGCCGAGGTGCGCGAGGCCTTCGGCGAGCTGCCCGAAGGTGTAAGCGACGAGGAGACCGTGTTCCGCGCCCTGCAGCGGCGCGCCGCGCGTGTGTCCTACCGGCGCGAGGTGGAGGCGCCGCTCAAGGAGATCTTCAAGGGCCAGGACCTTGACGGCCTGCGGGCGCGCCTGGACGAGATCCACGCCGGCATCCGCACCAGCCGCGTGGTGGTCGCCACCCACATGCACGCCGGTGACGGCAACGTGCACACCAATATCCCCGTGCACTCCAACGACTACGCCATGCTGCACGCCGCCGAGCGCGTGGTGGAGCGGGTGATGGCGCTGGCGCGCGAACTCGGCGGCGTGATCTCGGGTGAGCACGGCATCGGCATCACCAAGATGCAGTTCCTCGATCCCGAGACCGTGGAGGCCTTCGCGCAGTACAAACAACAGGTCGATCCCGAGGGGCGCTTCAACCGCGGCAAGCTGCTGGCGGGCTCGGGCCTCGCCAACGCCTACACGCCCTCGCTGCGCCTGGTGGAGCAGGAGGCGCTGATCCTCGAGGCGAGCGAGCTCGGCGAGCTGAACGCGATGGTCAAGGACTGCGTGCGCTGCGGCAAGTGCAAGCCGGTGTGCAACACGCACATCCCGCGCGCGAACCTGCTGTATTCCCCGCGCAACAAGATCCTTGCGACCGGGCTCATCATCGAGGCGTTCCTCTACGAGGAGCAGACCCGGCGCGGGCTGTCCATTCGCCACTTCGATGCCATGAACGACGTGGCCGATCACTGCACCATCTGCCACAAGTGCGAGCCGCCGTGCCCGGTCAACATCGACTTCGGCGACGTCTCGATCCGCATGCGCAACATCCTGCGCGCGCGCGGCCAGAAGCGCTTCAGCATCGGCACGCGCCTGTCCATGGCGTTCCTCAACGTGCAGGACCCGCGCGTGGTCAAGCTGATGCGCAAGACGCTCATCGAGTGGGGGTTCCGCGGTCAGCGCCTGGCGAGCAAACTAGCGCGCCGCTCGGGCATCACCCGCGAGGGCAGGCGCCCGTCCTCCACCACCGGCAAGACGCCGGTGGCCGCGCAGGTGGTGCATTTCATGAAGAAACCGCTGCCGGCGGGGCTGCCCACGCGCACCACGCGCGCCATGCTGGGCGTCGAGGACCCGCGCATGGTGCCCATCCTGCGCGACCCGGCCAAGGTGACCGAGGACTCGGACGCGGTGTTCTATTTTCCGGGCTGCGGCTCGGAGCGCCTGTTCAGCCAGGTGGGGCTCGCCACGCTCGCCATGCTGTACGAGGTGGGGGCGCAGACCGTGCTGCCGCCCGGCTACCTGTGCTGCGGCTATCCGCAGACCTCCAGCGGCGACGAGGTCACCGGCAAGCAGATCTCCACCGACAACCAGGTCCTGTTCCACCGCGTCGCGAACACGCTCAACTACCTCGATATCAAGACTGTGATCGTCTCCTGCGGCACCTGCATGGATCAGCTGCAGCGCTACCAGTTCGAGAAGATCTTCCCCGGTTGCCGCCTGCTCGACATCCACGAATACCTGATGGAGAAGGGCGTCTCGCTGGCGGGCGTGCCCGGCGTGCAGTACATGTACCACGACCCCTGCCACACGCCGATGAAGCAGTACACGCCCGCCAAGGTGGCCGGCGCGCTGATGGGCCAGGACGTGCTGCAGTCCGACCGCTGCTGCGGCGAGGCCGGCACCTTCGCCGTGGCGCGCCCCGACATCGCCACCCAGGTGCGCTTTCGCAAGCAGGAGGAGCTGCACAAGGGCATCAGCGCACTCACCGGCAGCAGCACCGTGCAGCACGGCGAGGTGAAGCTGCTGACCTCCTGCCCGGCCTGCCAGCAGGGCCTGTCGCGCTACGCCGACGACACCGGGCTGCAGACCGACTACATCGTGGTGGAGCTGGCCAACCGCCTGCTGGAGGACGGCTGGCAGCAGCGTTTCGTGACGCGCGCGGCCGCCGGCGGCATCGAGCGGGTGCTGCTGTAACAGGCGGTTTCGGCGCATCGGGAACTTACCGTCCCCCGCTACCTCTATAATTTGATAACGACAACATTGCCGGCCAGCCAAACCAACAAATTAGGGGGATGTAATGAAAAAACTGCTGACTACCGCCGTATCCGCCGCAGTTCTCGTTGCGGCGACCCACGCGTCCGCCAATCAACCGGTCGCCGTCGACGTCAAGCGCCTGTCCATGGAGAGCGCGCTCACGGTCGCCCAAGCCACCATCGAGGCCTGTCGCGAAGAGGGCGTGCAGGTGGGCGTGACCGTGGTGGACCGCGGCGGGCATCCGCAGGTCGTGCTACGCGACGTGTTGGCGCCCGATCTGACCCTCACCATCAGCCAGCAGAAGGCCTACACCGCGATGTCCTTCAACGCGGCGACCTCCGCCATGGAAGACCGCTTCACCTCGCCCTTCTCGGTGGGCAAAGTGGAGGGGCTGGTATTCTCGGCCGGCGGCGTACCCATCCAGGCGGGCGGCACCCTGTACGGCGCGGTCGGCGTGTCCGGCGCCCCCTCGGGCGAGACCGACGAGAAGTGCGCGCGCGCCGGCGTGGCGGCCATCATGGATGATCTGGAGATGGGTGGGTTCTAGTTTGAAGGTCTGAATCGATCCATCCCAGGATCGCTCAGACCACGCGCGGCGAAAAGCGCGGTTTCCGCCCCGCTTCGTGAGCCGCGGCTGCGCCGCCGCTCACGGCGCCCCTCCCTGGGGCGCGAGAAGGTCTGAATCGATCCATCCCTGGATCGCTCAGACCACGTGCGGCGAAACGCGCGGTTTCCGCCCCGCTTCGTGAGCCGCGGCTGCGCCGCCGCTCACGGCGCCCACTCCCTGGGGCGCGAGAAGGTCTGAATCGATCCATCAATACCTTCGAGACGCCCTCCCACGCCGCCGGGGGAGGGCGTCTCGACGCCGGTTGGGGGCGCGAAACGCCGTGCCGTCCACTAAGCTTTGGTCTCACACGGACAGGAGGCCACACGCATGTACCTCAAGCAAGCCCGCACCGGCGACCTCGTCGAGATCATGGAAGTCGAAGCCCTGGTAGACCCCTTCGAACCCCGCGTGCGCGGTCGTCTGCACGTGGGCGAAGAGTTGCAGGACCCCGAGGTATTCACCAAGACCGATCTCCTGTTTCCCTCCGGGGAGCCGCTGCCGCGCTGTTGGACCGATGGCCAGTACCGCATGGAAGGGGTCATGCTCGCGCGCGGCGTCGGGAGCCCGCGCGTCACCTGATCTGCGAGGCGGTCCCGCGCCATGCGGGGACGCCTACTGAAAGGCTCGTGCAGCGACCGGCCGTCCGCGTCCTCGCGGTCCGTGAACCCGCCTCGCCCACCATCTTCTATCTCGTTACCGGCAGCACGGCAGCGCAGCTCCACGCGTTTTGTGGTACGGTGCGGCGCCGCAGTACATCTAATAATGCCCAACACGAGGTAGAGAATAATGAAGAAGTCGAGCATTGCTCTTGCGCTGTCCCTGGGGCTGGCCGTGTCCGCCGCGCAGGCGCAGGAAGCGTTCAACCAGGACAATCTGTATGTCGGCGGCGGCGTGGGTATCAACTCCCTGTCCGGCTTCGACGACGCGACGGGCTTCCAGTTCTTCGGCGGCTACAAGCTGGACATGGTGGACCTGGGCGCCATCAACATGGCGGCCGAGGTGGGTTACATGGACACCGGCGACTTCAAGTGGAATGGCTGGAACGCCGGTTCGGTTTCCGGCCTGTGGGCCAACGCCGTGTTCGGTTTTCCGATCAACCCGCAGTTTCAGCTGCTCGGCCGTATCGGTCTGGATTTCGGCGACGACGACGGCCTGATGTTCGGCGCGGGCGTGGGTTACGCGGTCAACCCGCAGTTCGAGCTGCGCGGTGAGTACGTCATCCGCGACAACGTCGACTCCCTGCAGGCGAACCTCGTCTATCACTTCTGAAGTCCCGCAGCGCGTCGCTCCGCCACCCGCGGAGCGGCGCCGCTTTCGGCGCCTCAGCGCCGAAACAGCCACAGCAACACCGACAGCACCAGGCTCACCAGAATGGCCGTGGTAATCGGAAAGTAGAAGCGGAAGTTCTCGCGCTCGATCACGATGTCGCCCGGCAGCCGCCCCAGCCCCACCTTCTGCAGCCACGGCCACAGCAGGCCGACCACCACCAGCACGACCCCGAGCGTTATCAACAGACGCGGCATGTCCACGGTGCGTCCTCCCTCCAGGAAGCATAGGTGTCATGTAGTGCACTGTGGGGTGCGAAGCGCAGCGCATTGCACCAGGCGGCGGTGAGGCAGGCGCGGCCGCCCAAGATCACGCGGCGGCCGCACTCACGGCGATGCGCTACGAAAGAAACAGCTGGTAGGCGGGGTTGTCGGTCTCGTCCCAATAGGGGTAGCCGAGCTCGTCGAGGAAGTCCTGGAAGGCCGGCTGCTCGGCGGGCGGTACCTGGATGCCGACCAGCACGCGCCCATACGCCGCCCCGTGGTTGCGGTAGTGGAACAGGCTGATGTTCCAGCGCTGCCCGAGGTGGGCGAGAAACCGCAGCAGCGCGCCGGGGCGCTCCGGGAACTCGAAGCGGCACAGGCGCTCGTTCTCGGCGCCGGCGCTGTGGCCGCCCACCATGTAGCGCACGTGCAGCTTGGCCATCTCGTTGTCGCTCATGTCGACCACCGGATGCCCCTGCGCGCGCAGCTTGTCGAGCAGCTCGCTCTTCTCACGCTCGCCGCCCCCCAGGCGCACGCCGACGAAGACGTGCGCCTGCTGCGGGTCGCCGTAGCGGTAGTTGAACTCGGTGATGCTGCGCAGCCCGATGGCGTCGCAGAACTGGCGGAAGCTGCCGGGCCGCTCGGCGATCGTGGCCGCGAACAGGGCCTCGCGCCGCTCGCCGAGCTCGGCGCGCTCCGAGACATGCCGCAGGCGGTCGAAGTTCATGTTGGCGCCGCTGTCGATGGCAACCAGCGTCTGGCCGCGCACGCCCTCGCGCTGCACGTATTTCTTCAGCCCCGCCACCGCCAGCGCCCCGGCCGGTTCGGCAATCGAGCGCGTGTCGTCGAAGATGTCCTTGATCGCCGCGCACACCTCGTCGGTGCCGACCAGCAACACCTCGTCCACGCACTGGCGCGCGATGCGAAACGGCTCCGCACCGACCTGGCGCACCGCCACCCCGTCGCAGAAGATCCCCACCTGATCCAGTACCACGCGCGCATCGGCGCGCAGCGCCTCGTACATCGACGGCGCATCCACCGGCTCCACACCGATGATGCGCACCTCGGGGTAGAGGTATTTCACATAGGCGGCGATGCCGGCGATCAGGCCGCCGCCGCCCACCGGTACGAAGATCGCATGCGGCGGCCCGTCGTGCTGGCGCAGGATCTCCACCGCCACCGTGCCTTGACCGGCGATCACGTAGGGGTCGTCGTAGGGGTGGATGAAGGTCAGCCCGCGCGCCGCGGCGAGCTTTTTGGCGTGCTGATAGGCGTCGTCGTAGGTGTTGCCGTGCAGTTCGATCTCGGCGCCGCGATCGCGCACCGAGGCCACCTTGATCTCCGGCGTGGTCTTGGGCATCACGATCAGGCTCTTGAGCCCCAGGCGCTCGGCCGCCAGCGCCACGCCCTGGGCGTGGTTACCGGCCGAGGCGGCCACCACGCCGGCGGCGCGCTCGGCGTCGGTCAGATGCACCAGCTTGTTGTACGCCCCGCGCAGCTTGAACGAGAACACCGGTTGCAGGTCCTCGCGTTTGAGTAGCACGCGGTTGTCCAGCCGCCGCGACAGCAGCGGCGCCGCCTCCAGGGGCGTCTCGTTGGCCACGTCGTACACGCGGGCCTTCAGGATTCTCTCTATATAGCGCTCGGGCATGGCGCTAAAGGTAACAGGTCGGCCGGTGCGCTGTCGCCGTCCGCGCGTGTGGTGCGCCGGCGACACCTCCACGAGCCGGTCCGCACGGGGAGGGGCGTGGTGGAAAAAGAAGGGCCGGCGGCGCCGCGCCCGGGAACGCGCGCCAATTCCACGCTAAAGCTTTTCCGCCGCGGGTCGACAAGGCCCATGCAGCACCGGCACCCGCCGCATCGCAAGCGGCTGTTGTGGCATCAAAACAACAACAGTGGTCACATGTCGCTTTTATGAAAAAAAGTTGTTGCGAGCTTGCAATAAATTGTTATAGTGACCGCGTCGGGTGACCTAAAACAAAACCTGAACATTGCTTCCTAAGCTCCCAGTACACCAGGAGAATGACTCGATGAACAAGAAGATTCTGGTATCCGCCCTGGCCGCCGCCGGCCTGGCGACTGCCCCCATGATGGCCTCCGCCACCGACGTGCGCATCTACGGCCACATCGGCATGAACATCGCGCAGATCAACGACGATTCCCCGGCCGCAGAAGCCGACAACCGCGACAGCCGTCTCGTCGCCGAAGATCCGGCCCGCGGTCGTGTGGGTATCCGCGTCAGCGAAGACCTGGGCAACGGCCTGCAGGGCGTCGGTCAGTTCGAGTGGATGGCCCGTCCGCACGACGGCACGGCCTTCGAGCAGATGCGTGAGACCTACGTCGGTCTGCAGGGCGGCTTCGGTCGCATCGCGCTGGGCCAGTTCAACGGCGCGTACAAGCAGACGGGCGGCACCGGCTGGGATCCGTTCGTGACCACCCACCTGGAGCAGCGTCGCAGCACCGCCGGTGGCGGCGCCTACGCGCACAACTCCTTCATGCGCAACGCCGTTGAATATCGTACCGCCGATCTGGGCGGCCTGCGCGCCATCGCCCAGGTGCAGCTGGTGGGTGATGAGGATCGCGTCGATGTGAACGAGCAGGCTCACGGCAGCTACAACCTGAGCCTGAGCTACAGCATCGGCGGTATCGAGCTGATCGCGGCCCACGCTTACAGCAACGCCGCCGACGAGAGCAACACCAAGTTCGGCGCGCGCTGGGCCGAGGGTCCGCTGGCCGTGTGGGCGACCTTCGAGCAGCTCGACATCGCCGATCAGGCGGGTGGCGTCGGTGGTGCGGCCAACGCTGTCACGGGCGACGCGGTCAACGTCGGCGTGACCTATCGCATGGGCAACAACGAACTGTACGCGCACTACGGCATGTTCGACGCCGATCAGGACGGCCGCGACGTCGATGCCATCACCCTGGGTGTCACCCATCGCATGAGCCGGAGCTTCCGCGTCTACGGTGGTGTGAAGCTCGAGGACCGCGATGTGATGGACGACCGCACCATCATGATGGTCGGCATGCGCAAGGACTTCTAATAACAAGAAAGTCTGTAGCGACCTGAACGGGGCCTTCGGGCCCCGTTTTTTTTGTGCCTGCGAGAAGCGCTGGCGAGGTGCCCTCGGCCGCGCGTGGGCATGACGTATAATGAAACTCTGATTTGAAACCGCACGGACAACGAACATGGCGATGACGCAGGACGAAATGAAGAAGGCCGCCGCCGAGGCGGCGCTGGAGTACGTGCAGGCGGGTGCGGTGGTGGGCGTGGGCACGGGCTCCACCGCCAACCACTTCATCGACCTGCTGGCGACCATCAAGCACAAGATCGACGGCGCGGTGGCGAGCTCAGAAGCGAGCGCACAGCGCCTGCGCGGCCACGGCATCGAGGTGCTGGACCTCAATATGGCGGGCGAGCTGCCCGTGTACGTCGACGGCGCCGATGAGGCGACCCGCCACCTGCACCTCATCAAGGGCGGCGGCGGCGCGCTCACGCGCGAGAAGATCGTCGCCGCGGCGAGCCGCACCTTCGTGTGCGTGGCCGACGAGTCCAAGCTGGTCGACGTGCTCGGCACGTTTCCGCTGCCGGTCGAGGTCATCCCCATGGCGCGCAGCTACGTGGCGCGCGAGCTCGTGAAGCTCGGCGGCGAGCCGGTGCTGCGCGAAGGCTTCACCACCGACAACGGCAACCTCATCCTCGACGTGCACAACCTCTCCATCATGGAGCCGGTCAAGCTCGAGGAGACCATCGACCACATCGCCGGCGTGGTCACCGTGGGCATCTTCGCCCGCCGCCCCGCCGACGTGCTGCTCCTCGCCGGCCCCGACGGCGTGAAGACCCTCAAGTAGGGCGCGAAGCAACGCGCATTGCGCCAGCTGCGGTGGATGTTCCGATGACGCTGAAGTTGGAAGCCAGCCGATCCGCGAGCACCTAAGCGCACATCAAGCCAGTGGCCTCGTCCCTACGCCGCCGGCGCAATGCGCCGCGCTTCGCGCCCGCGCGCGGTCCCGGTGGCTGAGTACCGGCGGGTTTGGTAGCCCGGCGGTACCTACTTCTTTACCGTCGCGCTGCTTCGGCGCGACGGCAATGATCTCCTCACACGCCACATCGACCTGCTGCGGGCCGCGCTAGCCGAGGTGCAGGCCCGGCACCCGTGGCGGGTACATGCCTAAGTGGTGCTGCCGGACCATCTGCATTGCATCGTCGAACTCCCGCCCGATGACGCCGATTTCGCCACGCGCTGGCGCTTGATCAAATCCGGCTTCTCGATGCGTCTGCCCAAGCTCGAACACCGATCCGCCGCGCGCCTGCGTCGCGGGAAGCGCGGCGTGTGGCAGCGGCGCTACTGGGAACACCGGATCCGCGACGAAGCCGATTACGGGGCGCACATGGACTATGTGCACATCAAGCCGATGAAACACGCCTTGGTGGGGCGGGTCGCCGATTGGCCGTACTCGACGTTCCATCGGCTGGTGGAGCAGGAGGTTTATCCGCCTGACTGGGCGGGTGGATACGAGGGTGCCGTGCCGTACAACGACTAGGCTGGCGGATGCGCGCGCATTTTCGTAGCGCGCAATAAGCGCAGCGCATTGCGCCGACTGCGGTAGCTGCTCCGATGAAGCTGGGGCTAGAGCATCGTCAATCGAGTGCCTTTGTCGCGACCCGCATGCGCTTGCCGCTGTGCGAACACTGCAGGCGCCATCCGCTGCGCTTATTGCGCCCTACGGGCTGTGCCTAGCGCTGGCAGCTTGGGCAGTAGAACGTCGAGCGTTGGCCTTGCTGGATGTGGCGGATGGGGGTGGCGCAGCGGGGGCAGGGCAGGTGGGGGCGGCCGTAGACCTTGAGGGCGAGTTGGAAGTAGCCGGGTTTGCCGTCGCTGGCGGCGAAGTCGCGCAAGGTGGTGCCGCCCTGCACGATGGCCGCTTCCAGCACCGCGCGGATGGCCTCGGCCAGTACCCGATAGCGCGCGCGGGAGATGCGCCCCGCCGCGCGCAGCGGGTGTATGCCGGCTATGAACAGCGCCTCGTTGGCGTAGATGTTGCCCACGCCGACGACGATGCGGCTGTCCATCAGGAACGGTTTGATCTCCACTCGCCGGCCGCGCGCGCGGCCCCAGAGGTAGTCGCCGGCGAATCCCTCGGACAGCGGTTCGGGGCCGAGGTCGCGCAACAAGGGGTGCGCCGCGTCGGCCTCGGCGGTCCACAGCACACAGCCGAAGCGCCGCGGGTCGCGCAGGCGCAGCGCCTGCCCGTCGTCGAGCACGAGGTCGACGTGGTCGTGTGTGCCGGGCGGGGTGTCGGCGGGGATCACCCGCAGGCTGCCGGACATGCCGAGGTGCAGGATCAGGGTGCCGTGCTCCAGACGCAGCAGGAGGTACTTCGCGCGCCGGGCGACGCCGGTGACGCGCTGGCCCGGTAAGGTCCGGGCGAGGTCCGCCGGCACCGGCCAGCGCAGGCGCGGGTTACGCACCACCAGCGCCGCGACGCGGCGGCCGGTGAGGAGCGGGCGGATGCCGCGCGCGGTGGTCTCGACCTCGGGGAGTTCGGGCATCAGCCGGCGGAATCGGGCGCGGGCTCGGCGGGGGGCGGCGGCAGGCGCAGCAGTTTGTCTGCGCTGGCCGCCGGAATCTGGTACGCCAGGCCGTGCCCTACGCGCAGCAGCACCAGGTCGGGTTCGCGCGCCAGCACGCGGAAGGTCAGGCGGCGCCCGTCGGTGAGCTGCAGCCGGACCGTCCCGGGCTCGGCGCGCTGCTCCGTCTCGAGATGATCGGCCTCCGCGTCGGCGCGCGGCGCGTCCGCCACCTCCGCTGTCTCGGCATGCGCCTGGACGCCGTAGGCGCTGGCATGGCGCCACGCGTCCAGCAGTGTCTGGATCTGGTCCTGCGAGGCGGCGGGCGGGTCGGAGAGCCAATCCCCGGCGTTGCGCTTGAGGGTCAGCTCCGGCAACTCCAGGCTCGCGAGTTCCGCCCCGCGCGGTAGCAGGCGCTGGCTGGCGAAGGCCGCCGGGCCGCCGCCCAGCAGCGGCGACACCATGTCCTCGATGAGGTGCACCGTGCCGCCGTTGTCCACATAGCGTGCCTGCGACAGCGGCTCGGTATCGCCGAAGGTCAGCGTGACGTCGTCGAGGTGCAGGCGCAGCTGTGCCTCGTCGAGACCGTACGGCTCCCGATCGTCGGGGACGAAGTGCACGTAGCTGGTGGCGCGGGCGAGATTCAGTATGCGTTCGACCAAAAAGGCATTGGCCTCCACGTCGCGCTCCACCAGCCGCCACGATTCGGCCCCCGGTGCGTTGCGCTCGAGCGTGACGCGCCGCCCCTGGCGCTCGACCACGATGCGTGTGACCGCCTCGGGCTGCAGGGCGGTGAGCCGCTCGGTGCGCTCGGGCGGCTGCCCGGGGCGCCACAGCGCGAGCGCCACCAGCCCCGCCAGCAGCAGCGTGAGGGCGAGGTTCAGCCCGATGCGCGGGTTGATGGCGCGGATCATCGCCGCCTCCGGCGCCACCAGATCCAGGTCCCGGTGCCGATCAGCCCGAGCGGCATCACCAGCAGGAACACCAGCCCCAGCAGCGCCCAGGTGGTGCTGCCGAGCGTGATCTGGGTGTCGGGGGCGCTGCGCGCCGGGATATCGATGAAGGTGTCCGCGTGCGCGAGCCAGTTCATGATGTTGTTGGCCAGATCGAGGTTGCCCTGGTTGTAGAGGAAGGCGTTGGATGCGAAGTCGCCGTCGCCCAGCACCGCGATGCGCTGCTCGTCGCGCGGTTCGGGCGCCTCGGCGTCCAGCGCCGCGTCGGCGTCCTCGGGCAGCGGGCGGGCGAGGGCGAGGCCGATCACCAGCGGCCCCGGCACGTCGCTGGACGGATCGAAGCGCAGCTCGCCCTCCAGCGGCCCCATTTCGCCCCAGGCCCGTTCGGTGCTGCGCGCCAGGGTGGTCGCCTGCCACTCCTCATGGCCCAGGTGCAGCACCCCGCGCGCCTGCGGGAACAGGGTGAGCAACTCGAAGTTGCGGGTGGCCGGATGCTCGCCGTAGCTCGCCACCACGGCAATGGCCGGGTGGCCGATGCCGAGCATCTGCGCGGCCGGGTCGACGATGACGCCGGGTTGGAACAGCAGGCCGAGTTCCTCGGCGAGCGGCTCCAACCCTTGCAGCGGACCCGGGTCCTGCAGCCACAGCAGGTTGCCGCCGGCCTCGAGGTGGCGGGAGATGAGCGCGACTATGCCCTCGGGCAGGGCCACCTGCGGGTTGCTGAGCACCAATACGTCGGTGGGGGCGGGCGGCGCGGCGTTGCCCGCCGCGCTGTAGGCCTCGACGCGGAAACCGCGCTCCGTGAGCTGCTCGGCCCAGGCGCTAAGGTCATGATTCGCGCGCCCGGCGGCACGCCGTTCGCCGTGGCCCTCCAGGAACACCACGCGCGGCTCGGTGTCGCGCAAAAGCCGCAGCACCGCCTGGGTGAGGCTCGCCTCCGAGGGCTGCGCGACGTTCTCGCGCCGCCCGCGGTACTGCGCCACGATCTCGCCCTCGACCTGCACGCCGAGCGCGCGCACCTGGTCCGGGGCGTGCGTGGGATCGACGAAGCGCAGCGCAATGAGCGGCTGCACGCGCCGGTAGCGCTCGACCAGTTCTTCAATGGGGCGGCGCATCTCGCCCGCGCGTACGAAGGCGACCAGCTCGACCGGCTCGTCGACGCGGCTCAGCACCGCGCGGGTCGGTTCGCTCAGCGTGTGCCGCCCGCTGGCGGTCCAGTCCGCGCGCACCGAGTACTCCACGCTCAGCCAGGCGAGCAGGCCGATCACGGCGAGGAACAGCACCAGGAACAGCCCGCCATGCAGGCGTGCCTGCCATTGGCGGGATCGGCGTAGCGAGGACCAGAGCTTCATCGTTACCCCCGCAGCCGGTCGGCATCCAGGCGCCGCACGCTCAGCACCAGGAAGGTCAGAATGAACAGGAGGTAATAGATCACGTCACTGCTGTCGAACACGCCGCGCAGCAGCGCCTCGTAGTGGCGCAGCATGGAGACGTAGGCGAGCAGCGGCGCATCGTCGCCGGGCGTCACGCGCGCCCCGGCCCAGTCGATGATCCAAAGCAGCAGCAGCACCGCGAAGGTGCCCACCGCGGCCACCGCCGGGTGTGCGGTGAGCGTGGACAGGAACAGCCCGACCGCCGCGAAGGCGCCGAGCAGCAGCGCGAGCCCGAGCAGGCCGGCGGCAAACAGGCCGAAGTCGAGCGTGCCGCCGAACAGCAGGCTGAGCGGCATGAGCGCGATCATGACCAGCATGATGAGCAGGAAGGTGACCACGCCGAGGTACTTGCCGAGCACGATCTCGGTCATGGATACCGGCGCGGACAACAGCAGCGGCAGCGTCTGGTTACGCCGCTCCTCGCTCACCAGGCGCATGGTCAGCAGCGGTACCGTGAGCAGCAGCACCAGCACCGAACTACCGAGCAGCGGCGCGACGATGAGCTCGGTCGCGCCGGGCGCGCCTTCCATCAGCGGCAGCTGACCCTGCACCGCGAGGAATTCCTCGACCTGGGCCAGAAACACGAACGCGAGGATCAGCTGCACCAGCCCGAGCAGGGTCCAGGCCAGCGGCGAGAGGAACAGGGCGCGCAACTCGCGCCCGGCCAGGGTGAACACCATCATGCGGCTTGCTCTCCGTCCGCCGCGGGCTCCGCGCGGGTGATGTCGACGAAGATCTCCTCCAACGACAGGTGCTCCGGGGTCAGCTCGTACAGGCCCCAGTCGCCGGCGACCGCAGCGGCCACCAGCGCTTCCGCGGGTGAGGCGTCGCGCGCGTGATGCAAGCGAAAGCGCCCGCCTTCCAGCGCCTCGACATCCGCCACCGCCGGCAGCGCCTGCAGTGCGTCCCGTGGCGGCGGGCGGCGGAAGGCCACGCGCAGGCTGAGCGCCTGCATGCGCTGGGTCAGCCCGGCGATGGTGTCCGACAGCACCAGTTCGCCCTTGTGGATAATCTGCACCCGATCGCACACCGCCTGTACCTCGGGCAGGATGTGGGTGGACAGGATGACGCTGTGCTCCTGGGCGAGGTCGCGGATCAGCGCGCGGATCTCGCGGATCTGGATGGGATCGAGGCCTACCGTGGGCTCGTCCAGGATCACCACCTTGGGCGCATGCAGGATGGCCTGCGCGATGCCCACGCGCTGCTGATAACCCTTGGACAGGTTGCCGATCAGGCGCGCGCCCATCTCGGTGAGGCCGCAGCGCTGTTTGGCGCGCAACACCGCGGCGGCCACCTCGATGCGCGGCACGCGGTGCAGGCGGGCGCAAAAACGCAGGAACTCGTCCACCGTGAAGTCGCGGTACAGGGGCGGCTGCTCCGGCAGGTAGCCGAGCGCCGCCTTGGCCGCGCGCGGTGAGGCCACGATGTCGATCCCGTCGATCAGCACGCGTCCCTCGCTGGGGGCGAGGTTGCCGGTGATCATCTGCATGGTGGTGGACTTGCCGGCGCCGTTGGGGCCGAGAAAGCCGAGCACCTCGCCGCGGCGCATCGTGAAGCTGACCTCGCGCACCGCGGCGCGCGCGCCGTAGTAGCGCGATACCTGCTCCACCTGTACCAGGGACGCGGCCGTATCCTGCGTGCTCATGCGTTGTTCCTGCGCCAGAAGGGTTGCGCCGTGCGGCGGTGGTGGAGGGCGCACTCGACGCGCCTCCCGCGCCCGCTCAGAATAGGCGCCGGCATTGTGTGATCGCCCGCCGCTCCGTGTCACCCGGAGGCGGCGGCGCGGCCCTAGTATACCGAGGGCGCCCGCCGCGACAAGGCGACCCCTCACCAGAACCAGGAGCCCGATGCGAACCCGACTACTCGGCGTGGACGCCGGCGGCACGTTTACCGATTTCGTGTGGTACGAAGACGGCCGCCTGCGTATCCATAAGGTGCTGTCCACGCCCGACGCACCGGAGGCCGCCATTTTGCAGGGGCTGACGGAGCTGGGTCTGACCGGCGCCGGCTTGGCGGGGCTGCACGTGGTGCACGGTTCCACGGTGGCCACCAACGCCGCGCTGGAGGGCAAGGGGGTGCGCACCGCGTTCGTGACCAACCGCGGCTTCAAGGACCTGCTCACCCTCGGGCGCCAGGCCCGGCGCGCGCTGTACGACCTGCAACCGCCGCCGGTGGCCCCGCCGGTGCCGCCCGAGCTGTGTCTGGAGACCGGCGGGCGGTTGGGTGCCACGGGCGAGCTGGTGGAGCCGCTCACCGACGCCGATCTCGCCGCGCTGCGCGCCGCGATCGAGGCCCTCGCCCCGGAGGCCGTGGCGATCAACCTGCTGTTTTCCTACCTCGACGACCGCGCCGAGCGGCGCATCGCCGCCGCGCTGCCGCCGGGCCTGTTCGTCAGCCGCTCCAGCGAGGTGCTGCCCGAGTACCGCGAGTACGAGCGCGGCATCGCCACCTGGCTCAATGCCTGGCTCGGTCCGCGGGTGCAGGGCTACCTCGCGCGGCTGCGCGAGCGCCTCGCGCCCGCGAGCCTCGCCATCATGCAAGGCAGCGGCGGCACCGTGGACGCGGACCAGGCCGGTCGGCAGGCGGTGAACATGCTGCTGTCCGGCCCCGCGGGCGGCCTCGCCGGGGCGCGCTTCGTGGGCGAGGCGGTCGGCCGCACGCGGCTGCTGACCTTCGATATGGGCGGCACCTCCACCGACGTCGCGCTGATCGACGGCGAGCTGACGCTGACCAGCGAGGGCCGCATCGGGCCGTGGCCGCTGGCGGTGCCCACCGTCGACGTGCACACCATCGGTGCCGGTGGCGGCTCCATCGCCGCGGTGGACGCCGGCGGCCTGCTGCAGGTCGGCCCGACCTCGGCCGGGGCGGACCCCGGTCCCGCCTGTTACGGGCGCGGCGGCACCGCCGCCACCGTGACCGATGCCAACCTGGTGCTCGGGCGCTTGCGCCCGGACGCCTTCCTCGGCGGCGCCATGGCGCTCGACGTCGAGCGTGCGCGCGCGGCGCTCACGCGCCTGGGCGCGGCGCTCGGGCTCGCGCCGGAGGCCGCGGCCGAGGGGGTGGTGCGGGTGGCCAACGAGCATATGGCGCGCGCGCTGCGGGTGATGTCGGTGCAGCGCGGGGTGGACCCGCGCGAGTTGACCCTGGTCAGCTTCGGCGGCGCGGGCGGGCTGCACGTGTGCGCGCTGGCGGAGGCGCTGGGCATGCGCGAGGCGCTGGTGCCGGTGCACGGCGGGGTGCTGTCGGCGCTCGGCATGCTGGCGGCGCCGCCGACGCGGCGCTTGTCGCGCAGCGTCACGCGGCCGCTGCGCGGGTTCCCGGCGGCGGGCATCGCGGCACTACTCGGCGAACTCGAGGCGGGCGGGCGCGCGGCGCTGGCGCAGGAGGGGGTGGCCGCCGATGCGGTGGCGGTGTCGCCGAGCCTGGATGTGCGCTACCAGGGCCAGTCGGCCTACCTGAATGTGCCGTGGCCAAGCGCTTCCGATGCCGGCCTCGAGGCCGCTGTCGAGGCCGCGGGCGAGGCCGCGGGCGAGGCCTTCGAGCAGGCACATGAGCAGGCCTTCGGGCATCGCCTGGCGCTGCCCGTGGAGCTCGTGAATGTGCGCCTGGCGGTGGAGGGACCGCGACTGCCGCTGACACTCGGCGCCCCTGAAGTGGAGTCGCACGCCGCCCCCCAGTTCGCGCGCCTGTGGGGGTTGTCGGACGAGGTGGCGGTGTGGCGCCGCGAGGCGCTGGCGGTGGGGGCGGAGCTCGCAGGGCCTGCCCTGGTGGTGGAGACCGTGGCCACGACCTACCTGGCGCCGGGATGGCGCGCACGGGTGGACCACGCCGGCAATCTGCTGCTGCAGCGTGTTGCATAAGCGATCGCTGATCGTTTCGATAATTACAATTTACTTTCCTTTGATTTAACGGCGGGCTAACGTTCCCTTCTGCATAAGGAGGGTGCGCCATGTTCGACCTGTCCAATTTGATGATCCCCGCCATCCTGTTCTTCGGGCTGGGGTTTCTCGCGCGCATCATCAAGTCCGACCTGCGCTTTCCGCCCGATCTGGCGAAGGCGCTGTCGATCTACCTGCTGATCGCCATCGGGCTGCACGGGGGCGTGGAGTTGGCCGAGGCCACGCTCGGGTCGGCCTTGAGCGCGGTGGGCGCGGCGCTGGCGCTCGGCTTCGGATTGCCGTTGCTGGCCTACGCCATCCTGGTCATGTTGGGGCGCATCGACCGCCTGAACGCCTCGGCGATCGCGGCACACTACGGCTCGGTGAGCGCCGGCACCTTTCTCACCGCGATTGCCTTCCTGCAAAGCCTGGGCGTGCCCTACGAGAGTTACCCGGTGATCATGCTGGCGATCATGGAGTCGCCGGCCATCATCGTGGGGCTGGTGCTCGCCAAGCTCTCGCGCCGGGTCGAGCCGGGTGCCGAGGCCGCGGGCAACGGCGAGACCCGCGAGCTGCTGCGCGAGGCACTCACCAACGGCAGCGTGCTGCTCCTACTCGGCGGCATGTTCATCGGCTACGCGGCCCAGCCCGAGGCGCTGGCGTCCATCAAGCCGTTCTATACCGAGATCTTCATGGGCGCGCTGTCGCTGTTTCTGCTGGAGATGGGCATGGAGGCGGCGCGGCGCATCGGCGCGTTCCGCAAGGTGGGGCTGTTCCTGACCGGCTTCGGCATCGTGATGCCCCTGATCGGCGGGGCGGTGGGGCTCGCGCTCGGACACTGGGTGCTGGGGTTCAGCGTGGGCGGCACCACCCTGGTGGCCGTGCTGGGAGCGAGCGCCTCTTACATCGCGGTGCCGCCCGCCATGCGCCTGGCGATCCCGGAGGCCAATCCCTCCTACTATCTGACCCTGGCGCTGGGCATCACCTTCCCGTTCAACGTGCTGTTCGGCATCCCGCTCTACTATTACCTGGCGCGCTTGTTGGGCGCCTGACGCTAGCGAGGTCCTCATGCCCCAGATCCCGACCTACCCCACCAAGGTGGTGAACGTGATCGCCAACGCCGAGCGCGAGCGGCGCCTGATCGAGACGGCCGAGAAGTACGGCGCCAGCGGCTACACCGTCATGGAGGTGCGCGGTGGCGGCAGCACCGGCGAGCAGGCCGGTGTGCTCGATTCGGACACCAGCATTCTCTTTATGATGATCGTCTCGCAGGAGAAGGCCGAGAACCTGCTCGCCTCGCTGCACCGCATGATCGGGCGCGGCCACCGCATCCTGGTGTTTGTCACCGATGCCGAGGTGTTGCGCCCCGAGAAGTTCGGCGGGGGCATTTTTACGGTCTGATTCCATCCAGGCTGGATGGCGCAGAGCACGCGCGGGCCGTTGCCGCGAGAAGGGGCGTCTCAGCCGGCTTCGAGCAGCGAGGCGGCGTGCGCCAGGGTGAACTCGTGGAAGGCCTGCGCGACCCGCGAGAAGCGTTTGCCCTCCGGGTACACCAGGTACCAGTGGCGCAGGATGGGGAAGCCCTCCACGTCGAGTACCACCAGGCGCTCGAGCTGGAGCTCCATCTCCAATGTATGCAGTGACAGCACCCCGAGGCCCAGCCCGGCCTGCACGGCCTGCTTGATGGCCTCGCTGCTGTTCATCTCCTGGCCGGTGTTGAGCCGCTCGCCGTGTTCCTCGAAGAAGCGTTCGGTGGCACCGCGTGTGCCCGAACCGGCCTCGCGGATGATGAAGGTCTCCTCGCGCAGGCGCGTGAGAGGGATGGCGCGCTCGCGCGCGAGCGGATGGTCGGGCGGGGCCACCATCACCAGCGGGTTCTCCATGAAGGAGTGTGCGACCAGGTCCTTGCCGGGCGGCTGCCCCATGATCGCCATGTCGATGGCGTTGGCGCCGAGCAGGTTCAGCAGCCCCTCGCGGTTGGTCACCTCGAGGTTCACCAGCACCCCCGACTGCTTCTGGCAGAAGGCCGCAATCAGGCGCGGGATGAAGTAGTTGGCGGTACTGGCCACGGCGATGGTCAGGCGCCCGCGGCGCAGCCCCTTCATCTCGTCCAGCACCATCTCGGCCTCGGCGAGCTGCTGGGCAATGGTGCAGGCGTAGTGGTACATCTCGCGCCCGGCCTCGGTGAGAAAGATGCGCTTGCCCAGTTGCTCGAACAGCGGCAGCCCGACGTGCTCCTCCAGCTGCTTGATCTGCATCGACACCGCGGGCTGCGTGAGGTGCAGTTCCTCGGAGGCGCGGGTGAAGGACAGATGGCGTGCCACGGCCTCGAAGGCCTTGAGTTGGCGGAAGGTGAAGTTCATCATGCGGCGCCTCGTTCGATCGCGGTCACAAAAAAGCCCGGCTGGGGCTGGCGCCGGGGCGCCGACCCGGGTACGCTGCGCGCGCCGCCCGGGTAGCGGCACACCACATAAGCGATGGGTTATGGTAACAATCATAAGAAATGATTGTTAATTATGAAACCGCTCGCGTACGTTTACCCCACCAGAGTCTTCATCAGCTTCTTGCCTGCGGCCACGGCGGCCGACGCTCCGGCGACCGCAGGCCCTATTAGCCGCGGCCTTGGGCCGCACCGTTTTCTGTCTGTTAGGACTTTCAACTGAGGAGTCGCCCATGGCCGTTAAGAAATACAGCGCCGGCGTGAAGGAGTACCGCCACACGTACTGGACGCCGGAATACACCCCGCTCGACACCGACCTGCTGGCGTGCTTCAAGATCACCCCGCAGCCGGGCGTGGATCGCGAAGAGGCCGCCGCGGCCGTGGCTGCCGAGTCCTCCACCGGTACCTGGACCACGGTGTGGACCGACCTGCTCACCGACATGGATTACTACAAGGGCCGCGCCTACCGCATCGAAGACGTGCCGGGCGACGACGAGTCCTTCTACGCCTTCATCGCCTACCCGATCGACCTGTTCGAAGAGGGCTCGGTGGTGAACGTGTTCACCTCGCTGGTGGGTAACGTGTTCGGCTTCAAGGCCGTGCGTATGCTGCGCCTCGAGGACGTGCGTTTCCCGATCGCCTACGTGAAGACCTGCGGCGGCCCGCCGCTGGGCATCCAGGTCGAGCGCGACGTGATGAACAAGTACGGCCGTCCGCTGCTCGGCTGCACCATCAAGCCCAAGCTCGGTCTGTCCGCCAAGAACTACGGCCGCGCCGTGTACGAGTGTCTGCGCGGCGGTCTGGACTTCACCAAGGACGACGAGAACGTCAACAGCCAGCCCTTCATGCGCTGGCGCCAGCGTTTCGACTTCGTCATGGAGGCCATCCACAAGGCCGAGGCCGAGACCGGCGAGCGCAAGGGTCACTACCTGAACGTGACCGCGCCGACCCCGGAAGAGATGTACAAGCGTGCCGAGTACGCCAAGGAGATTGGCGCGCCGATCATCATGCACGACTACATCACCGGCGGCTTCTGCGCCAACACGGGCCTGGCCAACTGGTGCCGTGACAACGGCATGCTGCTGCACATCCACCGCGCCATGCACGCCGTGATCGACCGTCACCCCAAGCACGGTATCCACTTCCGCGTGCTGGCGAAGATCCTGCGTCTGTCGGGCGGCGACCACCTGCACACCGGCACCGTGGTGGGCAAGCTCGAAGGCGACCGCGCCGCGACCCTGGGCTGGATCGACCTGCTGCGCGAGTCCTTCATCCCCGAAGACCGTAGCCGCGGCATCTTCTTCGACCAGGACTGGGGCTCCCTGCCCGGCGTGTTCGCCGTGGCCTCCGGTGGTATCCACGTGTGGCACATGCCCTCGCTGGTCACCATCTTCGGCGACGACTCCGTGCTGCAGTTCGGCGGCGGCACCCTGGGCCATCCCTGGGGCAACGCGGCCGGCGCCGCGGCCAACCGCGTCGCGCTCGAGGCCTGCGTGCAGGCCCGCAACGAGGGTCGTGAAGTCGAGAGGGAAGGTAAGGAGATCCTTACCGCCGCCGCGCAGCACAGCCCCGAACTCAAGATCGCCATGGAGACGTGGAAAGAGATCAAGTTCGAGTTCGACACGACGGACAAGCTGGACGTGGTCAACAAGTAAATCGAGCGACGCGCGGGCGGTGCGCCGCCCGCGCCTCCACTAGAAGGATACCGACATGGCTGAGATTCAGAGCTACAAGCAGTCGCAGAAGTACGAGACCTTCTCGTACCTGCCGCAGATGAACGCCGACCAGGTGCGTCGCCAGATTCAGTACATCATCGCCAACGGCTGGAACCCGGCGATCGAGCACAGCGAGCCTGAGAACGCGTTCGGTCACTACTGGTACATGTGGAAGCTGCCGATGTTCGGCGAGCAGTCCGTCGACGCGGTGCTGGCCGAGGTGGAGAACTGCCGCCGCGAGTACCCGGGGCAGATGGTGCGCATCATCGGTTACGACAACTACGCGCAGAGCCAGGGTATGGCTTTCGTGGTCGACCGTGGTGGTCGCCGGTAAGCAGCGATAAGTCGCGTGCGCCCGGGCGTGCCGGCCCGGGCGCACCCGATGTCCCATTGAACAAAGAACCCGAAAGGAACCGTCATGAGTGATGCGACAGCTCAAGCCTCCAGCGGCCGCGCCCTTGCACTAGCCCGTCGCAAGGCGATGTCCACCGCCGGTAAGGCCGGATTGGCCGCCATCGGTCAGGCGCCCGCCAAGGCCGCGCAGCCTCCGCGCCGCGCCGCCGCGAGCGCGCCCGCCGCATCGGCGCCGGCCGCGCCCGCTGCCTCCGGCAGCAGCGCCCGGCGTCCCGCGCGCACTCAGGCGGCTTCCGCCCCGACGGCACCGCCCGCCGGCGCCTCGAACGGCCGCGCCGCCTCGCTTGCGCGCCGCCGTGCCATGTCGACCAACGGCAAGGCGGGTTTGGGCATGGCCAGGGGCGGCGCCCCCTCCGTGCAGAAATTGGTCGAGGCCGTCGCGGGCGACGGCGTCGACTGCTCCAACCTCTCCGGGCGCGAGATCTGCCGCCTGCGCCGCCAGGCGCTTGCGCAGGGCGGCAAGGGCGCGCTGCAGGCCGCCGCGGCCGCCAGTGCGCCGCGCGAGGAGCGCAAGGAAAAGAAGGGCGGCTGCGGTTGCGGCTGCAACGGTAAGAAGATGACGGCCGAAGGGGTGTGCGCCACGGAGCTCGGGCAGCGCGATGCGCCGCTGGCCGAGGCCGCGGTTGAGGCGGGGCTGGATGCCGTATGCGAGATCGCCGATCGTGAGGACGGGGCCGAGCCGGGTCCGGCGATGTCGGCGGTGCGCGCGCTGTGCATGGCGCGCCGTCAGGCGCTCGCCAGCCGCGGCAAGAGCGCGGTGAACAAGGCCAAGCGCCTCGCCAAGGGCCCCATGGGCGGCCAGCAGGCGTGGCAGGCGGCCGCGGCCAAGGGTCTGAACGGGCGCGATCTGGCCCGTGCCCGGCGCGCCGAGTTGTGCGCCGTGGGCCGTGGCGACGCGCCCGAGTGCCGTCCCACGGGCCGCGTGCGGCCGCAGGGCGGGCCGGTCAAGGTCGAGGAAGGCACCACGCTGAGTGGCCAGCGCGTGAGCGGCACCCAGGTGGAGCGCGCCTCGCGCATCACCGGGTCGGAGTCCGGCACCTGCCGCGCAGTCACCGGTACCGAGTACATCGGTGCCGAGCAGTATGACGCCTACTGCGGCACCCGTCCCGCCCCGAATGCGCCCAAGGTCGGCGTGCGCGAGACGCTGCGCGGCCAGGGCGTGAGCGGCACCGAGGTCGGGCGCAGCGTGAAAGTGACCGGGGACGAGGCCGGCACCTGCCGCGCCATCACCGGCACGGAATACATGGGCGCGGACGAGTACGCCGGCTTCTGCGGCGGACGTCCGGCGCCCGCCGCGCCGAAGGTGGGCGAGGCCGCCACCCGGAAGGGTGGGCGCATCTCGGGCACCACCGTGGGCCGCAGCGTGAAGGTCACCGGCGACGAGCCGGGATCGTGCCGCAGCATCACGGGCACCGAATACCTGAACGAAGCCGCGTCGGAGGTACCCTGCGTGGGAAAAACTGAAGGCGGTCCGCAGAAGGTGGGCGTGATGCACACCCTCACGGGCCGCGCGGTCTCCGGCAGTGCGGTGGGGCGTTCCGTGAAGGTAACGGGTGACGAGCGCGGGGGCTGCAAGTCCGTGACCGGCACCGAGTACATCGGCTCCGAGGAGTACACGGAGCTGTGCGCCACCCGTCCGGCGCCAACGCCGGCGAAAGTCGCGCGCAGCACGACCTTCGCGGGGCTGGGGGTGACCGGTGCCGCAGTGGGGCGCGACGTGAAGGTGACCGGCGACGAGGCTGGGTCCTGCGCGCGGCTGACCGGCTCGCAGTACTACACGGCGAGTGACTTCGGCGGCCTGTGCGAGACGCCGACGGGTCAGGGTCCGCGCAAAGTGGGCGTGATGCACACCCTCAAGGGGCGCGAGCTCTCCGGTACCGAGGTGGGTAGCTCGTCCAGGGTGACCGGCGATGAGTACGGCGGCTGCAAGCCGATCACCGGCACCGAGTATGTCGGCTCCGAGCACTACGACGCCTTTTGTCCCAGCACGCGCCCGGAGGCTACGCCGGAGAAGGTGACCGTGTCGCGCACCTTCAACCAGCAGGCCGTGTCGGGCACCGCGGTGGGCCGCTCGGTGAAGGTGACGGGTGACGAGTATGGCGCGTGCAAGCCGGTGACCGGCACCGCGTATATCAGCCGCGAGCAGTATCAGGAGTTCTGCGAGGCCTCCGCGGTGGTGCAGGCCCAAGAGCGGGTGCGGGCACAGCGCAGCACCCCCGCCGCGGCCATCACCGGCAGCCAGCCGGAGCTGGTCGGGCGGGTGACGGGCGCCGAGCGCGGCGCCTGCCAGCCGCTGACCGGCGCGCCCTATGTGGGGAGCGACGAGTACGCCGCAGCGTGCGCGAGCAATCAGCAGGCGGCGGCGGTGCATCCGCGCCTGCAGCCCGAATACGCGGCGCCGCGACCGGCCGCCGCGCCGGCGCCCGAGCCGCTGCGCGCCGGTGGGTTTTCGGTAACGTCCCCGGCCCGCGCGGCCTGGGAGCGTCGCACGAGCGGCGTGACGGGTACCGCCTACGGCGACAGCGGGCACATCACCGGGCCGGTGAACAAGGCGGCCGGGCTGGTGTCCGGCACCCCCGAGTTCCGCTATCGCGATGAGCGGGTGCCGCACGCGCAGGCGCCCGAAGCGGCCCCGGCCGCGGCCCCGGCTCAGGCGGGCGGCCGTATCACCGGCAACGGCAGCGAGGACGGTGTGACGATCACCGGCGACAGCTGGCAGCGCGGTGAGCGCGTGACCGGCACCGAGGGTCCCTTCGGACGGCGCAACATGACGCTGCGCGGCGATCCGCGCGGCCAGGGGCGCAGCGCATCGGCCTACAAGGAGCTGGAGCGCCCGGAGGTGCCGCCGAGCAAGATCACCGGTAGTTCGGGGAACACCAGTGGCGGTTCGCTGGTGACCCTGTCCGGCGGTGCACGCGGTTAAGCCAACACACGATCTGAGGAGTACACCAGGGAATGCACCGCCGCCGCGACAGAACGCCGCTGGGCTCGCGCTACACCGCACCGGTTGGTTTGGGCGCTCAACCGGCCGTCGCGCCCGCGGCACCGGCCGCCGGTCTGGGGTCGGTGGCGGAACAGGTGTCGGCAGCCACGCCGGGCGCCCAGGTGCTGCGCCCCGAAATGGGGATGACGCCCGGGCACCCGCTGACGGATGTGGAGGGCAACGCCGCGCTGCTGGCCTATGAGCGCTCGATCAAGGGGCGGTTCGCGCAACTGGTGCCGACCCTCAAGTGCATCTCGGGCATGCAGCACGACGGGGACTTCGAGGCGCAGGCGCAGGCGATCGCGCGCCAGGAGCTGGGCTTCGAGCTGCCGAAGCAGGTGCTGGAAGATGCGTGGGTGGATCAGCTCGATATGCGGGCCCTGTTCGCCTACGGCATGTTCCACATGTTCGAGCAGGTGGTGAACGAGTTTTGGAAAGACCACGAGGACTTGCAGGCCGAGGCGGAGCGGGCGATGGCCTACTTCCTCGACTGCGACTTCCACGAGGTGGACATCACGCCGTGTTCGGACGGGCGCTTGATGGGGCTGATCCGCTACGTGCTGCGCGTGCCGCACCAGGCGGTGCGGGTGCGCAGCTACGCGGGTGCGATGTTCGATATCGAGTCCGATGTGCGGCACTGGACCAAGCGTGAACTGATCCGCTTCCGCGAAGGGGTGCCGAACACGGCCGATACGCCGACGCGCTATCTGAAGGTGGCGGCGTATCACTACAGCAGTTCGAACCCGGCCCACGAGGGCTGCGCGGCGCACGGCAGCAACGAGCGCGATGCGGCGGAGGCGGCGCTGAAGCGCCTGCGTGAGTTCCGCCAGGCGATACAGAACACGTATTGCTGCGGCGCCTCGGTGGACACGCTGCTGATCGGAGTGGACACGGACACGGACGCGATCAAGGTGCACGTGCCCGATGCGGATACGCGCATGAGCGTTTACCGCTACGTGGACAGTGCCGAGCTCTATCGCGAAACGCAGGGCATGGATGCCCAGGCCGCTGCGCTGCGGGTGTACCAGGCGATCCAGCAGGCGATCGAGACCGGCGGCTGGGGTGCCGGCAACGGACCGCCGCACGAAGGCATGCTGCGGCTGATTTCGCAGCTGCTGGTGAACAACATGTCGCAGATCGACTACGTGGCGTCGCATCATGCGGGCCGCTACGCGGACATCGGGCACAAGGAGCTGTTCGTGATCGCCGGCGACGGGTTCGAGGAACTGCAGATTCGCAATATGGCGTACTTCGCGAACCTGGACACGGTGGAAGAGGGTGCGGCCGACCTCGACGTGGGCATCAACAAGATTTTCAGGAAACTGAACGCATCGCACGGGCTCCCGATCCCGGTGATCGTGCACTACCGCTACAACGGCAACGTGCCGGGGGCGCGCGAGCGTGCCACCGAGCACTGTCGGCGGGTCAAGCGCGCGATCGAGGCGCGCTACACCGACCTCGCAGAGAAGGGCTTGCTGTTCTGCTGCATGTTCATTCGAGAGAAGACGCGCGGCAGCCGTCTGGAACCGGTGGAAGGTTGTTGAATGAAGATCTGCAAGGTTGAAAAGACACTGGTCTCGACCAATCGCATCCGAGACCTCGGTCATCGGCCCCTGCTGGTGGTGCGCGAGAAGGCCAATGGCCCGCGCACGGTGGCGGTGGACGCGGTCGGTTGCGTACCGGGCGACTGGGTGATCGTGGTGGGTAGCTCCGCCGCCCGCGAGGCCGCGGGCAGCAAGGAGTACCCGAGCGACGCCACCATCGTCGGCATCATCGACTACTGGGAAGAGGAGTAGGCGGTGGAGATCATGCGCGTGGTGGACGAACTGGTGGTGACGCGGCGCGTGCCGGGTCTGTACAGCGCCTCGCTGCGCGTGCTCGCCGACGCGAAGGGCAACTTCGCCGTGGCGGTGGATCCGGTGGGTGCGCATCCGGGCAACTGGGTGTTCACCATCAGCGGATCGGCTGCGCGCTACGCGCTGGACGAGCGGGCGACGACGACCGATTTGACCATCGGCGGCATCATCGATCACTGGGACGAGGGTGGTCGCGAGACGGAGAGTAAAGGCAACAAAGGCGGCGAGGGCGACGCCGAAGCTGGACCGGAGCGCCGACACAAGGCGGCTTGATTTTCTTTTTCAACTTTATCGTTAGGAGTACGTGAAATGGCGAACGAACGTTTTGGTGTGGCCCTTGGCATGATCGAAACCCGCGGCCTGGTGCCCGCGATCGAAGCGGCTGACGCGATGACCAAGGCTTCCGAGGTGCGGCTGATCGGCCGTCAGTTCGTGGGCGGCGGTTACGTGACGGTGCTGGTGCGCGGTGAGACCGGTGCGGTGAACGCGGCGGTGCGTGCCGGTGCGGACGCCTGCGAGCGCGTCGGCGACGGCCTGGTGGCCGCGCACATCATCGCGCGCGTGCACTCCGAGGTGGAGAACATCCTCCCCGAGCGCGTCGAAAAGTAAGACGAATCACAATCAACTTCAGGAGTTAGTGAAATGGCGAACGAACGTTTTGGTGTGGCCCTTGGGATGATCGAGACCCGTGGTCTGGTGCCCGCGATCGAAGCGGCTGACGCGATGACCAAGGCTTCCGAAGTGCGGCTGATCGGCCGTCAGTTCGTGGGCGGCGGTTACGTGACGGTGCTGGTGCGCGGTGAGACCGGTGCGGTGAACGCGGCGGTGCGTGCCGGTGCGGACGCCTGCGAGCGTGTGGGCGACGGCCTGGTGGCCGCGCACATCATCGCCCGCGTGCACTCCGAGGTGGAGAACATCCTCCCCGAGGCCGTGGAAAAGTAAGACGCGTTACAAGACGGAGTTGAGACAATGGCAAACGAGCGTTATGGCGTAGCGCTGGGCATGATCGAGACGCGTGGCCTGGTGCCCGCGATCGAGGCGGCCGATGCGATGACCAAGGCTTCCGAAGTGCGGCTGATCGGCCGCCAGTTCGTGGGCGGCGGTTACGTGACGGTGCTGGTGCGTGGCGAGACGGGTGCGGTGAACGCCGCGGTGCGTGCCGGTGCGGACGCCTGCGAGCGTGTGGGCGACGGCTTGGTGGCCGCGCACATCATCGCGCGTGTGCACTCCGAGGTGGAGAACATCCTACCGGAGGCTCCCTAGCGCTCGACCCCGCAATCCCTCCGGCAGGTGCGCCCTGCCGGAGCGGTTCGGGTTCCGGTTCGCGCAGGACGCCGCTGGTCAGTTAACGAGGATACGACGATGGCGAACGAACGATTTGGTGTGGCGCTCGGCATGATCGAGACGCGTGGTCTGGTGCCCGCGATCGAGGCGGCGGACGCGATGACCAAGGCCTCCGAGGTGCGGCTGATCGGCCGTCAGTTCGTGGGCGGCGGCTATGTGACCGTGCTGGTGCGCGGTGAGACCGGTGCCGTGAACGCCGCGGTGCGTGCCGGTGCCGATGCCTGCGAGCGTGTGGGTGACGGCCTGGTGGCGGCGCATATCATTGCGCGTGTGCACCAGGAGGTCGAGGCGATCCTGCCGACCGACCCGACGGGGACCGACGCCGACGGCCGCGATGGCCGTGTAGCGGCGGCGAGCTAACCGGGGCGACGCATGTCGGGCGATCCGCGCATCATCGGATTCCTCACCCGCGCCCTCAGCCATGAGTTCGGCGCGCTGCAGCAGTACCTGATGCAGGCCAAGCTCACCGCCGCGTGGGGGCTGGGCGACGTCAGCGCCGCGCTGCGCCAGGACGTGCAGGAAGAGACCGGCCACGCCGAGCGGCTGATGGAGCGCATGCTGGTTTACGGCATCACGCCCAACGCCACCCAACTTGCGCCGGTGCGCCTGGGGCGTTCGCTGGCGCAGCTGCTGGAACTGAACCGGCAGTTGGAGTTGGACGCGGTACGCCTTTACGACGAGGCGGCGGCCTATTGCGCGCGCGTGCGTGCGCACGACGATGAGCGCCTGTTCAGCGAGATCCTGCGCGACGAGCTCGGCCATGTGCGCGAGATCGAGGCGCAGATGGCCAAGCTGGGGCAGGGCGCAAGGAGCGGCAGCGGTGGCTGATGTGGCGATACCCGCAGGCTGGGACGAATCGCGGGGCAATGCCCCCGCGCTGAACCGGCGGTTCGACTTTCCGGCCTACCGCGCGACGCGCGACTTTCTCGACCGGCTGGCCGACCTGTCCGAGGCCGAAGATTACTACCCGAACCTCGGGTTCGGTACCACGCACGTGAACGTCACGATCAATGCGCGCGACGGTTCGGCCCTGGGCGAGGCGGACGTGCGCTTCGCCGCGGCGGTGGACGCGTTGTACCAGGACATGGCGTGATGGGATATGCTGCGGCGGAGCCGCTCGGCGCTTCGCGGGCCTCCGCGCGAGGCCCTCGATGGCGGGAAGGTGAGGCAGGGTGTCCGCCTCCTTCGCGCCGCTAGCGGCCGAGCAGCCGTCGAAACAGGCGGCACATTCCTCTGCCGGGAAGCCCGATGGAGCTTCCTCAGCCGACAAGGACGCGCAGACGTCCGAAGGAGCAGCCGTGGCATCGCGTGTAATCGCCGTCGTCAATCAAAAGGGTGGGACGGGCAAGACCACCCTAAGCATGAATCTCGCCGCCGGGCTCTCGCGCCGGGGGCGCACCCTGGTGGTCGACGCTGACCCGCAGGGCTCTGCGACGCAGTGGGCGCGCCTGTCGAGCGAGTCGAAGCCCTATCCCGCCTCGGTGGTGGCGGTGGCCGGGCCGCTGGGACGTGAGGTCGCGCGGTTTCGCGACGACTACCGCTACGTGGTGGTCGACTGTCCGCCCACGCTGGAATCCGGCGCGGCGCAGGCGGCGATGGGCGCCGCTGATCTGGTGCTGATTCCGGTGCTGCCCTCTCCCATGGATCTCTGGGGCAGCGTGCGCATGGCCAAGGCCCTCGACCAGGCGCGCACGGAGAACGATCGTCTGGCGGCCTATCTTGTAGTCAACCAGGTGGAGATGCGGAACGCGCTGTCGCGTGCCATGGAGCAGGCATTGGCGGAGTTCGATATCCCCGCTCTGGAGAGCAAGTTGCAACGCCGCGCGGTGTACCGCAATACGGCGTTGGAAGGCAGTTCGGTGTACGAGTACGGCAAGCGCGGCGAGGCCGCGGCGGCCGAGATCGACGCCCTTATCGAGGAGGCGGTACGAGCATGAGCAAGCTGCACGACAAACTCGCGGCCGGTGTGCGTCAGGCCAAGCAGGACCAGGACGATACCAAGCCGAGCGCAGGGAAGGATGCAGGTAAGGCCGAGGCGCCGCGAAAGGCCGACAGCAAGCCGGCCGCGCCCCGGCGCCAGGGCAAACGGGGCGAGGAGCGCGAGGACGCGCAAATGCCCGAGCCGAACCTGGACGACCCCTGGGCGAACCTGTACCCCAAGCGCGTTTGGCCTGACTGAACGCCCGGCGCGCCTAGGACTGCATGCCCGGTGCGCCAAGGCTCAGCGCCCGGTGTGCGCCTAGCCGGCGCCGATCGACGCAACACTCAACGACAGGCGGCGGCGCCGCCTGCTCGGTGCGCACTACCCGTTTGACGGAGAGACGAGATGCACGACGCGATCCGCGACTACGAGATCACGGAGGAGCCGTACTACCGGCCAGTAGCCGACGAGGTGGCGCTGTATGAGGCCGCTTACTCGGTGCGCATGCCCATGATGCTGAAAGGCCCCACGGGCTGCGGCAAGACGCGCTTCGTGGAGTATATGGCCTGGCGTCTGCGCAAGCCGCTGATCACCGTGGCGTGCAATGAGGACATGACGGCATCGGATCTGGTCGGGCGCTTTCTGCTCGACGCCTCCGGGACGCGCTGGCAGGACGGTCCGCTGGCGCTCGCGGCGCGCTATGGTGCGATCTGTTACCTCGACGAGGTGGTCGAGGCGCGTCAGGACACCACGGTCGTCATCCATCCGCTGACCGACAATCGGCGCGTGCTGCCGCTGGAGAAGAAGGGCGAGTTGATCCACGCCCACGAGGACTTCCAGGTCGTCATCTCCTACAACCCCGGCTATCAGAGCCTGATGAAGGATCTCAAGCAGTCCACCAAGCAGCGCTTCGGCGCGTTGGACTTCGACTATCCGGAGCACGGCCTCGAAGCCGAGATCGTGGCCCACGAGAGCGGCGTGAGCACCGACGTCGCCGGCAAGTTGGTGAGCGTGGCCGAGCGCGCGCGCAACCTGAAGGGGCACGGCCTGGACGAGGGCATCTCCACGCGCATGCTGGTGTATGCCGGCTCGCTGATCTCCAAGGGTGTGGACCCGCTCGGCGCGTGCCGTATGGCGCTGGTGCGTCCGATCACCGACGACCCCGACATGCGCGACGCGCTGGACGCGGCGGTCACCACCTTCTTCTGAACGCGGGACACCGCGCACGCGGTGTCTGCGTGGCCCGGCCATGAGCATTCATCTCGAAGACTACAGCGAGATCCTCGAGGACCTGGGGGAACACGCGGCCGACGTGCTGCGCGGCGCCTGGCACGAGGCCACGCGCGTCTTCTCGCCGTACGGGCTCAAGACCTACTACCTCGAAGGCGCGCGCGGCCTGCATTCGCTGGGCCGCGGGTCGGATATCGTCATCGCCTTCATCGAAGAGGCCCCCGAGGTCGCGCGTGAGATCGGCGAGGACGCCGTCGGCGAGCTGCTGAACGCCACCATCCGCATGTACTCCAAGACCAGCGCGGCGGTCATCGCGCTGGTCGTCGGCACCAGCTCCACCGCCGCCCGCCGCCTGGCGGACCTTGAGCTCTTCCGCGGTTACCTGCGCCTGCTCGACACGCTGCTCGCGCAGGCCCCGCGCGGCGTGCGTCCCATGCTCGAGCGCCTCGATACGCTGCTCGGCTACCTCACGCTCGGCGGCCTGCGCCGCTGGGCGATGTGGGGCGCGCACGCACACAAGCTCGACTTCGAGGCGCAGGTCGCCTACTTCAGCCTGGCCACACCCGAGGCGGAGGCGGTGCTGCAGAAGGAGCGGCGCGGCACGCTGTTCGTGGACGTGCAGCGGCGCATCAATATCTACCTGCGCGCGCTGTGGGCCCGCGATTTCTACATGAAGCCCACCAGCGGCGACTTCGAGTCGCGCGAGGGGTACCGGCCCTATATCGAGGGCTTTCTGATGCACCTGCCCGATGCCTACGACGACATCGAGGACATCGGCGGACAGCATCTGTATCGCGCGGCGGCGGCGCACGCCGCGGCGCACATGGTGTACACGGTCGCCAACATGCCCGGCGAGAAGCCGAGCGGTGTGGTGCGCGCGTTGGTGGAGTTGCTCGAGGACGCGCGCGTGGAGGCGCTCGCGCTGCGTAAGTTTCCCGGGCTGCGACAGATCTGGCAGCCGCTGCACCGCGCCTCGCCCGACGATGGCGAGGCCCCGGCGGTCCTGCTGGCGCGCACCGCGCGCGCCTTGCTGGATGGCGACTATGCCGATCCGCATCCCTTCGTGGCGCAGGCGCGCGCGGCCTTCGCGGCCCGGGACGCGGACCTGGAGAGCAATACCGTGAGCTGGGAGCTCGGCCACGAGCTGGCCGACGCCTTTCCGGTCAGCGGCGGGTTCAATGCCGAGCGCGAGTATCCCGACATCGCGTATCGCGACGACAACCGTTATGTCTGGGAGTACGGCGCCCAGACCGAGGAGTTCGAGCGCGTGCAGCTCGGCCTCGGGCGCCAGCAGCGGCGCTACGTGACGCTCACGGAGATGTTGAACACCCTCGACGTGCCCTACGCGGGCGACGACGCGGAGGAGATTTGGGTGCTGTCCACGGAGTTCTTCCGCGATTCCGAGGACACCAGCATCAACGAACAGGAGGGCAAGCCCCCGCTCGCGCTGCCCGCTCACTACCACGAGTGGGATTATCAGATGCAGCTCGAGCGCCCGCACTGGTGCACCGTGCTCGAGAAGCGCCCGCCCAGCGGCGACGTGGGCGTCATCGAGGCCATCGCGGACAAGCACAAGCCGCTCATCGGCCGCCTGAAGTATCTGATCGAGGCGATGCAGCCGCAGGGTGTGCAGCGCCTGCGCAAGCAGCCCGAGGGCGACGAGCTCGACGTCAATGCGCTGGTGCAGGCGATGGTCGACGTGCGCATGGGCCATCAACCCGACCCGCGGGTGTACATCCGCAACCTGCGCAAGGTGCGCGATCTGTCGGTGCTGGTGTTGATCGACCTGTCCGAGTCCACCAACGAGACGGTGGCGGGGACCGACACCACGGTGCTGGATCTCGCGCGCGAGGCGACCGCGCTGCTCGCCGACGCGCTCGACCGCATCGGCGATCCCTTCGCCATCCACGGCTTCGACTCCAACGGGCGCCACGACGTCGAGTATTTCCGCTTCAAGGACTTCGATGTCCCGTATGACGACAAGGCCAAGGCGCGCCTCGCCGGCATGACCGGGCAGCTGTCCACCCGCATGGGGACCGCGATCCGCCATGCGGGCACGGTGCTGCGCCGCCAGCCGACCAACAAGAAGCTGCTGCTCATCGTCACCGACGGAGAACCGGCGGACAATGATGTGCGCGATCCGCAGTACCTGCGATTTGACGCCAAGCGCGCGGTGGAGGAGGTGGCCAAGCACGGGGTGTACACCTTCTGCATGAGTCTCGACCCGCGCGCCGACGAGTATGTCGAGCGCATCTTCGGCGCCCGCCACTTCATGGTGCTGGACCACGTGGCGCGGCTGCCGGAGAAGCTGCCCATGCTCTATGCCGGACTGACGCGCTAGGGATACTCCGAATCAAGCCCTCCTGCGGATCTCAGTCCATAATCGCGTCCGTCGAGCATGGCGGAAACCCCCTTCTTGTGTGGCAGTTTCCACGCTCCGCACCAGCGTGCGCCGTGGGTTCCGACTCGAGGGCGCCCAGGCTTCCGTTTTGCGCGCCGGAATGCGATTCTTGGGCCAGCTTATTGCGTTTTAGGAGCATTTCCCGATGGCGAAACCCCTAGTCGGCGTCATAATGGGTAGTCAAAGCGACTGGCCGGTGATGCAGCACGCCGTCGAGCAGCTCAAGAACCTGGGCGTGGCGTACGAGGCGCGCGTGGTATCCGCGCACCGCACCCCCGATCTCTTGTTCTCCTACGCCGAGACGGCCGCCGAGCGCGGGCTCAAGTGCATCATCGCCGGTGCGGGCGGGGCAGCCCACCTGCCGGGGATGCTGGCGGCCAAGACGCTGGTGCCGGTGCTCGGCGTGCCGGTGACCTCGCGCAATCTGAAGGGCCTCGATTCGCTGCTGTCCATCGTGCAGATGCCCAAGGGCGTGCCGGTCGCGACCTTTGCGATCGGCGAGGCCGGTGCGGCCAACGCGGGCCTGTTCGCCGCGGCGATGCTGGCGCGCGAGGACGCCGCGCTCGCCGAGCGCCTGCAGAGCTTCCGCGCGGAACAGGAGCAGGCCGTGCTAGACACGCGCCTGCCCGACCCGCCATGACCGCGCCCATGATCCTCCCCGGCTCGACCCTGGGCGTGCTGGGCGGCGGCCAGCTCGGGCGCATGTTCACGGTGGCGGCCCGCACCATGGGCTACCACGTGGTGGTGCTCGATCCCGATCCCGACAGCCCGGCGGGGGCGCTGGCCAGCGAGCACCTGTGCGCCGATTACCGCGATGCCGGCGCGCTGGCGCGCATGGGCGAGATCTGCGCCGCGGTGACGGTGGAGTTCGAGAACGTCCCCGCCGACAGCCTCGCCTACCTGGCCGATCATTCGCTGGTGCGTCCCGGGCCGCAGGCGCTCGCGCTGGTGCAGGACCGGCTGCAGGAGAAGACCTTCCTGGCCTCGCGCGGGTTTCCCACCCCGCCGTTCGCGGTCGTCGAACAGGCGAGCCAGGCCGAGGCGGCCTTTGCCCAGGTCGGTGGCGCCGGGGTGCTGAAGGTCAGCCGCTTCGGCTACGACGGCAAGGGGCAGGCGCGGGTGGCGGACGCGCGCGAGGTGGCCCAGGCCTTCGAGGCGATGGGCCGTCAGACCTGCGTGCTGGAGCGTTTCCTGGATCTGGAGGCCGAACTGTCGGTGGTGCTGGCGCGCGGGGCGGACGGCGCCGTGGCCGCGTTTCCGGTGGTGGAGAACCAGCACCGGCACGGCATCCTCGACCGCAGTCTATGTCCGGCCCGGGTGGAGCCGGCGGTGGCCGATCAGGCGCTGCACATGGCGCAGGCCATCGCCGAGGCCCTCGACTACTGCGGCGTGATGGCGGTGGAGTTCTTTCTGCTGCCGCAGGGGCGTCTGGTGGTCAACGAGATCGCGCCCCGGCCGCACAACAGCGGACACTTCACCGGCGACGCCTGCCTCAGCAGCCAGTTCGAGCAGCAGGTGCGGGCGCTGTGCGGCCTGCCGCTCGCCCCCACCGAACTGCACACGCCGACGGTGATGGTGAACCTGCTGGGCGATTCGTGGTCGGAAGGGGAGCCGGATTGGGGCGCGCTGCTGCGTCACAACCGGATCAAGCTTCACCTCTATGGCAAAGGCGCCGCGCGCCCCGGCCGCAAGATGGGGCACTACAACTGCCTGGGGCCGCAACTCGCCGACGCCATCGCGCTCGCCGACCGCACGCAACAGGCCCTCAAAGGTGGTCGCTGGACTGACTAAACTGATACTTTTGGCGCAGCGGTTCGGCCGGACTGGCGGCTACCGCGCCTGCCTTGTAATTCCTCACTAGGAGGCCTCGTTTGCACGGTCTGCTCGAACTGTCCACTTGGGGGTATGTCGCCGTCGCGCTGGCGCTGACGCACCTCACCATCGTATCCGTCACCGTCTACCTGCACCGCCACCAGGCGCATCGCGCGCTGGACCTGCACCCGGTCGTGGCGCACGCGTTTCGCTTCTGGTTGTGGCTGACCACCGGGATGGTCACCAAGGAGTGGGCGGCGGTGCACCGCAAGCATCACGCCCGCTGCGAGGGGCCGGAGGATCCGCACAGCCCACAGGTGGCGGGTATCTGGCGCGTGCTGTTCGGCGGCGCGCTCCTGTATCGGCGTGAGGCCCAGAACCGCGAGACGCTGGAGAAGTACGGTCGCGGTACGCCCGATGACTGGCTGGAGCGCCGTGTGTACGGCGCGCACCCCGCCCTCGGCATTCTGCTGATGCTCGCCGTGAATGTGGTTCTCTTCGGCGCGGTCGGCCTGCTCATCTGGCTGGTGCAGATGGTGTGGATCCCGTTCTGGGCCGCCGGCGTGATCAACGGGGTGGGCCACTACTTCGGCTACCGCAACTACGAGTGCCCGGACGCCTCGCGCAACATCTTCCCCTGGGGCATCCTGATCGGCGGCGAGGAGCTGCACAACAACCATCACACCTACGCCAGCTCGGCCAAGCTCAGCTCCAAGTGGTACGAGTTCGATATCGGCTGGATGTACATCCGGCTGCTCGAGACGGTCGGCCTCGCGCGGGTCAAGAAGGTGGCGCCCAAGCCGGCGCCCCTGCACGCCGCCCAAGCCGCGCAGGCGCTGCTCGCCAACCGCTTCCAGTTGATGGCGCAGTATGCCCGCCATGTGGTGGCGCGGGTGCACCGCGATGAGCTGCGCGAGGTGGCCGACCCGCGTCGGCGCAGCCTGCTGCGCCGGGCGCGCCGCCTACTGGTGCGCGACGAGACCCTGCTGGACGAGCGTCGGCGCGCGCGCTTGGCGGCGGCGCTGGCGGACAGCCCGCGGCTGGAGGCGGTGTACCGCTATAAGGAGCAGTTGCAAGGGATCTGGCGCCAGTCGGCCCGCACGCAGGAGCAGCGTTTGAACGACCTGCTCGCGTGGTGCCGCGAGGCCGAGCGCAGTGGTGTCCGTGCCCTGCAGGAGTTTGCGCAGACACTGCGCGCCCATTGCGCGACGCAAGTCGGCACCCTGGCGGCGTCGTAACCGGTACCGGAGCGCGGGCTGCGCCGCCTGCGTTTTTTTTGGCCACAGACAGGCGATCCCGCAGCCGCGTGCGCAGCCCCGGCGCGGTACGTCGAGGACGGGCACGGCCTGATGGCACTCTCCGCGACCACCTACAAGGTCGAACTCGACCTGAGCGACCTCGACCGCGGCGTGTTCGAGGCGCCGCGCTTCACGCTCGCGCGTCACCCGTCCGAGACCGTCGAGCGGCTGGTGGTGCGCATCCTCGCCTATGCGCTGTGGTACGAGCCGCAGCTCGCCTTCGGGCGCGACCTTTCCGACAATACCGAACCTGCTCTGGTGCACGTCGGCCTCGACGGGCGGTTGCTGCACGGGATCGAAGTGGGGCAGCCCGATGCCGAGCGGCTGGTGCGCAGCGCGCGCCGGGCCGAGCGCTTGTCCCTGCTCGCCTACGGCAATGTGCGCGTATGGGCCTCGCGCACCCTCCCGCTGCTGGAGGGCGTGTCGAACCTCGCCGTCGCCGCGGTGGAGGCGGACGCGCTGGCCGATCTGGCGCGGGACCTCCCGCGCAACCTGCGCTGGGGGGTGATGATCAGCGAGAACAGCTTGTTCGTGACCGACGCGCGCGGCCAGCACGAGGTGCCGCTCGAGTGGCTGCGCGGCCAACGCAGAGCAGACTGAGCACGCTGCGCAGACCCGCGCCCCAATAAAAAGCCCGGCCGGAGCCGGGCTTTATTCAGCGCGCGAGTGCCGCGGCTGATTACTTGATCTTGGCTTCCTTGTACATCACATGCTTGCGCACGACGGGATCGAACTTCTTGATCTCCATCTTTTCCGGCATGGTGCGCTTGTTCTTGGTCGTGGTGTAGAAGTGGCCCGTACCGGCGCTGGAAACCAACTTGATCTTGTCACGCATGACGGAGCTCCTTTATACCTTCTCGCCGCGGGCGCGCAGGTCGGCCAGAATCTGGTCGATACCCAGCTTGTCGATCATGCGCATGCCCTTGGTGCTGATGCGCAGCTTCACCCAGCGGTTCTCGCTCTCAACCCAGAAGCGGTGCGTCTGCAGGTTGGGCAGAAAGCGCCGACGCGTCTTGTTGTGCGCGTGCGAGACGTTGTTTCCAGACATCGGGCCCTTGCCCGTGATTTGACATACCTTCGACATCGCCCAATCTCCACGGAATACCGGTCGCCGCGGCCTGGCCACGGACAAGAACGCGACATTGTAGTGGAGCGGCGATGCTCTGTTCAAGGGCTAGTTTGGGTCGCCGCTGCCGGCTGCGTCACATCAGGCCGCGTTCGGCCAGGGAAACCGTCTCCAGGTCGCCCACGATGAAGTGGTCGAGCACGCGGATGTCCACCAGACCGAGCGCCTCGCGCAGGCGTTGCGTGATGGCGATGTCGGCGCGGCTCGGCTCGGCCACGCCGGAGGGGTGATTGTGCGCCAGGATCACGGCCGCCGCGTTCAGCGCGAGCGCCCGTTTCACCACCTCGCGCGGGTGCACGCTGGCGCCGTCGATGGTGCCGGTGAACAGCTCCTCGCAGCGGATCACCCGATGACGGTTGTCCAGGAACAAACAGGTGAACACCTCGTGCTGGAAGCCGCGCAGGCGGGCGCGTAGGTAGGTGCGGGCGTTGCCGGGGTCGGTGAGGGCCTCGCCGCGCGCCAGGCCCTCCATGAGGTGGCGGCGCGCCATCTCGAGCACCGCCTGCAGCTGGGCGTACTTGGCGTCGCCGAGGCCGGGGCAGGCACAGAAGGCGTCGAGCGGCGCATCGAGCAGGGCGCGCAGGGAACCGAAGCGGGCGAGCAGACCCCGGGCGAGGTCGACCGCGGTCTGGCCCCGGGTGCCCACACGCAGAAAGATGGCCAATAGCTCGGCGTCCGACAGGGCGCCGGGGCCGTCCTTCAGCAGCTTCTCGCGTGGTCGTTCGGCCGCCGGCCAGTCGGTGATGCGCATGGCAGCACGCTAGAGGGGGCGCCCTCGCGGCGCAAGCGTGCCCGTGTAGGGCGGTGCCGCATTTGTCTGTAGGGCCGTGTCGACAGCAGTTTGGCGGATGCCGCCCTTGCCATGATGCCCGGCGGGCCGGAAACTTAGCGCATGTATACCGACCTTACTCAGCGGCGCGTCCTGCTCGGGGTCGGCGGCGGCATCGCGGCCTATAAGGCCCCCGATCTCGTCCGCCGGCTGCGCGAGCGCGGCGCCGACGTGCGCGTGGTGATGACCGAGGCCGCTACCGCCTTCATTACGCCGCTGACGCTGCAGGCAGTCAGCGGGCGCGCGGTACACCAAGCGCTGCTGAGCGCCGAGAGCGAGGCGGCCATGGGCCACATCGAGCTGGCGCGCTGGGCCGAGCTCGTGTTGATCGCGCCCGCCACCGCCGACCTCATGGCGCGCCTGGCGCACGGTCACGCGAACGACCTGCTCACCACGCTGTGCTTGGCCAGCGCCGCGCCGCTAGTGCTCGCCCCGGCGATGAACCGCCAGATGTGGGCCCATCCGGCCACGCAGGCCAACGCGGCCGCCCTGGCCGCGCGCGGCGTGACCTTGCTCGGGCCGGCGGAGGGCGAACAGGCCTGCGGGGAAGTGGGCGCGGGCCGCATGCTGGAGCCGCTGGCCCTGGCCGAGGCGATCGCCGCCCGATTGGCGCCGGCGGGCCCGCTCGGCGGGCGGCGCGTGCTGATCACGGCGGGCCCCACGCGAGAGCCGCTGGATCCGGTGCGCTACCTCACCAACCGCAGCTCGGGGCGCATGGGTTATGCCGTGGCGCGCGCCGCGCGCGAGGCGGGCGCCGAAGTGACCCTGATCAGCGGGCCGGTGACGTTGGCGGCGCCGGCGGGGGTGGAGTGTCTGCGGGTGGAATCGGCCGCCGAAATGGCGGCGGCGGTGCGCGCGCAGGTGGCGGCCTGCGACATCTTCATCGGCGCCGCGGCGGTGGCCGACTACCGCGCCGCGACGCCTGCCGAGCATAAGATTAAGAAGCAGGGCGAGACCCTCACCCTGGAACTGGTGCGCAATCCGGATATCCTGGCCGAGGTGGCCGCGCGCGATCCACGGCCGTTTACGGTCGGGTTCGCGGCCGAGACCGACGATCTCACCGGCCACGCCGCCAGCAAGCTGCGCGCCAAGGGGCTGGATATGATCGCCGCCAACCGCGTCGGGGCAGGTCTAGGCTTCGATGTGGCCCACAACGCGCTGCTGGTGCTGTGGCCGGGCGGCGACCGCGATTTGGGCGAGGCCGACAAACTCACCCTGGCGCGGCGGCTCATCGAACTGGTGGGCGAGCGCTACGCGGCGGCGGTCGGTGCGGCACGGCCCTAGCGTCCACCTCGCTTCGATAACCGGACCCTTGAGCTCGCGCAGCCCTCGTCCCCGCTTGCTGTACCCATCTGCAGAAGGACACATCCGCATGCACCACCGCATTAAAGCTCGCCTGCTCGACCCGCGCCTGGGGCGCGAGATTCCGCTGCCCACCCACGCCACCGAAGGCTCGGCCGGCATGGACGTGCGCGCCTGCCTCGAACAGCCCCTGACGCTGCAGCCCGGGGAGACACAGCTGATTCCGCTGGGCTTCGCGCTGCACATCGACGATGCCGCCCTGGCCGCGGTGCTGCTGCCCCGCTCGGGGCTCGGACACAAACACGGCATCGTGCTGGGCAACCTCGTCGGGCTGATCGATTCCGACTATCAGGGCCAGGTCTACGCCTCGCTATGGAACCGAGGCGCTGAGCCGTTCGTAGTGGAGCCCGGGGACCGGATTGCGCAGCTGGTGTTCGTGCCGGTGGTGCAGGCCGAGTTGGAGGTGGTGGAGAGCTTCGAAGAGAGCGCGCGCGGTGGCGGCGGCTTCGGACACTCGGGACACCGCTGAGCGCGACGCCATGGGCCTGCCCGAGGACGACCTGCCGCCGGGAATCTTCCGCGCCTACGACATCCGCGGCATCGTCGGCAGTGAGCTCAGCGAGGCCACCTTCGAACGACTCGGTCGCGCGGTGGCGGAGGAGGCGCGCTCGCGTGGGGTGGTGCGCCTGGTGCTCGGGCGCGATGGCCGGCTGTCCAGCGCCGCGTTGGCCGAGGCGCTGGCGCGCGGCGCGGCGGGGGCGGGCGTGGAGGTGCTGGACGCGGGGCAGGTGCCGACACCGGTGCTGTATTTCGCGGCGCACGCCTATGCCGATGGCAGCGGCATGATGGTCACGGGCAGCCACAATCCGCCCGAGTACAACGGGCTCAAGGTGATGCTGCAGGGCGTCACCCTCGCCGAGGACGCGATCCAGGGCCTGCGCGCGCGGGCGCTGGCCGCGGACTTGGCAGCGGAGTCGGCGGCGAGCGCGCCGCCCGCCGCGTCGCCGGATGTCCGCCTCGGATGCACCCCGATCCCCGACTACATCGCGCGCGTATGCGCCGACGTGCAGCTCGCCCGGCCGCTACGCGTGGTACTCGACTGCGGTCATGGCGCGGGCGCGTGGGTGGCGCCCGACCTGCTGCGCGCCCTGGGTTGCGAGGTCTACCCCCTGAACTGCACCGTGGACGGACGCTTTCCCGGCCACGCGCCGGATCCCAGCCAGCCGGAGAACCTGCGCGAACTCGTCGCGGCCGTCACCGCGCGGCGCGCCGACCTCGGGCTCGCCCTCGATGGCGATGCGGATCGGCTCAACGTGGTGGACAGCGCCGGGAAGATACGCTGGCCCGATCATCAGCTGCTGGTGCTGGCGCGTGATATCCTAGCGCGCCACCCGGGCGGCCAGGTGATCTACGACGTCAAGTCGAGCGGGGACATCGCGCCGGCGGTGCGAGGCTGGGGCGGCCGCGCGCTGATGTGGCGCTCGGGGCATTCCCTGCTCAAGGCGAAGCTGCAGGAGACCGGCGCCGTGCTGGCCGGGGAGCTGAGCGGCCACCTGTTCCTGGCCGACCGTTGGTACGGCTTCGACGACGCCCTCTACGCCGCCGCGCGCCTGCTGGAGATCGTGAGCCGTGCGCCGACGCCCCTGGCCGCGTTCGAGTGGTTGCCGCAGCGGGCGGCGACCCCCGAGCTGCGCGTGCCGCTGCCGGAGGGGCAGGGGCGCGCGTGGATGGCGCGCCTGGTGCTGGCACCGCCGCCGTCGGAGGGCGACCTCACGACGCTCGACGGCGTGCGGGTGGACTACGCCGAGGGCTTCGCCTTGCTGCGCGCGTCCAACACCCTGCCGTGCCTGACGCTGCGCTTCGAGGGCCGCGACGCCGCGGCGCTGGCGCGGGTGCAGCAGCAGTTCAAGGCGTGGGTCGCCCCGGTGCTGCCGACGCTCGCGTGGCCTGTTTTGACGGAGGAGGACGAGGCGCTATGACGCTCGAATCGAGCGCGGCGATGAATGCCGCGCATGTCCTGACCGAAGCGCTGCCCTATATCCAGCGCTTCAGCGGCAAGACCCTGGTCATCAAGTACGGCGGCAACGCCATGGTTGACGAGACCCTGAAACAGGGCTTCGCGCGCGACGTGGTGTTGATGAAGCTGGTCGGCATGAACCCCGTGGTGGTGCACGGCGGCGGGCCGCAGATCGGCAAGCTGCTGGAGCGCATCGGCAAGGAGAGCCGCTTCGTGCAGGGCATGCGGGTCACCGACCGCGAGACCATGGACGTGGTGGAGATGGTGCTCGGCGGGCTGGTGAACAAGGAGATCGTGAGCCTGATCAATCGCCAGGGTGGGCGGGCGGTGGGGCTGTCGGGCAAGGACGGGGACCTCATCCGCGCGCGTCAGCTGACGCTGCAGCGCGACGACCCGAGCCTGGCGGAGCCGGAGATCATCGACCTCGGCCACGTCGGCGACGTGGAATCCATCGACCCGCAGGTGGTCGACATGGTGATGCGCAGCGGCTTCATCCCGGTCATTGCCCCCATCGGCGTCGGCGCCGACGGGCAGACCTACAACATCAATGCGGACTTGGTCGCCGGCCGCCTCGCCGAGCGCTTGGAGGCCGAGAAGCTCATCCTGCTGACCAATACCCCCGGGCTGCTCGACAAGGCGGACGAGCTGCTGACCGGGCTCGACGCGCCGCAGGTCGACGCGCTGATCGCCGACGGCACCATCCACGGCGGCATGCTGCCCAAGATCCGCTGCGCCCTGGAGGCGGTGAAGGGCGGGGTGGGCTCGGCGCACATCATCGACGGGCGGGTGGTGCACGCCGTGCTGTTGGAGGTGTTCACCGACGAGGGTGTCGGGACGCTGATCCGTCCGCGCTAGGGAAGTTCCGGGAGCGCAGCGGGCTCGGGCAATCGACTCGGCTAGCGCGGCGTTGCCGTGCGCAAGGTGCGAAAGCGTGCCAGATCGGCCTCGAAGCGGCGGGCCAACGCGTCGCGTTCGTCCCGCCGGGCGCCGAGCTGGCGCTCGGTGGTGGCGATCTGACGCTCCAGCGCCGTGATATCGCGCTCCAGCCCCTCGGCGGTCGCGCCGCGGCTGTCGGCATGGCGCACCTGCAGCGCCTCGCGCTGGGTCTGTAGCGTGGCGAGGTTGCGCTCGAGCAGCGCAACGGCGCCGTCGGCCGCCGCGAGGTTGCGCTCACGCGCGCGCTCGAGGTCCCCCTCGTCGACGTAAGTGGCGAGCAGCATGCGGTCGTAGGCGGCCTGCTCCTGGCGCTGGCGGCGCTCGATCTCGCGCTGCGTCGCCTTGCGCGACTCCTGCTCGATCTGCTCGGGCGTCTTGGCACCCTCGCGCACATCCACCACCACCCCGCGGCGGTTGCGCACGTCGGCGCGCTCCTGCGCCGCCTCGGGCGGAAGGCGGTCGGCACACTGCCAGACGCCTTCGCGGGTAGTCCAGCAGTGGATGTTCGCGGCCTGGGCGACGGCGCTGCCGAGCAGCGCAAGCACGCCTGCGCACGCGGAGGCCAGCATCGGGCGGGATAAGGTAGCGGCGCGCGGACTCTTCATCATTGGCGATCGGACGGTTGGATGCTCGAGCAGCTCATTCTGTTTTTCGTGTCCTTTGCGGCCAACGCCTTGTCCGCCTTGGCGGGCGGTGGCGCAGGGCTGCTGCAGTTGCCGGCACTCATTTTTCTCGGCTTGCCGTTCGGCGTCGCGCTCGCGACCCACAAGGTCGCCAGTGTCGCTTTAGGTATCGGCGCCACCGCGCGTCACTTGAGGGAAGGCTCGCTGCGCGCACCCTTCGCGCTCTTCATGTTGGCCGCCGGGCTCCCGGGGGTGGTGCTGGGGGCGGGCGTCATTCTACAGGTTCCGGAGCGCGGCGCGACGCTGGCACTCGGCGTGTTGACGCTGGCGCTGGGCCTGTACTCCTGGTTGAGCCCCGGGCTCGGTGAGCAGCACCGTCCGGTGAACCGCGACCGCCGCGGCTATCTGCTCGGCGGCGCCGCCTTGCTCGGTATCGGGGTGCTCAACGGTTCGCTCACCTCGGGCACCGGCCTGTTTGTCACCCTGTGGCTGGTGCGCTGGTTCGGCATGGACTATCGCCACGCGGTGGCGTACACGCTGGTGCTGGTCGGCGTGTTCTGGAACGGCGCCGGCGCGCTTACTCTCGGCGTGCTGGGCGAGATCCGCTGGAGCTGGTTGCCGGCGCTGCTGCTCGGTTCACTGCTGGGGGGCTACCTCGGCGCCCATCTGGCGATTATCAAGGGCAATCGCCTCATCAAGCGGGTGTTCGAGGTAGTCACCGTCGCTGTCGGGCTGAAGCTGATCGCCGGCGCCTGACGCGCCACCGGAGGCTCTGCAACTAGACCCCGTAGCGCTCCCGATAGGCGCGAATGCGCGCCAGCGCGTCCGGCATGTCGCCCTGCTCGGTGAGGTAGGCGAGTACGTGCTCGAGCTTGATGATGGAGATCACCGGCATGCGCTCGCCGCGCTCGATCTCCTCGATGGCGGACACGTCGCCCTGGCCGCGCTCCTGACGATCGAGCGAGATGGCCACGCCCGCGGGCGTCGCGCCCGCGGCGCGGATCAGCGCCACCGATTCGCGCACCGAGGTACCGGCCGAGATCACGTCGTCGACGATCAGCACCCGGCCCGCAAGCGGTGCGCCGACCACCGTACCGCCCTCACCGTGATCCTTGGCCTCCTTGCGGTTGAAGGCGTAGGGCAGGTCGCGGCCGTGCTGGTCGGCCAGCGCGATGCTGACGGCCGCCACCAACGGAATGCCCTTGTATGCGGGCCCGAACAGCATGTCGAACTCGACCCCGGCCTCGACCAGCGCGGCGGCGTAGTAGCGGCCGAGGCGCGCCAGGCTCTCGCCGCTGTTGAACAGGCCGCTGTTGAAGAAGTAGGGGCTGCGGCGCCCCGACTTGAGGGTGAACTCGCCAAAGCGCAGCACGCCGCGCTCGATGGCAAAGCTGAGGAACTCTCGCTGATAGTCTTGCATGGATGGCTCCGCTCGGATGCGCCGGCGCCGGCGGGCGCCCGCTCGTGGCAGCAGGCGGCATTGTAATCGGGGCGGCGGCCGGGGGCCATGGCCGCCCGGCCGCCGCGTGGCGTTAACGACCGTTTAGGCTGAAGCGCCCCGGACGCATGAACACCAGCGCCAGGGCGGTGAACAGGAACATGCCCTGCAGCTCCAAGGCCCAGCCACCGTGCGGGGTCAGTGCGAGCAATTCGGCGGGATGGGCCAGCAGAATGGCGACGATCATGTTGATAAAGATCAGCCCCGCGCCGATGCGCGCGTAGTAACCGAGGATGACCATGATCGGGGCCACCACCTCGCCGATGAACACCAGGTAGGCCAACGCACCCGGCAGGCCGATACCTTGCAGCATGCCGGCGATACTGCCGACGCCGCCGACCAGCTTGGCGATGCCGTGCATGAGCACCAGGATACCCAGCACGAGGCGCAGGATCAGTTTACCGACGTCATCATCCGTCACGTAGTTCATGCTGCGTGTTCTCCTTCGTGGTGTTGTGAACTCGCTCCCCCGGCCGCGGATGCCTTTTGGCGGGTGATCCATTATCCTGCCCAGCACCATGCGCATAATCACATTGAACGTCAACGGCATTCGCTCCGCCGCTCGCAAGGGCTTCTTCGAGTGGATGCTGGCCCAGGACGCGGACGTCATCTGTCTGCAGGAGACCAAGAGCCAGGAGCACCAGCTCGATCCGGTGGTGTTCCATCCCGACGGCTACACCGGCTACTTCTTCGACGCCGAGAAAAAGGGCTACAGCGGCGTGGCGCTGTATTGCCGTCGCACGCCCGACCGGGTCGTGACCGGCCTCGGCTGGCCGGACGTCGACTGTGAGGGCCGCTACCTGCAGGCCGACTTCGGCGACCTCAGCGTGGTCTCGCTGTACCTGCACTCGGGCTCCTCGGGCCCCGAGCGTCAGGCGCGCAAGTTCGATTTCATGGAGCGCTTCCTGCCGCGCCTGCGCGAGATGCGCGCCAGCGGGCGCGAGTGGCTGGTGTGCGGCGATTGGAACATCGCCCACAAGCAGATCGACCTCAAGAACTGGCGCGGCAATCAGAAGAACTCCGGCTTTCTGCCCGAGGAACGCGCCTGGATGGATCAGGTGTTCGGCGCGGTGGGGTTGGTGGACGCCTTCCGCGTCGTGAACCAGGAAGCCGAGCAATACACTTGGTGGTCCAATCGCGGGCAGGCTTGGGCCAAGAACGTGGGGTGGCGCATCGACTACCAGGTGATCACCCCGGGGCTGGCCGACAAGGTGCAGAGGGCGGCGATCTATAAGGACCAGCGCTTCTCGGATCACGCCCCGCTCACCATCGACTACGACCGCGAACTCTGACATGAACACAGCCCCCGCACCGGCCGAGCGCGCGCACCCCACGTGGCGCGAGGCGCTGAGGGCGTATCGGCATCCCCGCGTCCTCGGGATGTTGTTTCTCGGCTTCTCGGCCGGACTCCCGCTGCTGCTGGTCGGCGGCACGCTCTCGCTGCTGCTCGCCGACGTCGGCATCACGCGCACGGCGATCGGTTTTTTCAGCTGGATCATGCTGGCCTATTCGCTCAACTTCGTGTGGGCGCCCGTGGTGGATCGCCTGCGCCTGCCGCTGCTCACGCGGCTGCTGGGGCGTCGGCGCAGCTGGATGCTGGTGGCGCAGCTCGCCATCATGGGCGGGCTGATCGGCCTCGCCCTCTATGGACCGCTCGGGTACCTGCCGCTCATCGCCGGCTTTGCCGCGCTGGTGGCCTTCGGCTCGGCGACCCAGGACATCGCCATCGACGCCTACCGTATCGAGGCCGCGCCGACGCGCGTGCAGGGCGCCATGGCCGCCGCCTACACCTTCGGCTACCGCATGGCCATGATGATGGCCGGCGCCGGCGCGCTGTACCTGTCGCACGTGTCCTGGGGTTTTGCCTACGTCGCCATGGCGCTGTGCATGCTGGTCGGCGTGGTGACGGTGCTGCTGATCCGTGAACCGGAGGTGCCCACGCCGCGCCCGCTGCGCGACTGGCGCGACTGGGGGCGCTATGCGGTGCTGGGGCCGTTCCGCGACTTCTTCAGCCGCTTCGGCGTCCTGGCGCTGGTGATCCTGCTGTTCGTCGCGGTGTTTCGCCTGTCGGACATCGTGATGGGCGTGATGGCCATGGTGTTCTATTACGACCTGGGCTTCGACCGCAACGAGATCGCCACGGTCAGCAAGGTCTGGGGCCTGTGGATGACCATTGCCGGCGCGCTCATCGGGGGCCTGGCCGTGCTGCGCTTCGGGGTGATGCGTACCTTGCTGGTCGGCGCGGTCCTGGTGGCGCTCACGAACCTGGTGTTCGCGTATATGGCCATCCAGGAGCGCGACATGGCGCTGCTTATCCTGGCGGTCAGCGCCGATAACCTGGCCGCGGGTTACGCCGTGACCGCGTTCATCGCCTACCTGTCCAGCCTGACCAGCCCCGCTTACACCGCCACCCAGTACGCCCTGTTCACCGCTTTGATGAACCTCCCGGGCCGCTTCGTCGGCGGCTTCTCCGGCGCCGCGGTGGACGCCTACGGCTATGCGGTGTTCTTCACGGGCGCCGCCGCGCTCGGCATTCCGGCCATCCTGTTGGCGTTGTTCCTGATGAACCGGACCCGGCCCCTCGCGGCCGAACCGGCACCCTCTGCGCGCGCGGTGACCTGAGGTGGAGGCCGGCTATCTCGCCGCTTTTGTGGTGGGGCTCGTCGGCGGCGTCCATTGCCTGGGTATGTGCGGGGGCATCGTCGGCGCGCTGACCTTGGGGCTGGGGCCGGAGATCCGCGAGCGTCCCTCGCGCATGCTGCCCTATCTGCTCGCCTACAACGGTGGACGCATTGCGAGCTACGCGCTCGCGGGCCTGTTGGTCGGCGGGGTGGGTTGGTTTGCGGCCAATCTGCTCGCCGTGCACGAGGCGCAGCGGGTCCTGCTGTTGATGGCGGCGGCCTTCATGGTCGCGCTGGGATTGTACCTGGCCGGCTGGTGGCAGGGGCTCGCGCGCCTGGAACGCGCCGGCGGCGTGGTATGGCGTCGGCTGGAGCCGCTGGGGCGACGCTTCCTGCCTGTGCGCCGCCCGCGTCAGGCACTGGGGCTGGGACTGGTGTGGGGCTGGCTGCCCTGCGGGCTGGTGTACAGCGTGCTCGTGTGGGCGCTGGCCGCGGGTGGGCCGCTGGAGGGTTTCCTGCTGATGCTGAGCTTCGGGCTCGGCACCTTGCCCAACCTGTTGCTCATGGGCGCCTTCGCCGGCGTGCTGGCGCGCTGGGTGCAGCGGCCCGCGGTGCGGGCGGGCGCGGGCCTGCTGGTGATGGCCCTCGGCCTCTATACGGCCTACACGGCAGTGGGGGGAGGCGGCTGACGTCGGTCCTCAGGAGGAAAACGGCGGCACGTCCTGTGCCGCCGGTGTGAGGTCAAAGAAGCCTGTTGCCGCAGCCCGGGTCGAGCGTGTTGCCGGTCAGTAACCCACCAACGTTTGGCGAAAACGCACGTTGAAGGGTTGCGCGTTGGCGCCCTCCGGCGTGATTTCCAGCGAGAAGTCCAGCGTCTCTTCGCCGGCCACCGGGAACACCGCGATGTAGTACACCGCATCGCCCTCGCGCACCTCGCGCATGCGCAGCGTACGCAGCTGCCCCGAGAGGTTCACGGCCTGACCGCTGACGCGGGCCGGTACCGCGGTGCCCATCGGGTTGTCGCCGTTGCGCAGCACGGCGATGTTGATCATGCCACGGTTACGGCTGCGGGTGATGTTGTTGGCCTGTGCAACCTCCGGTTGCAGCATGTCGGTGAGCAGGGCGTTGTAGTGCACGACGTAGTTGCCGAATACCTGTTTCCGGTCGGCCGCAGCGGCGGCCTGGAGCGGTGCGAGGACCAGTCCTACGAACGCAAGCGGTAACAGCGCTTTAGCTAGCCACATGGTCTCCTCCTTCGGTGGTCCTTTTCTCGTTGTAACTCAACTATAGCGTTGCATATCGGACGGCGGAAGAGGCGCGGCGGAGAACGCGTTGCCATGGCGTGCCGGGCGCCGCGCCGGCCGAGGCGTGGCAGGCCGAGCGCGGCGTGGTCGGGGAGACATGCGCTGGGACGGCAGGTTGCCGAGGTTGCGTGGCGCTGAGGCGCGCCACGTGGGCGCGTCGAGAGGTCGGGCGGGAAGCCCCTTGTCCGCCATTCGTCACGGACAAGGGGCGCGCCTGCGGCGCGGAACGCTACGCGAAGGGGAGGGCTACAGTGCGGCGCGCGCCGTCAGCGTGCCAAGGTCCTCGGACCCGCCGCGCGGGGCGTCGCTGATGTTGCCAAGGAGGCCGTCGATAGTCCCGAGCTGGCGCTCCAGCGCGTTGCACTCGCGCTCCAGATCGTCGAGCCGACCCTGCAGGGTGTCTCGCGACTCGTTGATCCGGCGCAGGTTTTCCAGACGGTTCTCCATCTGGCGCTTGCGTTCCTTGATCAGGGCGACCAGCGGCGCCAGGCCGGCGCGGCTCCAGGCCTCCGCCTCGGTGTGCGCACGGAAGAACACGTTGCGCACGTGGCTGACGAGGGAAATGAAGAACTTCTTCACCACGAAGCTCTGCTCCGTCATGGTGGTGGCCGGGCTCTTGCGGAAGGCCTCGGCATCGCGCGAGAGCTGGTCGAGCTCTTTCCTGTACTTGCTGAGGCTGAACTGGGGGATCTTGGCGCCGTTCAGCCCGTGCGCCTCTTCGAAACGCCGGTAGATGGACTGCATCAGCTTGTTGAGTTGGTCCACCTGCTGGACCGCTTGCGACATGGTGTCGATCGAGCCGTCGAAGAAGTTCTTCATGGCGCTCTTCACGCCGCCGGTGGTCCAGCTGTCGGTCATCTGCTCGCGGGTCTGGGTCATGAGCTTGTCCAGCTCGGCCAGATCCAGGATGGCCAGCAGGCGCTTGGCCTGCTGGCTGAAGATGCGCCTATTGATCTGGAAGCTCTCCACGCTGCGATGGTAGGCGACCTGCTCCTCGCGCGTCTTGGTCATCAGGTGGCGGATCACCTGCTCGTTCTTGCCGCCCAGCGAGGCCAGTTCGTCGCGCTGGGCGCGCTGCTCCGACAGGCGGGAGGCCAGCAGACGCCGGGCCGCGCCCATCATCACCCCCAATTCGCCGCCGATGCGCTTCTGCAGCAGCTCCTGCTTTTGATCCAGGATCTGGTCGACGAACACCTGCTCGATCGCCAGCACGTTGCTCTTGGCCAGCAGCGCTTGGTCGTGCCGGATCTTGGCCAGCAGCCCTTTCTGCGCCGACACCGGGAAGATGCGACGGGCCTCGACGCCGAGCAGCGCCGCGGCCTGTTCGCGCTGGTTCTCGACGCTGGCGGCGATCGCGCCGGCTTCCTTGAGTTCGTCCCACAAGGTGTCGACCTTGTTGAGCACCACCAGCAGCCCGTCGGTGTTGTCCGGCCGCTGCACGTGGCTGCGCCACATCTCCAGATCGGACTTGGTGACGCCGGTGTCCGCCGCCAGCACGAACACGACGGCGTGCGCGTTCGGCAGCATGTTGAGGGTGAGCTCAGGCTCGCTGCCAAGGGCATTCAGCCCCGGAGTGTCCAGGATCGACAGGCCCTGCTTGAGCAAGGGATGGGGAAAACTGATCATCGCGTGACGCCACTTGGGGATCTCCACCTGCGCCGGCGGCGCTTCGTTGCGCCCGAGCTGGTCGTCGGTGAACAACCCGAGGCGCCGCGCTTCCTCGACCGACACGCGCTTGGTGCGGATCACCTCCTGGAAGGCCTCGGCCATGAGGTCGGGCGAGGCGGTGTCCAGTCGAATGGTGGACCAGTCGGCCGGGTTCTGCTTGTGCTCGGTGATGCTGCTGTCGTCGGCACGCGTCTCGATCGGCAGCAGCCGCACGTAGGACTCGTTCGCCTCGTTGTCGTAGAACAGCTCGGTCGGACACATGGTGGTGCGTCCCGGCTCGGAGGGCAGCAGCCGGCGGTCGTATTCGGAGAAGAAGATGGCGTTGATGAGCTCGGTCTTGCCGCGCGCAAATTCGGCCACGAAGGCCACGGTGAGACGGTCGACGCGCAGGCTGCTCTGCAGTTCGAACAGCCGCAGCTCGTCTTCGGGGTCGCGCAGGCCGGTCTCGTCCAGCCAGCGCTGATAGTCCGTGATGGTGTCGATCAGGCGCGCCTTCCACTGGCCGAAGGCCTGCATATGTTCGCTGAAACGCCCTGTGCCCATTTGGGATCCCCGGTATCCGCGGCATGGCGCCGCTTCTTGTTATGGTCGTGCCGGTCTGGACCGGCATGTTCGTCTCGTCACGCTATCAAGGCGCACGCCGGGTGCATGTGACCCATGTCACACTGACCGGGCGCCGCCGCGATGCTGCGCGATTAATGTACCCCAGGCATGGCCGCCTTGTCAGGCGCCTCCTGCCAGGTGCCTTAGCGGCGGTACCACGAGCATCTTGAGCACCTGCAGCGCGATGATGACCGCGAGGGGGGACAGGTCGAGTCCGCCTATGGGTGGGATCACGCGCCGGGCGGGGCGCAGCAGCGGTTCGTTGAGGCTGTACAGCAGGCTGATGAGTGGGTTGTAGGCGCCGGGGTTGATCCAGCTGATCACCACCTGGATCAGGATGGCGAAGATAAACACGTTGAACAGCAGGTTGACCAGTTCGGCCAGGGAGAACAGGGCAAGCGGGCCCACCGCCAAGGTGCCGCCGCGCAGGGCGATGATCAGCGCGATGGAGGCCATCTGCAGCACCAGCATGAGCAGCACCGCCGCCCAGTCGATGCCGCCGATGCCGGGAATGAGGCGCCGCAGCGGAATCAGGGGCGGATTGGTGACCTTCACCAGGAACTGCGAAATGGGATTGTAGAAGTCGGCGCGGGCCCATTGGAGCAGGAAACGCAGCATCACGGCGAGGATATAGATGCTGAACAGGGTGCTGAGCAGGAACTCGAGCGGATTGAGCAGGTAGTTGCCGGGCATCATTCTCCCCCCAGGATGTCGGCGAGTTCGCGCGATCGGGCCGCCGCCGCGCTCAGCGCCTGATACATGATTTCTTCGAAGTTTTGTTCGATCAGCACGCCTACGGCGCGCTCCGTGGTGCCGCCGGGTGAGGTGACGCGCGCGCGCAGCGTGGCGGCATCTACATCGCTCTCGAGCGCCATTTTGGCCGCGCCGAAGGCCGTCTCCAGGGTCAGCAGTCGCGCCGTCTCGGCGGGCAGCCCCAGCCGTTCGCCGGCGCGCTGTATCGCCTCCATGAGCAGAAAGAAATAGGCCGGGCCGCTGCCGGACAGTGCCGTGACGGCGTCCATCTGGGCCTCGTCGTCGAGCCACAGCACCATGCCGACCGCGCGCATGACCGACTCGGCCCGATTGCGCAGCGCGCGATCCACGTGCGGCCCCGCCACCAGCGCCGTGGCGCCGCTTTGCACCAGCGCCGGGGTGTTGGGCATGGCCCGCACCAGAGGCAGATCGCAACCGGCCCAGCGACGCAAAGCCTCCAGGCGCACGCCCGCCGCCACCGAGATCACCAGCGGTCGGCGCGCGGCGAGCGGCGCGCGCAGGCCCTCCAGCACGGCGCGGACGACCTGCGGCTTGACGGCGAGCACGAGGACGTCCGCCGCCTCGGCCACGGCACGGTTGTCGGTGGTCAGTTGCAGGCCGTCGGCAACCCCCAGCGCTGTCAGGCGCTCCGCGTTGGGGTCGGCCGCCCACAGCGTCTGCGGCGCCACGCCGTCGGCGATCAGTCCGCCGATGAGGCTGCCGGCCATGTTGCCGGCGCCGATGAATCCGATGGTGGTGGGTGCGTCCGTCATGTGGGTTTCCTTTTCGAGTCCGGGGCGCGGCGCGGGTCGGGGCGCTCCCCGAACAGCGCGGTGCCGATTCGTATCCAGTCGCTCCCTTCCATGATGGCCGCCTCGAGGTCCTCCGACATCCCCATGGATAGCACGTCGAGCGCGAGGCCTTCGGCCCGCAGGCGCTCGCGCGCCTCGCGCAGCGCCCGGAAGGGCGCCCGCTGCGCCTCGCCGCCCTCGCTGCGTCGCGGGAGCGTCATCAGGCCGCGCAGCCGCAAGCGCGGCAGCGCCGCCACGGCGTGGGCGAGCGCGGGCAGTTCGGATGGGGCGACGCCGCGCTTCTGGGCTTCGCCGCTCAGGTTGACCTGCAGGCATACCTCCAGCGGCGGTAAGGCCGCCGGCCGCTGAGCGTTCAGCCGCTCTGCGAGCTTGAGGCTGTCCAGGCTGTGCGCCCAGTGGAAGTGCTCGGCTACCGCGCGGGTCTTGTTGCTCTGCAACGGGCCGATGTAGTGCCAGGTGAGATCGAGGTCACGAAGCGCGCCCATTTTCTCGAGCGCCTCTTGCGCATAGCTCTCACCGAAGTCACGCTGTCCTCGCGCGGCCAGGGCGCGGATCGCCGCCGCCGGCTGGTACTTGCTGACCGCGAGCAGGTGCGTGTCGCCCGGGGGACGCCCCGCCGCCGCTTCGGCGGCGCGCATACGCTGGTGTACCCGCGCGAGACGGGCGGAGAGGTCGCTCGTGTTGCCAGTCATGGGCGAACGTAATACTTTCTAACGGCCCGGTGCGCCGCCGGGTGACGAATCATGGTCGATGCGCCGCGCCTGGCGCGTCGCACGGTACACGGAGGTTCCGCCGTCTCCCGCTCCCCGTGGCGCGGAGGCGGATGCAAAGCGACAGGGGTTCGTTTTGCGGCTCGCTGTGGCGGGCGTCGAACAATAAGAGGACCTTTGATGGATATCACCGAGCTGTTGGCCTTCGCCGTCAAGAACGGCGCCTCCGACATGCACCTTTCCGCGGGCCTGCCGCCCATCATTCGCGTCGACGGCGATATTCGCCGCATCAACGTCCCACCGCTGGATCATAAAGCGGTGCATTCGTTGGTGTACGACATTATGAATGATAAGCAACGCAAGGACTACGAGGAGTTCCTGGAGACCGATTTCTCGTTCGAAATCCAGGGGCTGGCCCGCTTTCGCGTCAACGCCTTCAACCATAATCGTGGCGCCGGGGCGGTGTTTCGTACCATTCCCTCGAAAATCCTCTCGCTGGAGCAGCTGAATGCCCCCGAGGTGTTCAAGGAGATCGCCGATCAGCCGCGGGGCATCGTGCTGGTGACCGGCCCGACCGGCTCGGGAAAGTCGACCACGCTGGCGGCGATGGTGGACTACAAGAACAACACCGAGTACGGCCACATCCTCACCGTGGAGGACCCGATCGAGTTCGTGCACGAGAGCAAGCGCTGCCTGGTCAATCAGCGCGAGGTGCATCGCGATACGCTCGGCTTCAACGAGGCGCTGCGCTCGGCGCTGCGCGAGGACCCCGACGTCATCCTGGTGGGTGAGATGCGCGACCTCGAGACCATCCGCCTCGCCCTGTCGGCGGCCGAGACGGGCCATTTGGTGTTCGGCACCCTGCACACCAGTTCAGCCGCCAAGACCATCGACCGCATCATCGACGTGTTCCCCGCCGCGGAGAAGACCATGGTGCGCTCCATGCTGTCGGAGTCGCTGCGCGCGGTGATCTCGCAGACGCTGCTCAAGAAAGTGGGCGGCGGGCGTATCGCGGCGCACGAGATCATGATTTCCACCCCCGCCATCCGCAACCTGATCCGCGAAGACAAGGTGGCGCAGATGTACTCGGCGATCCAGACGGGTCAGTCCGTCGGCATGCAGACCCTCGACCAGTGCCTGCTCGGCTTGGTGCAGAAGGGGCTGATCAGCAAGCAGGACGCACGCGCCCGCGCGGTTAACAAAGAAAGCTTCCGCTGAGGACGAGCCGATGGACTTCACCGCGCTGTTGAAACTCATGGTCCACAAGAACGGATCGGACCTGTTCATCACCGCCGGCATGCCGCCCAGCATGAAGGTCAACGGGCGCGTGGTGCCGGTGTCACAGAATACCCTCACTGCGCGCCAGGCGCGCGAGATCGTGGTCGGGTTGATGAACGACGATCAAAAGGCGGAGTTCGAGGCGACGCGCGAGTGTAACTTTGCAATCTCCGCGTCCGGTGTGGGGCGTTTTCGCGTCAGCGCCTTCGTGCAGCGCAACATGCCCGGCATGGTGCTGCGCAAGATCGAGACCCAGATCCCGACCATCGAATCACTACGTCTACCGCCGGTTATCAGCGAACTGGCCATGACCCTGCGCGGCCTGGTGATCTTCGTGGGCGGCACGGGGACGGGTAAATCGAGTTCGCTCGCGGCCATGATCGGCTACCGCAACAAGAACGCCAGCGGGCACATCATCACCATTGAGGATCCGATCGAGTTCCTGCATCAGCACGGGGGGTGCATCATCACCCAGCGCGAGGTGGGGCTCGACACCATGTCGTTCGAGGCCGCGCTCAAGAACACCCTGCGGCAGGCGCCGGACGTGATCGTGATCGGCGAGATTCGCACCCGCGAGACCATGGACTACGCCATCGCCTTCGCCGAGACCGGCCATCTGTGTCTCGCCACCCTACACGCCAACAACGCCAATCAGGCGCTGGACCGCATCATCAACTTCTTTCCGGAGGACCGGCGCTCGCAGTTGCTCAACGACTTGTCGCTGAACCTCAAGGCGGTGGTGGCGCAGCAGTTGATCCCCACGCCCGACGGGTCGGGGCGCGTACCGGCCGTGGAGGTGCTGATCAACACGCCGTTGGTCAGTGATCTGATCCGCCGCGCCGAGGTGCACGAGATCAAGGAGGTGATGGCCAAGTCCGGCGAGCAGGGGATGCAGACCTTCGACCAAGCCCTTTACACGCTGTATATGGACGGCAAGATCAGTTACGAGGACGCCATCACCCACGCCGACTCGGCCAACTCGCTGCGCCTGATGGTCAAACTGGGCACCACGCACGGCGACGCGGTGGAGATGGGCGAAGCGCTCAAGAACGCCACCTTGACCGACGACTAGCCGCGTCTGCGCCGACGGGCCGCGCCCCGTGAGCGGTGCGGTCAGGCGTAGGCGTGCGGAAACACGCTGCGCGCGGCGAACACCGGCCCGTCCACGCACACGCGCTTCATAGCCGCCCCGGTCGCGGTCTGCACCTCGACCACGCAGCCCGCGCAGCCGCCCACGGCGCAGGCCATGAACTCCTCCAGCGAGACCTGACAGGGCACGTCGAACTCCGCGCCCAGGCGCGCGGTTGCTTCCAGCATCGGGTGCGGGCCGCAGGCGTAGATCGCGACCTCCGCGCGCGCCGGCGCGTCCAGCGCGTTCAGCCACTGCCGCGCGAGCTCCGGCACGTAACCGTCGAAGCAGCCGGGGTAGCCTTGCTTGGTTGCCAGGCGGCTTGGAATCTTCCAGTCCTCCATGAGCGGCATGGCCGCGATTACACCTTCGGGCATGCCTGGAAGCATGATCTGGGACGGCCGTGCGGTGAAGGGGAACGGTACCTCCGAACCCATCAGCACCAGCGGTCGATGGCCGCCCAGCGCGCGCAGGTGTTCGGCGAGAAAGATCATGGGCGGAATGCCCACGCCGCCGCCCAGCAGCAGGGCGCGTGGACGGCCGGGTTCCGGCTGGAACGGCACGCCGATGGGGCCGATCAGGCTGATGCGTTCGCCGGGTACGCGCCGGGCGAGCAGGTTGGTGCCGGTGCCCAGTGCCTTGTAGAGGAAGTCCACCCAACCGGCCTCGGGGCTGACCCGCATGATGGACAAGGGACGGCGCATGGGCAGCAGCGGATCGCAGGTGATGTGGGCGAAACTGCCGGGCTGGGCCCGTGCGGCGATGCGCGGCGCCTGCACGCGCAGCACGTACTGGTCGCCGGGGTAGCCCTGCTGGCTGAGGACCTCGGCGTCTTCGACCAGCAGGGTATCGCGGTGCGGCTTGGAGGAGGCGGCGGATGGCATGGATTCGTGCTCGCTGAAAGGGGTCCGGCCGAAGCGTTCAGTCGCGCGCCTGGTACACCAGGCGCCCGGCGAGGAAGGTGTGGGTCACGCGTCCCTTGAACTCCCAGCCCAGGAACGGGGTATTGCGCCCGCGGCTGTGCATGCCCTCGGCCGCGAGCGTCCAGTAGCGCTCGGGATCGAAGACGCATACGTCGGCGGCCGCGCCCGGGCGCAGGTGGCCGGCGTCGATGCCGAGGATCCGGGCCGGGTCGCGCGTCAGGCGCGCCACCACGTCGGGCAGGCTCATCACGCGCTGTTCGCCCAGGCGCAGGGCGAGCGGCAGCAGTGTCTCCAGCGCCGAGATGCCGGGCTCGCTCTCGCTGAAGGGGGCCAGCTTGGCGTCGGGATCGTGGGGCTGGTGGTCCGAGCACACCGCGCTGATCACCCCGGAGGCGAGGCCGGCGCGCAGCCCTTCCATGTCACGCTGGGTCCGCAGCGGCGGTTGGACGTGGCAGTCGCTGTTGAAGTAGCCGAGGTCCATTTCGCTCAGGTGCAGGTGGTGCGCCGTCACCTGCGCCGTGACGGGGAGCCCCCGGCGCTGGGCCTCGCCCACCATCTGCACCGCGCGCGCCGTGGAGAGCTTGCAAAAATGCGCGCGCACCCCGGTCTGCTCGATCAGCAGCAGGTCGCGCGCGACGATGATCGTCTCGGCGCTCTCGGGCAGGCCGGGCAGGCCGAGGCGGGTGCTGACCGCGCCCTCATGCGCATAGCCCTTGGGCGAGAGGAACGCATCTTCCGCCGCGAGGAACACCGGCAGCCCGCAGCTGGCGGCGTACTCCATCGCGCGGCGCATCACCAGGGTGTTGGTGATCGGGTGCGCGGCGTTGCTGTAGCCGATGCAGCCCGCCTCGCGCAGCTCGTTCATTTCGGCCAAGCGCTCGCCGGCCAGGCCGAGGGTCAGGGCGCCCAGCGGCAGCACGCGCGCGTGGCCGGCCTCCTCGGCGCGTTGGCGGATCAGGCGGATCACCGCCGGGGTGTCGATCACCGGGTCGGTGTCGGGCGGGCAGCACAGCGTGGTGACCCCGCCCGCGGCGGCGGCCGCGGTTTCGCTGGCGATGGTGCCCTTGTGCTCCTGGCCCGGCTCGCGCAGCCGCGCATGCAGATCGATCAGGCCCGGGCAGATCACGCAGCCCTGCGCGTCAATGCGCGCGGCCTCGAAGCCCTGCGGCGGCGCCCCCACCGCGAGCACGCGCCCGTCGGCGATGTGCAGGTCGAAGTTGCCATCCAGCCCCTGCTCGGGATCGATGAGGCGCCCGCCGACGATGCTGTACGCCTCAGCCATGACCACCTCCCGTCCGCGGCTCCTCGGCCTCCGGCGGACGCCCGAGCACCAGCGACATGACCGCCATGCGCACCGCGATGCCGTTGGTGACCTGCTCCAGGATGACCGACTGCGGCCCGTCCGCCACCGACGAGGCGATCTCCACCCCGCGATTGATCGGGCCGGGGTGCATCACGATCGCGTCCGCCTTGGCGTGCGCCAGGGTCTCCGGGGTGAGGCCGTAGACTTCGAAGTATTCGTGCTCGCTCGGCAGCAACGCGCCCTGCATGCGCTCGCGCTGCAGGCGCAGCATGATGATGACGTCGACGTCGCGCAGCCCCTCGCGCAGGTCGTGGTAGACGTGTACGCCCAGGCCCTCGACCTGGGCGGGGATGAGGGTACGCGGGGCGACCACGCGCACCTCGGGCACGCCCAGCGTGGTGAGCGCGTGGATCTGCGAGCGCGCCACCCGCGAGTGCATGATGTCGCCGACGATGGCCACCCGCAGCGCGCCGAAGTCGCCCTTGTGGCGCCGGATGGTGAACATGTCCAGCATCGCCTGCGTGGGGTGCGCGTGGCGCCCGTCACCGGCGTTGATGACGCTGATGTGCGGGGCCACATGGCGCGCGATGAAGTGCGCCGCGCCGCTCTGATTGTGGCGCACCACGAACATGTCGCAGTGCATGGCTTCCAGGTTGTGCAGCATGTCGAGCAGGCTCTCGCCCTTGGAGGTCGCCGAGGTGCTGACGTTGATGTTGAGCACGTCGGCGGAGAGGCGCTTGGCGGCCAGCTCGAAGGTGGTGCGGGTGCGCGTGCTGGCCTCGAAGAACAGGTTCACGATGGTCTTGCCGCGCAGCAGCGGCACCTTCTTCACCGTCTGCGCGCCCACCGTCGCGAAGGACTCGGCGGCATCGAGGATCTCCACCAGGGCGTCGCGCTTGAGCCCTTCGATGGTCAGGAAGTGGCGCAGGCGGCCGTGTTCGTCCAACTGCACGCTGTCGCGGTGCGAGAGGCTCATGAGGCGTCCTGCACGATCAGACGCAGCTCGTCCGGGCCCACCAGTTTGACGTGCTGGTCGGGGGCGAGGTCGATGTGTGCCCCCGCTACCGCCGCCTCGATGGGCAGCTCGCGGCCGCTGCGTTCCACCAGCACCGCGAGGAACACCGCCGCCGGGCGGCCGTAGTCGAAGATCTCGTTCAGCGCCGCGCGAATGGTGCGCCCCGTGTGCAGCACGTCGTCGACCAGCACGATGTGGCGGTCGTCGACCTGGAGGGGCAGTTTGGACGGCTTCACCTGCGGGTGCATGCCGATGCGGGTGAAGTCGTCGCGATAGAAGGTGATGTCGAGTTCGCCGAGTGGCTCCTCGAGGCCGAGCCGCGCGTGCAGGCGCTCGGCGACCCACACGCCGCCGGTGTGGATCCCGATCATGGCGGGCTCGGTCACCTGGCGGCTGGCGAACAGCGCCTTCAGGTCGCGCGCCATGGCGTCGACCAGCGTATCAACCGCCGGCAATGCCGGATTCATGCCCGCCTCCCGAGCCGCGCGTTTCGATTTTGCTTGGCAGCGAAATGCACCGTTCAAGCGCCTTGTTGTTCCAGCCAGGTGCGGAGGATGAGTTCCGCCGCCAGCCGATCCACGTTCTGTTTGGTCCGGCGCCCGCGCCGCTGCTCGGCCAGGCGCTGGCGTGCCTCCACGCTGGTAAGGCGCTCATCCACGAGATAAACCGGGCAATTATACCGCCCTTGCAGACGGTTCCCAAAGCGCCGCGCAGCCTGGGTGAGCGGTTGCTCGGTGTCGTCCATGTTGAGGGGGAGGCCGACCACGAACGCCTGCGGCTGCCACTCCTCGACCAGGCGGGTGATGGCGTCCCAGTCGGGCCCGCCGTCGCGGGTGGGTAGGGCAGTGAGGGCTTGGGCGGTGCCGGTGAGTTCCTGACCCACCGCCACGCCGATGTAGCGCGTGCCGAAATCGAAGCCCAGCAGGGTGCGCGGGCCGCGCGGCGGCCGCTCCGCGGTCATGCGAGGCTCATGCGTGGCCGGCTTGGTGCGACAGGCGGCTGACGTCCACGCCGAGGTGGGCGGCCGCCACGCTCCAGCGTTGTTCGGCGGGGGTGTCGAAGATGACGTGCCAGTCCGAGGGGCCGCTGAGCCAGCTGTTGTCGGCCAACTCCCGCTCGAGCTGACCGGCGCCCCAGCCGGCGTAACCCAGCGCCACCAGGAGCTGGGTCGGCCCTTCGCCCTGCGCCACCGCCTCGATGATGTCGCGCGAGGTGGTCAGCGTGACCTCGGGGGTGACCTCCAGCGAGCCTTCCCACTCGCCGCCGGGGCGGTGCAGCACGAAGCCGCGCTCGGGTTGCACGGGCCCGCCCAGAAAGACCGGCAGCGCGCCGGCCTGCGGCGCGAACTCGCTAATGCCCATCTGGGCCAGGATCTCGTCCAGGTGCAGGTCCAGCGGGCGGTTGATCACGATGCCCAGGGCGCCTTCCGAATTGTGCTCGCAGATGTAGGTGACGCTGTGGAAGAAATTGGGGTCCGCCAAGCCAGGCATGGCGATGAGGAAATGATCGGTCAGGTTCACGGCGTCCATGCAGCTAGTATCGGAGAGCGCACCCCCTCTGGCAAGGCGGGTCGGCCTTGTCGAACCCCCGCTGCCTCGCGTGTGACGGGCACTCAGCGGCGCGTACTCATGCGCTCGTCGGCCCGAAACTCCCAGATGCGGATGATGTGCAATACGTCGATCTTCTCGCGCATCTCGGGTGAGAAGGGCGCGTAGGGGGCGCCGCGGCGCACGATTTGCACCGCGGCATCGTCCAGCACCGCATGCCCCGACGACTCCACGATCTCGATGCCGTAGAGGCTGCCGTCGGGGTTGATGCCCACCTCCATGATCAGCCGACCGGAGAGGTTGCGGCGGCGCGCCTCGGCGGGATAGTACTGATTGCCCAGGCGCTCGACCTTGCTGCGCCAAGCCTCCTCGTAGCTGGCGTAGAGATACTCGCGCGTGCTGGCCGACACATAGGCGCGGCGTAGACGCTGATCGTAGGCATCCTGGCGCTCGAGGACCTCGGCCGACAGCTTGGCGATCTCGCGGCTGCGGTCGAGTAGTTCGCGTGCCGGCGGCAGGGGCGCCTGCTCGGGGGCGCTGGCGGGGTTCTGCTCGGCCGCTTCGGGGGCGGGCGCCTCGGGGACCGGGGCCGTGAGCGTCTCGGGGGCTGCCTGCTCCTCGGCGGGGCTCGATTCCGGTTCCGCTGCCGCCTCGGTCGCGCTCGGCGGCGGGGGCGCGGCGGCCTCCTGGGGCCGTTCGCGCGACGCCTCGGGATTGCCGGCGCCCTCCTGGTTGGCCTGCGCGAGGTAGTGGGCTTCCTCGGGCGGGGGGGCATCCTGCTGAGGCACCAGCGTCACCTCCATGGTGGTGACCTCAGGCTGCTTGGGCTCGGGCCACTCGAAGGTCAAGCCGAGGATCAACAGCGCATGCACCGACACCGCCAACAGCACGGTGACGGCGAGACGTTCTCCCTGCGGTATGCGAGGCTCGCGTACGGAGGCCATAGTCAACGTCCCCATCTAGCGCGTGGCCGGGCGGGGTTCGGCCCCGCGGTTGGCGGACCGGGCGGCGGGTATGCTTGGCAATGCTCGCGCCAAAGGACTCTCCTACAACTGTAGGCCGGGTGTGGTCACGCGCGCGCCAGGCGGCGCAGCATGGCTGCGGCGATTATACCGTTGGCCACACCCAGCACGAAGGCAGCCGTCATCAATATGGGCAACAGGGCGTGTAGCGCGGGGTGCGGGATGAACACCCAGTAGGCCAGGTAGAACTGACCCGCCATGTGGCCGAGGGCCGCCAACACGCTATAGCCCAGCGGGCCGAAGCCGCGGCCGGGGGCGAACTGCGCCAGCCACAGCACCGCCAGGCTGGCCGCGGCGCCCGCGGCGCTCAGCAGGAACGTCGGGCTGAGAAAGGTGCCGAGCACCAAGCCGCCGGCCAGCACGCGCAGCACGCTCACCCACGCGGCGGCGCGCCAGCCGTAGAGGCAAAGCACCGCAACGGTGATGACGTTGGCCAGCCCGGGCTTGACGCCCGGCAGCGGGCTCGGCAGGGCGCTTTCCGCCACATGAATGGCGAGCGCCAGCGCCGCCAGCCAGGCGATGCGGTGATCGTACGGCTCGCTGCGCAGGGAGCGCATGGGCTCGGCGGGCGTATTCAATAGTTGATCACGTCGTAGCCGCGGGGGCGCCCCAGGATCTGCAGCGCGACGCGATTGGGCACGCAGGCGGCGGTCTCGCCGGCCGCACCGAGCCAGCCGCGATGGATGCAGTGGCGGTTGCGGCATGCCGAGTCGGCGAAGCGGACGCGCCCCTCGCGGACTTCGATCACGCTCACGCCGCGGCTGCCCTGTACGCGGTATTCGCCGTTGCGGTCCAGGCGCACCAGGCGGTCGCCGCCCGGGTCGAGCAGGCGTGCGGCGACCGGGGGACCCTGTTCGGTGCCCCAGTGGCGCCAATAGAGCACGGGGAGCAGCGCCGCGCCCCCCAGCAGGGCGAGGAAGTCAGCGCGTGTCATCGAGGGGCACCACCTGCAGCGCCGGCGGGTCGAACTCGAACTGTATGCGCGCGGCGAGCGCGGGCGTGATGGCGACACGGCCTTCGGGGTCGACCAGCATCACCTGGTCGATATCGAGGGCGCGTGCCACCGCCGGCCAGCCCTCGAAACCGGCCACGAACAAAGCGGTGGCGGCGGCGTCGGCCAGTGCGCCCTGCGGGGCGACCACCGTCACGCTGGCCACGCCTTCGGCCGGGCGGCCGCGGCGGGGGTCGAGGATATGGTGGTAGAGACGCCCCTCGTGGGAGAAGGTGCGCTCGTAGTCGCCGGAGGTGAATACGCTCTCGTCGCCGCTCACCTCGATCGCGGCCAGCACCGTCTCGGCGCGCGGGTGGCGGATGCCGATGCGCCAGGGGCGATCCCCGGGGCGGCCGATGGCGCGCAGGTCGCCGCCCGCGTTGACGATCGCGTGCTCGATGCCGAGCGCCTGCAACCGGGCGACGGCACGGTCCACCGCGACGCCTTTCGCAAACGCCCCGAAGTCGAGCTGCAGGCGCGGATGGGTGCTGCGCACGCTGTCGCCTTCGATAATCAAGTCGCGCATGCCCGGCGCCTCCGCCAGCCAGTCGTCGATGGCCGCGTCGGTCGGCGGGACGCGCCGCTCGGCCGGTTCCTCGGCATGGAAGCCCCACAACGCCACCAAGCCGCCGATTGCGGGATTGAAGAGTTCGCCGCTGCGCAGCGCCCATTCGCGGCCGCTGCGCAGCAGGGGCAGCAGATCCGGGTCCGCGACGACGCGCTCGCCGCGCGCCAGGCCGGCGTTGAGCTCGGTCAGCGGGCCGGGTTCCCAGGCATGCCAGGTGCGATGCAGGTGTTGCAGCTCGGTACTGAGGGCCGCGAAGGCCTGGTCCGCGGCGGCTGCATCGACGTCATACAGCGTCACTTCCACCAGCGTGCCGAGCACGAAGAACTGCGCGTGCTGCAACGGCGCGTCGCGCGTGCAGCCGGCGAGCGCGAGCGCCAGGAGCAGCGCCATGAGCGCCTGCCCCGCCCGCGGCCGAGCCCTCAGGCGCGGCTCGCGCATCGGCCTTCCAGGCACTCGATGAACTGGCCGGCGATGTCCAGCCCGTACAGGGCGTCCAACTCGCGCGCGCAGGTCGGGCTGGTGACGTTGATTTCGGTGAGGTAGTCGCCGATCACGTCCAGTCCCACGAACAGCAGGCCCTTGGCGCGCAGCGCCGGCGCCACCTGGGCGCAGATCCAACGGTCGCGGTCGCTGAGTGCGACCCCCTCGCCGCGCCCGCCGGCGGCCAGGTTGCCGCGGGTCTCGCCGGCGGCGGGGATGCGCGCCAGGGCATAGGGTACGGGCTCGCCGTCGATGAGCAGGATGCGCTTGTCGCCGGCGCTGATCTCGGGCAGGAAGCGCTGCGCCATGGCATAGCGTGTGCCGTGCTCGGTGAGGGTCTCGATGATCACGCTGATGTTCGGGTCATCCCCGCGCACGCGAAACACCGACGCGCCGCCCATGCCGTGCAGGGGCTTGAGCACGATGTCGCCGTGCTCGGCCAAGAAGGCGCGCATGTCGGACGCGCGCCGGCTGACCAGCGTGGGCGCGGTGCATTGCGGGAACCAGGCGGTGTAGAGCTTCTCGTTGGCATCGCGCAGCGCCTGCGGGTCGTTGACCACCAGCGCGCCCTCGGCCTGGGCGCGCTCCAGCAGGTACGTGGTGTAGACGTACTCCATGTCGAACGGTGGGTCCTTGCGCATCAGCACCGCGTCCAGCTCGGCCAGCGGGGCCTCGCCGGCCTCTTCGAGCGCGTACCAGCGCCGCGGGTCGTCCCACACGGTGACCCGCCGCCGCCGCGCACAGGTGCGCCCGTCGCGCAGGAACAGATCGGCCTGCTCCAGGTAATACACCTCCCAGCCGCGTCGCTGGGCGGCCAGCAGCATGGCGAAGGTGGTGTCCTTCTTGATGTTGATGGACCCGATCGGGTCCATGATTACCCCGAGCTTCACGTTTCGGACCGGTCGTGTTCGGCGATCTCGCGCGCGGCGGCGAGCAGGGCCAGCCGCGCGATCACGCCGTAGGCGTAGAAGCGGTTGGGCACCGCGTCCGGGGCCTTGCTGGCGTCGGGTGTGTTGCAGGGTTGCGCGAAGGCCAGCGGCTCGAAGTGCATGCCGGGCGCATTGAGGTTCTCGTTGTGGCCGCGCTGGGTGTGCACGCGGTAGAAGCCGCCCACCACGAAGTGATCGATCATATACACCACCGGCTCGGTGGCCGACTGCGCCTCGCCCCAGGTCTCGAAGGTGTACACCCCCTCCTGCAGGATGACGTTGCGTACCGTCTGACCTTCCTTGGTGGCGGCCATGCGCGTGCGTTGTTTTCGGTTGAGTTCGCGGATGTCGTCCACGCTGTGCACGGTCATGATCGCCATGCCATAGGTGCCCGCGTCGGCCTTGGCGACCACGAACGGCTCGTGCGGGATGTCGTATTCGGCGTACTTGGCGCGAATGGCGGTGAGCAAGGCATCGACATTGCGCGCCAGGCAGTCCTCGCCCTCGCGTTTGGTGAAGTTGATCTTGCCGCAGTTGCGGAACAGGGGTTCGATCAGCCAGGGGTCGATGTCGATCAGCTGGGCCAGTTCCTGTGCGGCCGCGCGGTAGTGGGCGAAGTGCTCCGATTTCAGGCGTTTGAACCAGCCGAGCTCCGGCGGCGGCATGATCGGTTGCTCGATCCCTTCCAGCAGCGGCGGGCGCCCCCCGGACAGGTCGTTGTTAAGGATGATGGCGCAGGGCTGGTAGTCGCCGACCCGCAGGCGGTTGCCCTCGCGCTCCAGCGGCTCGATGTTCAGGCGGCGGCCGGAGGGCAGCTCCAGCTCGCCCGGGGCCTGTTCGGGCGGCAGCAGGGAGCCGATGCGTACCTCGAAGCCGGCCTTGAGGATGATGTCGCGCAGCGTGGCCAGGCTCTCGAAGTAGAACTGGTTGCGGGTGTGATTCTCGGGGATGAGGAGCAGGCGCGCCGCCGTGGGGCAGATCCGCTCCACCACCGACTGCACCGCCAGCACGCACAGCGGCATGAAGGCCGGATTGAGGTTGTTGAAGCCCGCCGGGAACAGGTTGGTGTCCACCGGAGCCAGTTTGAAGCCAGCGTTGCGCAGGTCCACCGAGGCATAGAACGGCGCGGGCGTTGCCCGCCACTGGCGCCGGAACCAGGTCTCGATATGGGCCTGATGGTCCAGCAGGTGTGACTCCAGTTGCTGCAGCGGGCCGGAGGTGGCGGTCGTCAGGTGAGGCACCGCCTGCAGGTGCTCGACGCTCATACAGGGCTCCCATGTATCCAATCCTATTTATGGTACGCCGCCCCCCCCAAGACCGACAAACCGGGTTTTTCACTTGCCGCACGGTTTGCGTTCTGGCAATGTGACGACAGGGAGGGAAGACCTTGACAGCGGCAGGCCCCGCGGAACATCGCGTCGGCTCTGCGCGGCACGGATCGCCGTCACGCACGCCTGAGACACGACAACCATCGGGTACTAACGTGACCGACGACGACGCGGTGCAAGAATTCGCGGGCACCAAGGTGATGGTCATCGACGATAGCAAGACCATCCGTCGCACCGCCGAAACTCTGCTGAAGAAAGTAGGCTGCGAGGTCATCACCGCGAGCGACGGATTCGAGGCGCTCGCCCGCATCGCCGATACTCACCCCGACATCATCTTCGTCGATATTATGATGCCGCGTCTCGACGGTTATCAGACCACGGCTCTCATCAAGAACAATCGCCGATTCAACGGGGTGCCCGTTATCATGCTGTCGAGCAAGGACGGGCTGTTTGACCGCGCCAAAGGGCGGATAGTGGGCTCGGAGCAGTATCTGACCAAACCCTTCACCCGAGAGGAACTTCTGGGGGCGATCAAGCGCTATGTGCTGGACGCTCGCCAAGTCGTGTAGCTGTCGTCGCTCCCGGAACACAAGACCAACGTACTTCAAGCATAAGCACGAATAAGCGGAGATTGGCCGTATGACGCGCATCCTGATCGTTGATGACTCGCCCACCGAACTGCATGTCCTCAAGGGGATACTCGAGAAGAACGGCTTCGAGGTGCTGAGCGCCACCAGCGGGGACGAGGGGGTGGCCAAGGCCAGCAGCGAAAAGCCCGACGCCATTTTGATGGACGTCGTCATGCCGGGGCTGAACGGCTTTCAGGCGACGCGCCAGATCACCAAGAACGCCGACACGGCGCATATTCCGGTGATCGTCGTCACCACCAAGAACCAGGAGACCGACCGCGTCTGGGCTCTGCGCCAGGGTGCCAAGGACTTCCTCACCAAACCGGTGTCGGAAGCCGATCTGATCCAAAAGATCAAGACGCTGTTGCCCTGAGGATCGAACCGTTGCCGGCATTGGCCCATAGCGCACAAGCCGTACTCGGCCTCCTGACCGAGATCGAAGCGCGTTGTCGTGCCCATGCCGCCGGTCTGCCGCAGCAGGTTCAGTCGCGCGCCACCTGGTCCGGGATTGCCTTCCGGATCGGCGACGCGCGCCTGGTGGCCCCGCTCGACGAGGTGCGTGAGATTCTGCGTCCGCCGTCGCTGACCCGGGTGCCGGGGACCAAGCCGTGGGTCAAGGGTATTGCGAACGTGCGCGGCAACCTCCTGCCGGTGGTCGACCTCTCGGACTACCTGGGCGTCGCGGCCGGTCCAAGCGGACGCCGCACGCGCGTGTTGGTTGCCCAGGAGGGGGAGCTGACGGTCGGGCTCATCGTGAGCGAGGTCAGCGGGCTGCGGCACTTTTTCGCCGATACTCACACGCCGGCGATTCCACCGGTGGCGATCGGCCTGCAGGGGTTGCTGCGTGGCAGCTACGCCCTGGAGGACGAGCTTTGGCCGGTCTTCAGCCTGCACCGACTCGCCGCAAGCCAATCGTTCCGGGAGGTGGCGCTCTAGGTGCTGCTGCCGTGGAGCGCGCAAGCCAGCGGGACACCGAGCCTGATGGAGCGTCGACAACGGGCGGGGGTCGATCCCCGGATCGACTGTCAACAAGAACAACGTGAACAGCGTTAGGAGCAAAGCATGAGCGTAACCTCCAAAGTGGCCGGGGGCGGGCAAGGGCGAAGCCTCGTCTACCTCGCGATCGGCGCCCTGGTTATGGCGGTGGCGCTGATGACCGCCACCCTCGCCTACTTGGCATACAAAAGTCAGCACGATCGCGAATACATTGAGCTGCTGGGTGAGCAGAGCGTGTTGTCGCAGACCATCGCGAAGTACGCGGCCGATGCGGCCGGCGGCGAGGTGGTCAGCTTTGCTCCGCTGCGCCGTGCGCGAACCACGTTTGAAGCCAACATGAACCTGTTGCGCCACGGCAATCCCGCCAGCGGACTGCCGGCGCTGCGTGAGCAGGATGGCGAGGTGAACGAGGCCCTGGTTGCCTTGGAGCGGCGTTGGAACGAGTACCGCACCAACATCGACACCGTGTTGGAACGTGAACAGGTGATCGACGCGCTGCGCGAGCACGTGCAAGCGATACGCGACGCCGTCCCGCATCTGCTGGCGCAGTCCGACGTGACCGTCGTACAGCTTGCACAAAGCGGTGCCCCGCGCGAGCAGATCTACCTCGCCGGTCGTCAGCTCATGCTGCTGCAGCGCATCGAGAATCGCGTCGGTGACGTACTGGCCGGCGGCGACGACGCCGTCTCGGCCGCCGACCGCTTCGCGCGCGACGCGGCCCTGTTCGAGCAGGTCGTCAACGGCATGCTGAACGGCAATCCCCGCCTCGGTCTGGTGCGCGTGAGCGACGAGCAGACGCGCACCACGCTGCGCCAGGTCGCCGATAGCTTCGCCGGTGTGCGCGAGCGCGTGGGGGCCATCATGGAGCGCTCGCCGGAATCTTTCGAAGTGGTGGCGGCGGCGCAGCGCGCGCTGGCGATCTCCGACGAGATTCTGGTGGATTTGGGCGCCATGGCCGAGTCACTCCATGCGCAGAGTGAGCTTCGCGGCTTGGGTTATTACGGTGCCGTCCTGTTTGGTCTGATCGGCCTGTTGATGCTGGTCGGAATCGGCTGGCTGCTGCGCCGCGACGCGCAGGTGCGACTGGAAGAGACCGCCGCGCGCAATCGCCTGGCCGAGGAGGAGAATGCCCGTAACCAGGAGGCTATTCTCCGCCTGCTGGACGAAATGGGGGACCTTGCCGACGGTGACCTCACCGTGTCGGCCACCGTGAACGAAGACATCACAGGCGCCATCGCCGACTCCATCAACTACGCCATCGAGACGCTGCGCAACCTGGTCGCGGCGATCAACGACACCACCCAGCAGGTGTCCGGCGCCGCGCAGCGTACGCAGAAGACCGCTCAGGAGCTGGCCGAGGCGAGCGAGCACCAGTCCGAGCGGGTTACCTCGGCGACCGCGGCCATCACCCAGATGGCCAGCTCGATCGAAGAGGTGTCCGAGAACGCCACGCAGCTTGCCGGCGAGGCCGAGAGCTCGGTGCAGATTGCCACCAAGGGCGCCGGCGCGGTGCAGGCTACCAGTCGCGGCATGGATACCATTCGCGAGCAGATCCAGGAAACCTCCAAGCGCATCAAGCGCCTCGGCGAAAGCTCCCAGGAGATCGGAGACATCGTCGAGCTCATCAACGACATCGCCGAGCAGACCAACATTCTTGCCTTGAACGCGGCCATTCAGGCCGCCATGGCCGGCGACGCGGGCCGCGGCTTCGCGGTGGTGGCGGACGAGGTGCAGCGACTGGCAGAGCGCTCCACCGGTGCCACCAAGCAGATCGAGGCCCTGGTGAAGACCATTCAGGCCGACACCAACGAGGCGATCATCTCCATGGAGGAGAGCACGGCGGGCGTGGTCAGCGGCGCCAATCTGGCGCAGGACGCCGGTCGCGCGCTGGAGGAGATCGAAGCGGTGTCCCGACGTCTGGCAAGCCTGATCGCCAACATCTCCAGCTCGGCCAACCAGCAGGCCTCCGCGGCCGCGGCGGTGTCCGACACCATGAACGTCATTCAGGAGATCACCAGCCAGACCACGGCGGGTGCCAAGGAGAGCTCCGCGGCTATCGGTAACCTCGCCGGCTTGGCCGACGAGCTGCGCCGTTCGGTCGCCGGCTTCAAGCTGCCCGCCGCCTAAAGCGTTCTGCGCGGCCCGTGCGGTAAGTGCGGGCCGCGTACACGGGTGCGAAACGATGTGAGTCGGGCACGCTTGGACTGGGTGCCGCGGCTCCGACGACGATGAGCAGACCCTGAGGGTCACATGGCGAACCGGCTGGACTATCACACGCTGAACTGGCTCACGCCGCAGATCGACGATGCGCTCAACCAGGCGCGCATGGCGCTGGAGGCCTTCGTCGAGCGCGAGGATGGCACTGCGCTCGAGTCGTGCGCCGACATGCTGCACCAAGCGTGGGGCGCCGTGTCCATGCTCGATCTGGCGGGCGCCAGCGCCCTGCTGGAAGAGATGGAGGCGGCGGCGCGCGCGCTGGCGGATGGCGCGGATACGGCCGAGCCGCTCATGCGCGCTCTGCTGAGCCTCCCGGACTACATCGGCGGACTTCAGCAGGGGCGTGCCGACACGGGGGTCGTGCTCGCGCCGCTCGTCAACGATCTGCGGGCCGCGCGCGGCGCCGACGCGCTGCCCGAGGAAACCTTCTTTCAGCCGGACCTCAGCGCACTGCCGAGCGCCGGCCGCCCCGAGCTTCCACTGGCCGGCCGCCTGCCGGCGGAGCCTCAGGCGCTGGCGCGTCAGCTGCGCCCGCACTACCAAGCGGCGCTCGCCGCTCTGCTGCGCAAGAACAACACGCGTCGCAACCTGCAAAAGCTCGCCATCATCGCCGACCACATGGATCGGGTGGTTGAGCGGCCCGTCCTGAAACAGGTGTTCTGGATACTCTCGGCGCTCTGCAAGGCGCTCTCTGAAGAGTCGTCGGAACCGGCTCTGCCGCTGACCCTGCTGCGGCAGGTGGAGCGGTGGATGAAGCAACTCGCCCAGGCGGGCGAGCCGGGACTGGACGAAGCTGCGCTCCAGTCTGCGGCGCGCGGTCTGCTGTTCCGCCTTGCCAAGACCGATTCCGGCGCCGCGCAGGTCGCGGAGGTGCGCGAGGCCTTCCAGTTGCCGGGGGCCGATGAGCTTGCTCAGGCGCAGGCGAGCTTGAGCGGGGCGAGCGCCCAACTGTTCAGCACCGTCGCCGGCGTCCTGAAAGAGAGCCTGGCGCGCGTCAAGGACACGCTCGACGTGTTCGTGCGCGGAGGCGACCGGCCCCTCGAGGAACTCACCCAGCTCGCGGCCGAGGTGAACCAGATCGGTGATGCCCTGGATGTTCTGGGCCACGAGGGGTGGTGCGCACGCGTGCGCGAACAGGCACGGTGGTTGGCCCAGGCGGTAGAGCGGGATGGACGACCGGACGACCATGAGTTGATGGAAGTGGCGGGCGCCCTGCTGGCCGTCGAAGAGGCCCTGGATCAGACGGACGGCCGCGGCGAGAGCCGCCCGCACGGCGTACAGCGGGACCTGCTGGTGTCCGTTATCAATGAGGCGAAGACCGACTTGGCTCATGCCAAGGAGGCCATCGTTCATTACCTCTCCGCACCGGACGATGCCACGCCGGTTCAGGCGGTGCCGGAACTGTTGGGGCAGGTGATGGGCAGCCTGTTGATGCTGGACGAACCCTCCGCCGCGGGGCTGCTCGATGCGTGCCGTCGGTATATTCGGGATCGCCTGTTGAGCGGCGCGGAACCGCCGGCCGGCGCGGAGCTCGATTCCCTGGCAGACGCCGTGGCCAGCATCGAGTATTACCTTGAAGCGCTCGGTGAGGGCTGGACCGATCCCGACTCCATCCTTGAGGTCACGCGCAGCAGTTTGGAGGCGCTGGGCTACCCGCCGGCCGATGTGGAGAGCGTGTCCCTGGTCGGGCTCGATGTATCCACCGCGGACGAGCCGGATGATGCAGATCCCGCGCAGCCGCTCGACCTCGCGCCAGCGGCACCGCCGCCCGCCGCCGCGTCGCCAGTGCCAGAGCCGGTGCCAGAGCCGGTGCCAGAGCCGGCGGCCGCGGCGCACGACATCGACCCTGAGATTGCGGAGGTGTTCTGCGAGGAGGCCGAGGAGGAACTGGAGAACATCGGACGCCTGTTGCCGCAGTGGCAGGCCAACCCTCAGGACGTGGGTACTCTGCGCGACCTGCGCCGCTCGTTCCACACCCTCAAGGGCAGCGGCCGCCTGGTTGGGGCGATGGGGATGGGCGAGTTTGCCTGGGCATTCGAGAATATGCTCAATCGCGTCACCGACGGCACGCTCACGCCGCAACCGGTGATGTTCGAGTTGATCGACGAGGCGCGCGCCATGCTGCCGGCGCTGCTAGCGGAGTTCAGTGCCGGTGCGCCTCATCCGGCGGGCGCCGAGGCGTTGATTCGGCAGGCCGAAGCCGTGGCGCGGGGCGAATCCCCCGAGCGGGGGGGCGCCGCGACGGGAGCGAGCGATTCGGACCCCACCAGCAATCCGCCGTCCGACGCTGGAGAGAATGCGGATCACGCCGCAGTGCCCGAGCCATCCGAGGCGGGTACGCCCGATTCCACGGGATATGCCGAGCTCAACCTCGACGACCTGAGCGACATCGGAACCGATCTGGAACTGGGCGGCGACTTTGGCGAATTCCAGATCGGCGACTTCGGCCCGGATGACGCGGATGTCGACGGGGCGCCGGCGATTCAGTTCGCCCCCGACGCGACCCTCTCCCTGTCGCCGGCCGACGCCGAACCCGCGGGCGATGACGAGCCGCCGCCGTGCCCCGGGCCAGAAGGCACGGTCTGTATCGTCGATCCGGTGCTGCTCGACATCTACAGCAAGGAGTCCGCCGGTCACCTCGATGACGTACGCAGTTTCCTCGCCGAGGCGCGGGCGGCCGGCCAGGCGGCGGTCTCCGAACTATTGGTGCGCGCCCTGCATACCTTGCACGGCAGTTCGCATGCCGCCGGCATCGAGCCGGCCGCCGAGGTGAGCGGCGCCCTGGAGGATTACGCCAAACTCGCTCAGGCCCAGCACGTTCTGCTCGACGGTGCGGCCCTCGATCTGCTGCAGGACGCAGCGGACTTCATCAACGACACGGTGTCATTGCTCGGCGTACCGGGTGCCTCGCTGCCGGAACGCGATCCGATCCTGGAGCGCGTTGCGCGCGCGACCGCGCGCCTCACGCCGCCTGCACCGACGGCCGCACCGGCGGCGAGCGAAAGCGGGGCGGATTACGATCCCGAACTGGTCGATATCTTCCTTGAAGAGGGCGGGGAGATCCTGGAGCGGGCCGAGAGCCTGTTGCACCGTTGGCGCGGTGCCCTCGGCGATACCAAGCTGCTCGAAGGGCTGCAGCGTGAACTGCATACCCTGAAGGGCAGCGCGCGGATGGTCGGGATCAGCGCCACCGGCGATCTCAGCCACGTGCTCGAGTCCTTGCTGGTGGCATTGGTCGAGCGCCGTCTGAGCGGTAGCGATGCCATAGTCGATGTTGTTCAGGCTTGTCTGGATCGCTTGGCGCAGGAGGTTGAGCAGGTGCGCCAGGGCGAGGTGGTGATGCCCGCGGTCGACCTGGTGCATCGCGTCGAGGCGCTGCTGGGCGGCGAGGTGCCGGGGGAGGCCGATGCCGACCCGGCGCCTGCCGAACTCGAAGAGCTTGCCGCGGCGCCTGCCGAGCCCGCGCCGCCGCCCGAACCCGCGCAGCGTGCCGAACCGACGCCGCCGGCCAAACCCGCCGCGCAGGCCAAACCCGCTCCGCCGCCCGAAACGGCGACGGCGACGGAGACGGATGACGTGCCCGAGAGCGGGCGCCCGGTGGCGTCGACGGCGAACGCGCCGGCGCCCGGCGACTCGCCGGCGGTAGGTCATGAGGCCGCGGCCGCCGAGCGGACTGAGGACGGCCCGGACGATCGGCGCGAGCGTGCGCGCATTCAGCAAGAGCAGGTACGCGTCCGCGCCGACATCCTCGATCAGCTGGTGAACCACGCGGGTGAGGTCAGCATCTACCGCGCGCGTTTGGAGCAGCAGGCCAACGCCTCGCGCGGTGCACTCGCCGAACTCCACGAAACCATCGATCGCCTGCGCGGCCAGCTGCGCCGTTTCGAGATCGAGACCGAGGCGCAGATTCAGTCGCGTTACGAAGAGGCGGCCAGTTACCAGGATTTCGATCCGCTGGAGTTCGACCGCTTCACCGAAATGCAGCAGCTCTCGCGCGGCATGCTGGAGACGCTGAACGACTTGGACAGTTTGCGCGGCAGCTTGGCGGGTCTTACACGCGAAACCGAGACGCTGCTGCTGCAGCAGTCGCGGGTGAATACCGAGCTGCAGGAAGGTTTGATGCGCACCCGCATGGTGCCGTTCGGCACGCAGGGGCCGCGTCTGCGCCGCATCGTACGTCAGACCTGCGCGGAACTCGGCAAGCAGGCCGAGCTGCAGCTGCCGGGCGGGGCCGGCGAGCTCGACCGCGCGGTGCTCGACCGCATGCTGGCGCCGATCGAACATATGTTGCGCAATGCCGTGGCCCACGGTCTGGAGACGCCGGCCGAGCGGCGCGCGCGCGGCAAGCCCGAGACGGGCCGCATCAGTATCAACCTCAACCGCGAGGGTTCCGAGGTGGTGCTCGAGCTGGCCGACGACGGTGCCGGCTTCGACCTGGCCGCGATCCGGCGCAAGGCCATCGAACGTGGCTTGATGGTCGAGGGCGCCGAACTCTCCGAAGAGGACATCATGCAGTTCGTGCTGGAGTCCGGCTTCAGCACCGCCCAGGATGTCAGCCAGGTGGCGGGCCGCGGCGTCGGCATGGACGTGGTGAACAGCGAGATCAAACAGCTCGGCGGCACCTTGCAGATCCACTCCACGCCCGGGCAGGGCACGCGCTTCATGGTGCGTCTGCCGCTCACGCTGTCGGTCACCCGAGCGCTGATGGTCAACGTGAGTGAAGAGCAGTTTGCCATTCCGCTGCTCGGTATCGAGACCATCGTGCGGGTGGACCGGGACGAGGTGGAAGGTTACCTGAGCGAGCCGGCGCGGGCCTACGAGTGGCTCGGCGAATCTTACCGCTTCATGCACCTCGGCACGCTCATCGGCTTCGAACGCACGGTGCCCACGGAGGAGCGTCAAAAGCTGCCGCTGCTGCTGGTGCGTTCGGGCGAACACCGCGCGGCGCTGCTGGTGGATGGTTTGATCGGCAGCCGCGAGACCGTGGTCAAGTCGGTGGGGCCGCAGCTCAGTACGCTGCGCGGTATCTCCGGCGCGACCATCCTCGGCGACGGCAGTGTGGTGCTGATTCTCGATCTGAGCGTGCTGATCCGCCTCGGCCTGTCGAGTGTGGCGCCGGTGGCGGTGGAGGCCGAGAAGGTCGAGAAGCCGACCATCATGGTGGTGGACGACTCCATTACGGTGCGGCGCGTGACGCAACGTCTGCTCGAGCGGCATGATATGCAGGTACTTACCGCCAAGGACGGGGTGGATGCTTTGGCGGTACTCGCCGACACGATTCCCGACGTGATGCTGCTCGACATCGAGATGCCCCGTATGGACGGGTACGAGCTAGCGAGCCATATGCGCAATCAAGAGCGCCTCAACGAGGTCGCGATCGTCATGATCACCTCGCGCACCGGCGACAAGCACCGCGAGCGGGCCATGAGTCTGGGCGTCAACCGCTATATGGGCAAGCCCTATCAAGAGGGCGAGTTGTTGGCCACCATCGATGAACTGCTGCGCGCGCGCCGGGCCAGTGGCGCGCATGCCGGCGGTTGAGCGATGAGTGCGACCCACACGATGAGGAGAGTGAGCCCATGACGGACGGGGTCGTACACGCCGCGGGGACCGGCGCCGCCTCCCGGCGCTCGCGCACGGGGACGGCAGCGCTACGGGCGGTGTTGATGCCGCTCTATGAGCTCAGCGTCCTGCTGCCCAACGCGGCCGTGGCGGAGGTGATCCGCTATCAGGACGCGCACCCGATGGCCGGCGCGCCCCCTTGGTGGCTCGGCAAGCTTCCCTGGCGCGGTATCTACGTGCCGCTGATCAGCCTGGAGGCCTTCCTGAGCGCTCCGGTGCCGCCGCCCGAGGCGCGCCGGCGCATCGCGGTGCTCAATACGCTGAACGGCAATCCGGCGCTGCCTTTCATGGCCATCGTCGGGGCGGGTACGCCGCAGCTGCAGGTCGTGAGCGCCGAGATGATCAGCCCGAGCGGCCAGCCGTCGCGCCCAGGCGGTCTGTTGTGCAGCCTCGAACTGAACGGTCGGCCGACCCATGTGCCGGACCTCGATGCGTTGGAGGCGGCCGCCTTGGAGGTGGAGGGCAAGGGCGGCGCCCGTCCGTCCAGCCGGCGCTGACGCGGGCTCGCAGGTCGCGTGGCATGACGCCGTGCGGCCTTGAGCTATAGATCGCCCCAGCGCGCCTGCAGCACGGCCAGCGCGGCGACGGCCGCCGTTTCGGTGCGCAGCACGCGTGGTCCCAGCCGCAAGAAGCGAAATCCCGCCGCGCGGCAGGCCTCGCGCTCCGCCTCGCTCAGCCCGCCTTCCGGGCCGATCAATACGCTCACCAAACCGTGCGGTGGGGCCATGTCGGCTAACGCACCGTCGCCCTCGGGGGCCAGTAGCAGACGCAGCGCCGCGTCGTCCTCGGCCAACCACTCTGCGAGCGGGCGGGGCGGCAGCACCTCCGGGACCAGGGCGCGTCCGCATTGCTCGCAGGCGCTCACCACGACGCCGCGCCAGTGTGCCCAACGCTTCTCGGCGCGCTCGCCGCGCAGGTTCACCACCGAGCGGGACGCCTCCACCGGCACGATGCGGTGGACGCCGAGTTCCACCGCCTTCTGCAGGCTGTAGTCCATGCGCTCGCCCTTGGAGATGCCCTGCACCAACTGCACCCGCAACGGCGACTCCACGTCGCGGACCAGCGCTGCGCCGAGCACCACGCTCGCGGCCTTACCCCGCACTTGCAGGGTCGCGGTGTGTTCCGCGCCCGCCCCGTCGAACACCCGCAGCGCGGCGCCATCGCGCAGGCGCAGCACCCGCACCAGATAGCCGGCGGCGCGTTCCTCCAGCGCGAGCTGCGCCCCCTCGCGCAGCGCCTGGGGCAGGTAGAGACGCGGGATACGCATCAGTCCGCGGTTGCCAGATCGATGCCCTCGCGCGCGATGTTACCCAGCAGGGCGATCTCGTCGGGCGTGATCACGTAGGGCGGCATGAAGTAAACCACGTTGCCGAGCGGGCGCAGCAGTGCGCCGCGCTCGAGACCGTGGCGGTAGACGGTCAGGCCGCGGCGTTCCTGCCACGGATAGGGCAGACCGCTCGCGCGATCCTTGACCATCTCCATGGCGAGGATCATCCCGCATTGGCGCACCTCGCCGACCTGCGGGTGCTCGGCCAGCGGCGCGGCGGCCGCCGCCATATGCTCTGCCAGCACGCGGTTGCGCGCAATGACGTCGTCCTGCTCGAACAAGTCGAGCGTGGCCAGCGCCGCGGCGCAGCCGAGCGGGTTGCCGGTGTAGCTGTGGGAGTGCAGGAAGGCGCGCAGGGTGCTGTAGTCGTCGTAGAAGGCCTGGTAGATCGCCTCGCTGGCCATCGTGACGGCCAGTGGCAGGTAGCCGCCGGTGAGCCCCTTGGACAGGCAGAGGAAATCGGGCGAGATGGGACCCTGTTCGCACGCGAACAGCGTGCCGGTGCGGCCGAAGCCCACCGCCACTTCGTCGGCGATCAAGTGGACGCCGTAGCGGTCGCAGGCGTCGCGCAGCAGCGTCAGGTACACGGGGTCGTACATGCGCATGCCGCCGGCGCATTGCACCAGCGGCTCCACCAGCACGGCACAGGCCTCGTCGGCGTGTTCGGCCAGCGTGCGCTCCATGCGCTCGAACGCGCGGCGGCTGTAATCCGCGCAGCTCTCGCCTGCGCTGCGCTGGAAGCAATCGGGCGAGGGGACGGTGATGACCTCCATCAGCAGCGGGCCGTAGGTGTCCTTGTACAAGGCCACATCGCCTGCGGCGAGCGCCCCCAGGGTCTCGCCGTGGTAGCTGTTGCTGAGCGTGATGAACTTGCGCTTGCGCCGCTGGCCGACGTTCTGCCAGTAGTGGAAGCTCATCTTGATCGCCACTTCCACCGCCGAGGAGCCGTTGTCTGCGAAGAAGCAGCGCGTCAGGCCGGGCGGGGTGAGGGCGACCAGCCGCTCGGCGAGGCGCACCGCCGGCTCGTGCGTGAAGCCCGCGAGGATGACGTGCTCGAGTTCGTCGAGCTGTGCCTTCACGGCGGCGTTGATGGTCGGGTTGGTGTGCCCGAACAGGTTCACCCACCAGGAGCTGATCGCGTCGAGGTAGCGCTTGCCCTCGAAGTCTTCCAGCCACACGCCGCGCCCGCGCCGGATCGGCACCAGCGGCAGCCACTCGTGGTCCTTCATCTGGGTGCAGGGGTGCCATACCGCGCCCAGGTCGCGGTTGATGAGGGCGTCGTTGGACATGCGGCGCATGATAACAAGTAGGCGCTATCCGTACAGGGTTCGCTGGCGCTCGCGGTGTGGCGGCGCGCTGATATGGTTAGGGGAGACGGGCGGAACAGCGGGGCAGGCGCATGGGTCGGCGCATCGTGATCATCCAGGGACACCCTGATCCGGCCGGGGGACATCTCGACCACGCCTTGGCCCGCGCCTATGCCGAGGGGGCAGGGGCCGCGGGCCACGCCGTGCGCGTGATCGAGGTGGCGACGCTCGAGTTTTCATGGCTGCGCAGTCAGCGTGAATGGACGGAGGATCCACCGCCGCCGGGTATTGCCGAGGCGCAGCGGACCGTGCAGTGGGCAGACCACCTGCTGATCGTCTACCCGCTTTGGCTCGGCGCCATGCCGGCGCGGCTCAAAGGCTTCCTGGAGCATCTGTTGCGGCCGGGGTTCGCCGTGGGCGACTACCGTGCAGGGCACCTGCCGCGCAAACTCCTCAAGGGTCGCAGCGCCCGGGTGGTGGTCACCATGGGCATGCCGGCCCTCGTGTACCGGTGGTACTACCGCGCCCACGGGCTGAAATACCTACGGCGCAATATCCTGGGGTTCTGCGGTATCGGGCCGATCCGGGTCACGCTGATCGGGGGCGTGGGCGCGCTGTCGACAGCGCGCGCCGCCCGCTGGCTGGGCCGGCTGCGCGCCTTGGGTGAGGGCGCGCGCTAGCGCGGCGCGGGTTTCGTGTCAGGCCGCCGGCAGGCCGAGGCGCTGCCAGATGGCGAGCGTGGGTTCGGCTTGGTTCAGGGTGTAGAAGTGCAGGCCCGGCGCGCCCTCGTCGAGCAGGCGCTGGCAGAGCTCGCTCACCACGTCCAGGCCGTAGGCGCGGATCGAGGCCGTATCGTCCCCGAACCCCTCCAAACGCTTGCGCAGCCAACGCGGGATCTCCGCGCCGCAGGCGTCGGAGAAACGCGCCAACTGGGCGAAGTTGGTGATCGGCATGATGCCGGGTACCACCGGGACGTCGACGCCCAGCGCCTCGCAGCTCTCGATGAAGCGGAAGTAGGCTTCGGCGCTGTAAAAGTACTGCGTGAGGCCGGCGTTGGCACCGGCATCGATCTTGCGCTTGAAGTGCTCGAGATCGGCCTGGGCACTGCGCGCCTGGGGGTGGAATTCGGGATAGGCGGCCACCTCGATGTGGAAGTGCTCCCCCGTGGTCTCGCGGATGAAGGCCACCAGTTCGTTGGCGTAGCGGAAGTCGCCCGTGGCTCCCATGCCCATCCCGGAGGGCATGTCGCCGCGCAGCGCCACGATGCGTCGGATGCCGGCCTCTCGATAGCCGTTCAGCATCTGCGCGATGCCCGTGCGGGTCGAGCCGATGCAGGAGATGTGCGGCGCGGCATCAAAGCCGGCTGCCTGAATCTCCAGCACGGCGTCCCGCGTGCCGATCTGGGTGCTGCCGCCGGCGCCGAAGGTCACCGAGAAGTAACGTGGCTGTAAGGCACCGAGCGCCTCGCGCGTGGCGCGCAGCTTTTCCTTCCCTTGCTCGGTCTTGGGGGGGAAGAACTCGAAGCTGTAGGTGCGCGGATGCTGGCGCTGGCTTTTCATGGCGGCCTTCGGGAGAGCGGGGGCGGGCGCGAGGCCGCGCCCCCGGTGAGTCTCAGTAGCGGTAATGTTCGGGCTTGTACGGGCCCTGCGGCGCGATGCCCAGGTACTCCGCCTGCTCGGGCGTGAGTGCCGTCAGGTGGGCGCCGATCTTCTTCAGGTGCAGGCTGGCGACGCGCTCGTCGAGGGCCTTGGGCAGCACGTACACCTTGTTCTCGTACTTGCCGGGGTTCTGCCACAACTCGAGCTGCGCGATCACCTGGTTGGTGAACGAGGCGGACATCACGAAGCTCGGATGACCGGTGGCGCAGCCGAGGTTCACCAGACGCCCTTCGGCCAGCAGGATGATGCGCTTGCCGTCGGGGAAGATGATGTGGTCGACCTGCGGCTTGATGTTCTCCCAGGTGTACTGGCGCAACGCGGCAACGTCGATCTCGGAGTCGAAGTGGCCGATGTTGCACACGATGGCGTCGTTCTTCATCTGCGCCATGTGGTCGTGCGAGATGACCTTCACGTTGCCCGTGGCGGTGACGAAGATGTCGCCCAGCGGCGCGGCCTCGTCCATGGTCACCACGCGGTAGCCTTCCATCGCGGCCTGCAGCGCGCAGATGGGGTCGATCTCGGTGATCCACACCGTGGCGCCCATGCCGCGGAAGGCCTGCGCGCAGCCCTTGCCGACGTCGCCGTAGCCGGCGACCACGCAGATCTTACCCGCCACCATCACGTCGGTGGCGCGCTTGATGCCATCGATCAGCGACTCGCGGCAGCCGTACAGGTTGTCGAATTTGCTCTTGGTGACCGAGTCGTTGACGTTGAAGGCCGGCACCTTGAGCGTGCCCTTCTTCATCATCTCGTACAGACGGTGCACGCCCGTGGTGGTCTCCTCGGACAGGCCGCGCACGTCGTTCAGCAGTTCCGGGTACTTGTCGTGCATCAGCAGCGTGAGGTCGCCGCCGTCGTCCAGGATCATGTTCGGGCGCCAGCCGTCGGGCCCGAAGATGGTCTGCTCGATGCACCACCAAAACTCTTCCTCGGTCTCGCCCTTCCAGGCGAACACGGGAATGCCCGCGGCGGCCATGGCGGCCGCGGCCTGATCCTGGGTGGAGAAGATGTTGCAGGACGACCAGCGCACCTCGGCGCCCAGGTCGATCAAGGTCTCAATGAGCACCGCGGTCTGGATGGTCATGTGCAGGCAGCCGGCGATGCGCGCGCCCTTGAGCGGCTGCTTGCCGGCGTACTCCTCGCGCAGAGCCATCAGGCCCGGCATCTCGCCCTCGGCGATGGTCACTTCCTTGCGGCCCCAATCGGCCAGGTTGATGTCGGCGACCTTGTAATCGGGTTCGAGATTCTTCACGGGTTGCGTGCTGCTCATGCTGTTCTCCTTACGCTCCATCCCTGTTGGAAATCGGTGTTGGCATCCGCCGGGGGCGGGTGCCGGTGTCTGTCGCCGCTGCGGGCGGCGCCGAGCATCGTCCGGCGGACGGGATGCGCGGCGGGTCGGGTGCCCGCCGCACGTGAACGCCTCGGCGGCATTCGTTCCCCTACAGCTTAGCGTCCGCGCGCAGCACCTCGGCCTTGTCGGTGCGCTCCCAGGTGAAGGTTTCCTCCGTGCGGCCGAAGTGGCCGTAGGAAGCGGTGGGGCTGTAGATCGGACGCAGCAGGTCGAGCATCTCGATCAGGCCGCGCGGGCGCAGGTCAAAATGCTCGCGGATCAGGGCGACCAGGCGCTCTTCGGGCAGCTTGCCGGTGCCGAAGGTCTCCACGCTGATGGAGGTGGGTTCGGCCACGCCGATGGCGTAGGACACCTGTACCTCACAGCGCTCGGCGAGGCCCGCGGCGACGATGTTCTTCGCCACATAACGCCCCGCATAGGCGGCCGAGCGGTCCACCTTGGACGGGTCCTTGCCCGAGAAGGCGCCACCGCCGTGGCGCGCCATGCCGCCGTAGGTGTCCACGATGATCTTGCGGCCGGTGAGGCCGCAGTCGCCCACCGGCCCGCCGATCACGAAGCGCCCGGTCGGGTTGATGTAGTAGCGCGTGTCCTTGTCCAGCCACTCATGGGGCAGCACGGGCAGGATGATCTCGTCCATCACCGCCTCTTGCAGCACCTTGCCTTCGATGTCCGGACTGTGCTGGGTGGACAGTACCACCGCGTCGATGCCCACCGGCTTGCCGTCTTCGTAACGGAAGGTCACCTGGCTCTTGGCGTCGGGTCGCAACCAGGGCAGGGTGCCGTTCTTGCGCACCGCGGCCTGGCGTTCCACCAGGCGGTGCGCGTAAGTGATCGGGGCGGGCATCAGCACGTCGGTCTCGTTCGAGGCATAGCCGAACATCAGGCCCTGGTCGCCGGCGCCCTGCTCGTGCTCCTCGCTCTCGTCCACGCCCATGGCGATGTCCGGCGACTGCTTGTCGATCGCGGTCAGCACCGCGCAGGAACCCCAGTCGAAGCCCATTTCCGAGCTGTTGTAGCCGATGCGCTTGACCGTCTCACGCACCACCTCCTGCATATCCACCCAGGCGCTGGTGCTGATCTCGCCCGCCAGAATGACCATGCCCGTCTTTACCAGCGTTTCGCAGGCAACGCGCGCGCGCGGGTCTTGCGCCAACAGGGCGTCGAGAATGGCGTCGGAGATCTGATCCGCGACTTTGTCGGGATGCCCTTCGGAAACGGATTCGGAGGTAAAGAGGTGCCTGTTGGCCATGAGCCTACCTTGGTTAACTTAGAAAGAGGGGGTCCCTGGGACTGAGCGCGCTAGTTTAGACGCAGGGCCCAGCCTTGACAATCGAGCCGAACCGCCGTGCGCTGCGGCACGGCGTTTCACGGCTCAATAGCCCCAGACGCCGGTCAGCAGCTCATGATAGCCGTCATAGGTCTGCGTCGAGGCCGCCTCGAAGCCCGGCAGGTTGATTGCCTGAAGCATGGCGCGGCCGGCGGCCGTGCGCTCGGCGCCGAGCAGCGCGCCCGTGATTGCCTGTCGCGTGGCCGCGTCGACGCCGGGTGCGGCGGAGAGGGCCACTTGCGGGGCGGGTTCGGTGGTGGTGACCACGTTCAGCATGGGGTAGGCGTTCATCAGCGGTGTGGGCACCATGGCCGCGGCGGCCTCTCCCTTGAGCAGCCGGTCGAGGGCAACGATCGAGTCGTCGGCATCGAGAAAGCGCGGCTGGCGCACGGGGTTGGGGAACATCTCGGCCAGGCGCACGGCACCCAGGCTGGGCGAGGGCAGGGTGAGCAAGGTATGGTTGATCAGGTCTTCGGGGTCGAATACCAGCACGTCCGGGGCGGTCACCAGGCTGAAGGTTACCGTATCCGGCTGCTTGGCAAGTATCCGGTAGTCCATGCGGTGAACCCGGAAATCGGTGAAATGCGCCGCGTCCAGTATCAGGTCATAGCCGCCGCGGCGCATGGTCTCCCAATAGGTGACGAAGTTGCGGGCCGTGACGAGCTTGATGGTGTGGCCGGTCACGTCGCTGAGATAGTCCGCCAACGGCTGGAAGGCAGCGCGGGTCTGCTCCGGCGGCAGGATGGGCTGCACGACGAGGGTGTATTCGGCGGCCCGGGCGTGCGGGGCGAGCAGCAGCGCCAGTGCGAGGCCCAGCAGCCAGGGGGCTGCGCGGCGGGTCGTTGAGGCTTTCATGCGTGCACCTCCCGTTCGTTATTAAAGGAATGTGCGGGGGCAGGGTCAGTGTATGGGTACGATGGGGGCGCGCGCAAGCGCGCGAGCGGCGCCGTCCGGCGCTATTGCCCCCGGGGGCGCATCTGGGGGAAAATGGTCAATTCTTGTGCTCGGACTAGACCCTCGGGCATGCACAGAATTCCAAGCACCGCACGCGCGGCATCTGACGCGCTCATCGCCTATGCTGGCTGGATTCGCAGGCGGGCGCTCACGGGAGCCCCGCTCGCGCGAGGTCGTAGTGCGTGCGTGCCGTCTTTCAGTAGCAGTTATTCGACCTTATAGGAGACAGCAATGCCATCCCGCAGAGAGCTCGCTAACGCCATCCGTGCGCTCAGCATGGACGCCGTCCAGAAGGCCAAGTCGGGGCACCCCGGCGCCCCCATGGGCATGGCCGATATCGCCGAGGTGCTCTGGAACGACTTCCTGCGCCACAACCCGCAGAACCCCAAGTGGGCGGATCGCGACCGCTTCGTGCTCTCCAACGGCCACGGTTCCATGCTGCTGTACTCGCTGCTGCACCTCACCGGCTACGACCTGCCGATGGACGAGATCAAGCAGTTCCGTCAGCTGCACTCCAAGACCCCCGGGCATCCCGAGTACGGTTACGCGCCGGGCGTGGAGACCACCACCGGCCCTCTCGGGCAGGGCATCACCAATGCGGTCGGCATGGCCATCGCCGAGAAGGCGCTCGCCGGTCACTTCAACCGCGAAGGCCACAAGATCGTCGACCACTACACCTATGTGTTCATGGGCGACGGCTGCCTGATGGAAGGCATCTCCCACGAGGCCTGCTCGCTGGCCGGCACGCTGGGCCTCGGCAAGCTGATCGCCTTCTGGGACGACAACGGCATCTCCATCGACGGCCACGTCGAGGGCTGGTTTACCGATGACACCCCCAAGCGCTTCGAGGCCTATGGCTGGCACGTGGTGCGTGCCGTCGACGGCCACGACGCCGAGGCGATCAAGAAGGCCATCCAGGAGGCCCGTTCGGTCAACGACAAGCCGACGCTGATCTGCACCAAGACCGTGATCGGCTTCGGTGCGCCCAACCTGTGCGGCAGCCACGACTGCCACGGCGCGCCGCTCGGCGACGATGAGATCAAGGCCACCCGCGAGAACCTGGGTTGGAACCACCCGCCCTTCGAGATCCCGGGCGACGTCTATGCGGGCTGGGACGCGAAGGAGAAGGGCAAGACCGCCGAGCAGCATTGGCAGGAGAAGTTCGACGCCTACCGCCAGGCCCATCCCCAACTGGCGGCCGAGTTCGAGCGCCGCATGGCCGGCGAGCTGCCCGAGAATTGGGCCGACCACGCCCAGGCCTACATCGAGAAGACCCAGGAGAAGGGCGACACCATCGCCAGCCGCAAGGCTTCGCAGAATGCCATCGAGGCCTACGCCCCGGCGCTGCCCGAACTGCTCGGCGGCTCGGCCGATCTGGCCGGCTCCAACCTGACCCTGTGGTCCGGCTCCAAGGGGCTCAGTGCCACCGAGTCCGACGGCAACTATATCTACTACGGCGTGCGCGAGTTCGGCATGTCGGCAATGATGAACGGCATCGCGCTGCACGGGGGCCTGATTCCCTACGGCGCCACCTTCCTGATGTTCTCGGAGTACGCGCGTAACGCGTTGCGTATGGCGGCGCTGATGAAGGTGCGTTCGCTGTTCGTGTTCACCCACGACTCCATCGGTCTGGGCGAGGACGGCCCCACCCACCAGGCGGTCGAGCAGACGGCGACACTGCGTCTGATCCCGAACATGAAGGTTTGGCGCCCCTGCGACGCGGTGGAGTCCGCCGTGGCGTGGCGCGCGGCCATCGAGCGCAAGGACGGGCCGAGCTGCCTGATCTTCTCGCGCCAGAATCTGCCGCACCAGGCGCGGAGCAGCGAGCAGCTCGCGCAGATCGCGCGCGGCGGCTACGTGCTGCGCGACTGCGAGGGCACGCCCGAGGCGGTGCTGATCGCCACCGGCTCCGAGGTGGGACTGGCGATGGACGCGGCCGAGGCGCTGGCCGGCGAGGGTCGCCGGGTGCGCGTGGTCTCGATGCCGAGCTGCGAGGTGTTCGATGCGCAGGACGACGGCTACCGCCAGGGCGTGCTGCCGAACGGCGTGCCGCGCGTCGCGGTCGAGGCCGGCGTGACCGCCTATTGGGCGCGCTACGTGGGCCTTGAGGGTCGCGTGGTCGGTATCGATACCTTCGGCGAATCCGCGCCCGCGGGTGACCTGTTCAAGCACTTCGGCTTTACGGTGGACAATGTCGCCAACGCGGTGCGTGAGGTGCTGAAGTAGTTTTTGAGGGGCCGGACGTCTCCGTGACGCTCCGGCCCCGCCGGTTTTTCAACTGCTGTGGAGAGCATAAATGGCGATCAAAGTAGCGATTAACGGCTATGGCCGCATCGGCCGCAACGTGCTGCGCGCGCTGTATGAGAGCGGTCGCAACAAGGACATCCAGATCGTGGCCATCAACGACCTGGGTGACGCCAACACCAACGCGCACCTGACCCAGTACGATACGGTGCACGGCAAGTTCAACGGTACGGTCTCCGTGGAAGGCGATTACATGATCGTCAACGGCGACAAGATCCGCGTGCTGGCGCAGCGCGATCCCTCCAAGCTGCCCTGGGGCGAACTGGGTGTGGACGTGGTGCACGAGTGCACCGGTTTCTTCACCAGCAAGGACAAGGCCTCCGCGCACCTGGCCGGCGGCGCCAAGAAGGTGATCATCTCCGCCCCCGGCGGCAAGGACGTGGACGCCACCATCGTGTACGGCGTGAACCACGACACGCTGAAGGCGAGCGACACCGTCATCTCCAACGCCTCCTGCACCACCAACTGTCTGGCCCCGCTGGTCAAGCCCCTGAACGACGCCATCGGCATCGAGCACGGCCTGATGACCACGGTGCACTCCTACACCAACGACCAGGTGCTGACGGACGTGTTCCACAGCGACCTGCGCCGCGCCCGCTCCGCCACCATGTCCATGATCCCGACCAAGACCGGCGCCGCCGCCGCGGTCGGCCTGGTGCTGCCCGAGCTGAACGGCAAGCTGGACGGTTTCGCGGTGCGCGTGCCGACCATCAACGTCTCGTTGGTGGATCTGACCTTCGTGGCCAAGCGCGCGACCTCCAAGGAGGAGATCGACCAGCTGATGAAGGACGCCGCCAACGGTCCGTTGAAGGGCATCCTGGCCTATAACGACAAGCCGCTGGTCTCCATCGACTTCAACCACGACCCCGCCTCCAGCACCTACGAGTCTTCGCTGACCAAGGTGATGGAAGGCAACCTGGTCAAGGTGCTGTCCTGGTACGACAACGAGTGGGGCTTCTCCAACCGTATGTTGGACACCACCGTGGCGCTGATGAACGCCAAGTAAGTCGTGATCGCCGCCGCCCGGTTCGCCGGGCGGCGCGTTTCGCCTGTCGAGAGGTTCTACGCGAGCGTCCCGTTCCCGTAGACCCTCTTCAGAAAGTACAAGGGAGACTTCGATGTCCGTAATCAAGATGACCGACCTCGACCTGGCCGGTAAGCGCGTCCTGATCCGCGAGGACCTGAACGTCCCGCTCAAGGACGGCAAGGTCGCCGACGACACCCGCATTCGTGCCTCCATGCCGACCATCGAGGCGGCGATGAAGGCCGGCGCGCGGGTGATGCTGATGTCGCACCTGGGGCGCCCCGAGGAAGGCGTGTACGAGGAGAAGTACTCGCTGGCGCCGGTGGCCGCGCATTTGTCCGGCCTGCTCGGGCGCGAGGTGCGCCTCGTGAAGGATTGGCTGGACGGCGTGGACCTGGCCGACGGCGAAGTCGTGATCTGCGAGAACGTGCGCTTCAACCAGGGCGAGAAGAAGAACGACGACGACCTGGCCAAGAAGATGGCGGGGCTGTGCGACGTGTACGTGATGGACGCCTTCGGCACCGCGCACCGCGCCCAGGCCTCCACCCACGGCGTGGCCAAGTACGCGCCGGTGGCCTGCGCCGGCCCGTTGCTGGCGGCCGAACTGGATGCGTTGGGCAAGGCCCTGGACAACCCCAAGCGCCCAATGGTCGCTATCGTCGGCGGCTCCAAGGTGTCCACCAAGCTGACCGTGCTGGAGTCGCTGTCCAAGGTGGTGGATCAGCTCATCGTGGGCGGCGGTATCGCCAACACCTTCATCGCCGCGGCCGGCCATCCGGTCGGGAAGTCGCTATACGAGGCCGATCTGGTCGATGAGGCCAAGCGCCTGTCGGCGGCGGCCAAGGGGCGCGGCGGCGACATCCCGGTACCGGTGGACGTGGTGACCGGCAAGGAATTCTCCGAAGCGGCCAAGGCCGAGCTGAAGGACGTGGCGCAGGTGGCGGACGATGACATGATCTTCGACGTCGGTCCCAAGACCTCCGCCGAGTTCGCGGAGATCCTCAAGAGCGCGGGTACCATCGTGTGGAACGGCCCGGTCGGCGTGTTCGAGTTCGACCAGTTCGGCAAGGGCACCGAGGCAATGGCCAAGGCCATTGCCGAGAGCAGCGCCTTCTCGATCGCGGGCGGCGGCGACACCCTGGCGGCGGTGGCCAAATATAAGGTGGGCGACAAGATCTCCTACATCTCCACCGGCGGCGGCGCCTTCCTGGAGTTCCTGGAGGGCAAGAAGCTGCCCGCGGTGGCGATTCTGGAGGAGCGTGCGGCCGGCTGATTCGCGGCCGCCGCGCAGGTAGTAGACTAGGTGGCTGCGGCGGACGACATGGACGTTCTTTTCGCGCTGTGCCACCCGCCTGAGGCGGGGCGCGCGTCGGCGCGCCGCCATGGGCGAGGCAGGTGGATGCGGACACGGAGGTCGGGGCGCTCCGGCGCGCATCCGGGATCCATCGCCGGCGCATGGGCGCCGGCGCGGCGCGGCCCCCATGGCCGATTCCGTACGTTTGAGGAACAGCTCCTTTGTTGAGACGAACCAAGATCATCGCCACACTCGGGCCTGCCACCGACGAGCCCAAGATGCTCGATAAGATCATTGAGGCAGGGGTGGACGTCGTGCGGGTCAATTTCTCGCACGGCACCGCCGAACAGCACATCGAGCGCGCCGAGCGGGTGCGCAACCGCGCCCGCGCGCACGGCCGCCAAGTCGGTGTGCTGGCCGATCTGCAGGGGCCGAAGATTCGCATCGAGCAGTTTCGCGACGGCCCGGTTGAACTCGTCGAGGGCGAGACCTTCATCCTCGATGCGAGCTGCGCCCCCGACGCCGGTGACAAAGAGCGCGTCGGCATGGCCTACAAGGAATTGCCCAACGACGTGCGGCGGGGCGATACGCTGCTGCTGGACGACGGCGGCATCGTGCTGTGGGTGGACGAGGTCAGCGGCCCCGAGGTGATCTGCCGGGTGGTGCAGGGCGGGCGCCTGTCCGACCGTAAGGGCATCAACCGCCTGGGCGGCGGCCTGTCGGCGGCGGCCCTGACCCAGAAGGACCGTGAGGACATCAAGACGGCCGCCAAGATGCAGGCCGACTATGTCGCGGTGTCTTTTCCGCGCAGCGCGGAGGATATCCACGAGGCGCGGGCCCTGCTTCAGGCCGCCGGCTTCAAGGGCGGCATCGTCGCCAAAATCGAGCGCGCCGAGGCGGTGGAGGCGGCCGAGTCCATCATCGAGGCGGCCGACGCCATCATGGTGGCGCGCGGGGACCTGGGCGTCGAGATCGGTGACGCGGCGCTGCCGCCGGTCCAGAAGAACCTGATCAGCATGGCGCGCACCATGAACCGCGTGGCGATCACCGCGACTCAGATGATGGAGTCGATGATCACCAAACCGATCCCGACCCGCGCCGAGGTGTTCGACGTGGCCAACGCGGTGCTGGACGGCACGGACGCGGTGATGCTGTCGGCCGAGACCGCCACCGGGCGCTATCCGGACCGCGCCATCGGCGCCATGGACCGCGTGTGCCGCGAGGCGGAGAAGCAGCGCATGGTGACGGTGTCCGAACACCGCATCAACACCTGCTTCAAGTACATCGACGAGGCCATTGCGATGGCCACGATGTACACGGCGAATCACCTGGGCGTGAAGGCCATTATCTCGCTGACCGAGTCGGGCTCCACGCCGCTGTGGATGTCGCGCATTACCTCGGGCATTCCGATCTACGCGCTCACCCGCCATGTGGAGACGCGCCGGCGCGTGACGCTGTACCGGGGCGTGTACCCGGTGAGCTTCGAAAGCGTCAGCACCGACCATGCTACAGTGAACAAGGATGCGGTGGACGAGCTGCTGCGGCGCGGTGCCGTGCGCGACGGGGATCTGGTCATCATCACCAAGGGCGACCTGATCGGCCAGCGCGGGGGCACTAATGCGATGAAGATCGTCAAGGTCGGCGAGTTGCTGCAGCCGGGCGGCAGCGAGGACGTGGTCAACGTCTGAGCACCGCCGCCGCGCGCGCGGCAGTGGCCGCAGCGCGCAGCGAATCCGTTTGGTAGGAACCGCGTATAGCGTGGAGGGAGCCGCCCCCGGGCGGCTTCCGGCATTCGAGTCAATAACCTGAAACTTAGACGAGGAGGTCCATCATGGCCCTGATTACGCTGCGACAGCTGCTGGACCATGCTGCTGAGCATGGCTACGGCATGCCGGCATACAACGCCAACAACATGGAACAGGTGCACGCCATCATGCAGGCCGCCGCGGCGGTCGATTCACCCGCCATCATCCAGGCCTCGGCCGGCGCGCGCTCCTATGCGGGCGAGCCGTTCCTGCGCCACATGATCGTGGCCGCCGCCGAGATGTATCCGGACGTGCCGATCGTGCTGCACCAGGACCACGGCGGCGACCCGGGCGTGTGTCTGCGCTCCATCCAGAGCGGCTTCACCTCCGTGATGATGGACGGCTCCCTGATGCCCGACATGAAGACTCCGTCCACCTACGAGTACAACGTCGAGGTGACCCGCAGGGTGGTCGAGATGGCGCACGCCGGCGGCGTGTCCGTGGAAGGCGAGCTGGGTTGCCTGGGTTCGCTCGAGACCGGCATGGCCGGTGAAGAGGACGGCTCCGGCGCCGAGGGCAAGCTGTCGCACGACCAGCTGCTGACCGATCCCAACGAGGCCGCCGACTTCGTGGCCAAGACCGGCGTGGACGCCCTGGCGATCGCCATCGGCACCAGCCACGGCGCGTACAAGTTCACCCGTCCGCCCACCGGCGACATCCTGGCGATCCAGCGTATCAAGGAGATCCATGCCCGCATCCCCAACACCCATCTGGTGATGCACGGCTCCTCCTCGGTGCCGCAGGAGTGGCTGGAGATCATCAACAACTACGGCGGCGACATGGGCCAGACCTACGGCGTGCCGGTCGAAGAGATCCAGGAAGGCATCAAGCACGGCGTGCGCAAGGTCAACATCGACACCGACCTGCGTATGGCCTCCACCGGCGCGGTGCGCAAGTTCCTGGCCGAGAACCCCAAGGAGTTCGATCCGCGCAAGTTCCTGAAGGCCTCCACCAAGGCCATGATGGAGATCTGCAAGGCCCGCTACGAGGCCTTCGGCTGCGCCGGCATGGGCTCCAAGATCAAGGCGGTCGGCCTCGAGGAAATGATGAAGGCCTACGCGTCCGGCAAGATGGACCCGAAGGTGCAGGCCGCCGCGTAAGCGTAGCGACCTCAGGCAGTATCGAAAGGCGGGCTTCGGCCCGCCTTTTTTTTGTCGGTCCCCCTCGGAAACGACGCGGATATAGCGTTCGAAACCCCCGTAGCCCTGGCGCACCGCACCTTTGGGCAGGCTCAGTCCGATCAGCAGCGAACCCGCGAACACGCTGCCGAGTTGCGCGCCGGTGCCTGGCGCTCCTCCCACACAAACGGCATGTGCCCCAGTTAATAGGCGGCGAGATGGCGCGCGAGCAGAAAGCCGATCAGAACGAGCGCGATGATGGGCAGCTGCTGCAGGTAAGTGGAGGGGCAGTAGGTCCAGCCGGGGGGGACGTCCGGCCCCTGCATCATTGCCTCGTGGCGCATGCCGGGCATCATCGGCAGTAGGATCGAGAACCCGATCACCAGCGCCGCCACCAGAGTGGTGTTCGCGTAGGCCGCGGCGCTCGGCACCCAGAACACCATGGGCGCGAGCAGCAGCCACAGCGCGACGCCGGTATTGGCCCAAGGCGCCCACGCGTGACGCTGCGACAGCGCGAGCGCGCCGAAGATCATGATCAAGAGCCCGCTTGCGAAGTCGCTCCAGGCCATCAGCCGGTTGCGCAGTTCGGGGTCGGGCAGGCCGCGCTCGGCGGTGACGCGCGCGACCTCCGGATCGACCACGGGACCGAAGCCGTAGCCCAAGATGGCAGGACTGCTGACTAGCCAAGCGCCGAGCCCGATGACCAGCCACTGAGCCCACAGGACGCTGTGGTGCTGGTCGTGCCGATGCTGCGCGTGCTCGTCCATGAGCGCCCTCCTGCTGCTGCTCCTTGCCTTTGTCCAGTATGGCCAATGCGTTCCAGCAGGCCAGGCGCCGGCCGTGTCACGTTGCGATCAAGGGCTGCTCGACTAGACTCTAAAGCCTGTAACGCCAACGACATACAACCACGGAGACCAGCATGGAGCAGGGCTCGGCAACGCCCACCGGCGGCACGCGCGCGCGCGGGCGTCACCCCTTTGCGATCCGGGACTGTGCCCTCATCGCGATCGCCACGGGCAAGCGCGCACAGAACCTCAAGGAACTGCGCGACCATCTACTGACCATCAATCCGGCGAGCATCTATTACCACTTCTGGGGCGGCCTGTTGGAGACGGGGTTCGAGGAGCGCGAGTTCAACAACGACTTCGCCATCTGGGCGAGAAACGCCCTGCACGACTTCCCGCTGTCGGAGCGCCTGGCGGTGATCGACCCGAGCGCCTACACCGGTCTCGAGTCACTGCGCCAGGAGCTGATCGACATCATCGAGGAGCGCATCGACGAGAGCGAGTACCTGCCGTGGACGCGCACCGACCAGCAGTTCGAGTTCATCCACTCGCAGATCGTGGTGTTCAACACCCGGCGCACGCTGGAGTGCCCCGAGGACTTGCCGGCGGGCGTGGCGCAGATGTCCACCAGCAGCATCTTCTACCACTTCATTGATGCGCGCCGGCGCTCCTCGGAAGGGCTGGACGATTTTCGCGCCTGGCTGTGCTCCTACGGCGAGCCGTATAGCGAATTGTGCGATCGCCTGGCCGACATCGATCCGTTCTTCATCACGCTGACCAATCTGCGTCGCCAGCTGAGTGCGGTGTTTGGCGACTACTTCGGCGAGGCCGCGTCATGACCACGATGCTCGAGGCCTATGCCCGCGTCGCGGGCGAAGACGTCATCGATCACCTACGTCAGCTCTCCGAACCGCTGCGCGGGATGAAGGTGGTGCACATCAACTCCACGCGCGTGGGCGGCGGGGTGGCCGAGATCCTGGATAAGCTCGTCCCGCTCATGGCGGAACTGGGCATGGACACGCGCTGGGAGGTGATCTCGGGGGCCGGTGAGTTCTACCACACCACCAAGAGCTTCCATAACGGGCTGCAAGGCAACCCCGTGAACCTTACGGAGTCGATGCTGAAGGCGTTCGAGGAGACCAATGAGCAGAACGCCGAGCGTTTGCGTCCGGTGCTCGAGGAGGCGGACGTGGTGTTCATCCACGACCCGCAACCGGCACCGCTGCTCGAACTCTGCCCGAGCCGGCGCGGCAAGTGGATCTGGCGCTGCCACATCGACGCGAGCCACCCCTATCGCCCCGTGTGGCGTTATTTGCGCCAGTGGCTGCAGAACTACGACGCCAGCGTGTTCTCCTTGGCGGGCTTTGCCCAGTCGCTACCGCATCCGCAGTACCTCATCCCGCCGAGCATTGATCCGCTCAGCGAGAAAAACATGGAGCTGCCGGAGGACGAGGTGCGCGCGGTGTTCTCGCGCTTCAACCTGCGCGAGGGCGAGCCGGTAATGGTGCAGATCTCCCGCTTCGACCGCTTCAAAGACCCGGTCGGCGTGGTGCAGGCCTACCGGCTTGCCAAGCGCTTCACCCCGCATCTGCAATTGGTGCTCGCCGGCGGCGGCGCCTCCGACGACCCCGAGGGCGAGGCGGTGCTCGAAGAGGTGCGCGCCGCCACCGGCGACGACGAGGACGTGCATCTGCTGCTGCTGCCGCCCGATGCGCATCGCACCATCAACGCCCTGCAGCGGGCGGGTGATATCTTGTTGCAGAAGTCGCTCAAGGAGGGCTTCGGCCTGACCGTGACCGAGGCGATGTGGAAGGGCAAGCCGGTCATCGCGGGCGACACCGGCGGCATCCGCCTGCAGGTGATCAATCACCACACCGGCTTCCTGGTCAACACGCCCGAAGGGGCCGCGCTGCGCACGCGCTATTTCCTACGTCATCCCGAGAAGTTGCAGGAAATGGGCGCCAAGGCGCGCGAGTTCGTGCGCGAAAACTTCCTGCTCACCCGCCAACTGCGCGAGTACCTCACGCTCATGGTGGGCTTGCAGCATGGGGCGAAGGACCGCATCGAACTCGACTAAGCCGCGCACCATAAGAACGACGCCACATGGAGAGTATATGAATCGACCGAGTGCGGTCTGGTCCGGCCGCCCGTATCCCCTGGGCGCGGTCTGGGATGGTGAGGGCGTCAACTTCGCCCTGTTCTCCGAACACGCCGAACGGGTGGATCTGTGCCTGTTCGACGCGCGCGGGCGGCGCGAGATCGAAACCATCAGGTTGCGCGAGCAGACCGACCTGGTGTGGCACTGCTACTTGCCCGAGGCGCGCCCGGGCCTGTTGTACGGTTACCGCGTATACGGCCCCTACAAGCCGGAGGAGGGGCACCGTTTCAATTCGAACAAGCTGCTGCTCGACCCGTATGCGCGCGCCATCGAAGGCACCATGCGCTGGAGCGACGCGCACTTCGGCTACCGGCTCGGCGACCGGCGCGCGGACCTGTCTTTCGACCGGCGCAACAGCGCCGCGGGCATGCCCAAGTGTCGCGTGGTCGACCAAGCTTTTACCTGGGGTGACGACCGGCGGTTGAATACGCCCTGGCACGACACCGTCATATACGAGTTGCACGTGAAGGGCTTCACGGAGTTGCACCCGGAGGTATCGCCCGAGTTGCGCGGCACCTACGCGGGTCTGGCCACCGCGCCGGTCATCGACCACCTGCAACGCCTGGGGGTCACGGCGGTGGAGCTGCTACCGGTGCACGCGTTCGTCGACGACCGCCACTTGGTCGAGAAGGGTTTGCGCAACTACTGGGGTTACAACTCCATCGGATTCTTCGCGCCCGAACATCGCTATTTGAGCGGCGGGGACATCGCCGAGTTCAAGACCATGGTCAAGACGCTGCACTCGGCCGGCATCGAGGTGATTCTGGACGTGGTGTACAACCACACCGCCGAGGGCAACCACTTGGGGCCCACCTTGTCGTTCCGAGGCATCGACAATAAGGCGTACTACCGCCTGGTGCCCGGCGACGAGCGCTATTACATGGACTACACCGGCTGCGGCAACACCCTCAACATGATGCATCCGCGCGTGCTGCAGCTGATCATGGACTCGCTGCGCTATTGGGTGCTGGAGATGCACGTGGACGGCTTTCGCTTCGACCTCGCCTCGGCGCTCGCGCGCGAGTTGCACGAGGTGGACCGCTTGGGGGCGTTCTTCGACATCATCCATCAGGATCCCGTGCTGTCGCAGGTCAAGCTCATCGCCGAGCCCTGGGATCTTGGCGAGGGCGGCTATCAGGTGGGCAACTTCCCGGTCGGCTGGACAGAATGGAACGGTAAATACCGCGACGCGGTGCGCGCCTATTGGAAGGGCGAGGGTGGCCTGATCGGCGACCTTGCCTACCGCCTTACCGGCTCCAGCGATCTATACGAGACCAACGGTCGGCGCCCGCACGCGAGTATCAACTTCCTCACCGCCCATGACGGCTTCACGCTGCACGACCTGGTCAGCTACAACGACAAGCACAACGCGGCGAACCTCGAGGACAACCGCGACGGTGAGGATCACAATCGCTCGTGGAACTGCGGCGTGGAGGGACCGACCAACGACCCGCAGGTGCGGGCGCTGCGCGCGCGGCAGAAGCGCAATTTGCTCGCCACCTTAATTCTCTCGCAAGGCGTGCCCATGCTGCTCGCCGGCGATGAGCTCGGGCGCACCCAGCAGGGCAATAACAATGCCTACTGCCAGGACAACGAGCTCAGTTGGGTGGACTGGAAGCTCGATGCGGAGGATCGCGCCTTCCTCGAGTTCGTGGAGCGCTTGGTGGCGCTGCGCCGCGAACATAATGTGTTTCGCCGCCGCCACTTCTTCCGCGGGCGGGTCATCGATGAGCGCGGCATCAAGGACGCGATGTGGCTCAACCCCGACGGCAAGGAGATGAGCGAGGCGCAGTGGCACGAGTCCTTCGCCCGTTGCCTCGGCATGTTCATCGCGGGCGAGGGCCTGGAGGAACGCGACGCGCGCGGGCGCCCGCTCTTGGATGATGACTTCCTGCTGCTCATCAATGCGCATCACGAGGAGATAGCTTTCACCCTTCCTGATTTCATTCCCGGTGCCGCGGCGTGGCAGGCGGTGCTGGACACCTACTACGAGGCGGCGGTGCAGCCCACCACGCGCTTCTTTCCGGGCGAGAGTTATCCTTTGCAGCCGCGCTCGCTGGTGTTGCTCGCCCAGATCAAGCGCGGCACCCTGGCGGCCGAGGGTGGTTACGAGCGTCGCCATCGCATGCCCTACGGTGCCGAGCTGCAGGCCGACGGGCGGGTGCGTTTTCGCCTGTGGGCGCCGAGCGCCGAGCGGGTCGACCTGTGCCTGGAGGGCGAACCCGAGCAGGTGCTGCCGATGGACGCCGACGCCGACGGCTGGTTTGTGCTGATCACCGACCAGGCGCGCGCCGGCAGCCGGTACCGCTTCCGTATCGACGGCGACCTGCGGGTCCCCGATCCGGCCTCGCGCGCCCAGGCCCGCGACGTGCATGACCCGAGCGTGGTGGTCGATCCGGCCGCCTTCGTGTGGCACGACGGCGACTGGCGCGGGCGCCCGTGGGAGGACGCGGTGTTCTACGAGGTGCATGTCGGCAGCTTCACGTCGGAGGGTACTTTCCAGGCGCTGAAGGCCCGCCTCGACCACCTGGTGGAATTGGGCGTCACCGCCTTGGAGCTGATGCCGGTGGCCGACTTCCCCGGTGCGCGCAACTGGGGCTACGACGGTGTGCTGCCGTTCGCGCCCGATAGCCGTTACGGCACGCCGCAGGACTTGAAGGATTTGGTGCAGACGGCGCACGCCAAGGGACTGATGGTGTTTCTGGACGTGGTGTACAACCACTTCGGGCCGGAGGGCAACTACCTGCATACCTACGCCAAGGCGTTCTTCACCGACCGGCACAAGACGCCGTGGGGCGACGCGATCAATTTCGACGGCCCGGACAGCCGCTTCGTGCGCGATTTCTTCATCCATAACGCCCTGTACTGGCTCGACGAGTATCACTTCGACGGGCTGCGCCTGGACGCCGTGCACGCCATCGAGGACGACAGCACGCCGGACATCCTCACCGAGTTGGCCGAGGCGGTGCGCGACGGGCCGGGCAAGCACCGCCAGGTGCATCTGGTGCTGGAGAACGACAAGAATCAGGCGCGCTATCTCACGCGCGATCCGCTCGGACGCCCGGCGTGGTACGCCGCGCAATGGAACGACGACATCCATCATGCGCTGCACTGCCTGGCGACCGGTGAGCGCGACGGCTACTACGCCGATTACGCTCCCGACGCGCTCGCGCACCTCGCGCGCTGCCTGAGCGAAGGCTTCGCCTATCAGGGCGAGCCCTCTCCCTACCGCGACGGCGAGCGGCGCGGTGAGCCGAGCGCCGAGCTGCCGCCGGGCGCCTTCGTGAGCTTCATCCAGAACCACGACCAGGTGGGCAACCGCCCGTTCGGCGACCGGCTCACCCACATTGCGCGCCCCGTGGCGGTGCGCGCGGTCACCGCCGTGTTCCTGCTCGCCCCCGCGCCCCCCATGCTGTTCATGGGGCAGGAGTGGGGCAGTGCCAAGCCGTTTCCGTTCTTCTGTGACTTCGGACCGGAGCTCGCCGACGCGGTCACCCGCGGCCGGCGCGAGGAATTCGCCGGCTTCGAACGGTTCCGCGATCCGGCGGCGCTGGAGCGCATTCCCGACCCCAGTGCGCCGGAGACCTTCACCCACGCCGTGCTCGACTGGCAGGAAGTCGAGCGCGAGGGCCATCGCGAGTGGTTGGCACTGCACCAACGCCTGCTCGCCTTGCGACATCGGATGCTCATGCCCCGCCTGAGCGGCGCCCGCGCCGAGCCCGAGGCCACGCAGACCGGGCCGGGCGGGCGCCTGCAGGCAGCATGGACGCTGGGCGACGGCAGTCGCTGGACCCTGCTGGCCAACCTGAGTGCCGAGGCCGTGCGGGATGTGACGCGCCCGGCCGGCAAGGTGGTCTACCAAAGCGACGGCGGGCTGGTGGAGCGTCTGGACGGTGGCGAGCTGCCGCCGTGGTCGGCGATCTGGCTGTTGCAGTCGGCGGTGGCGTCGTGAGCGAGCTGCACCGGCAAGGCGCGCGCGTCCCGCGCGCGACCTATCGTATCCAACTGCACCGGGAGTTCACCTTCCGCGACGTCGAGGCGCTGGTGCCCTACCTGCACGCCCTCGGCGTCAGCCACTTCTATGCCTCGCCGTATCTACGGGCGCGGGCGGGCAGCCTGCACGGCTACGACATCGTCGACCACAACGCGCTCAACCCGCAGATCGGCAGCGAGGCGGACTTCGCGGCGCTGGTTCAGGCGCTGGCGGCGCACGGCATGGGGCAGATCCTCGATATCGTGCCCAATCACATGGGGGTGGGTGGCAACGACAACGGCTGGTGGCTGGACGTGCTGGAGAACGGCCAAGCCTCGCAATATGCCGCCTTCTTCGATATCGACTGGCGGCCGGTCAAGGACGCCCTACGCGGTAAGGTCCTGCTGCCGGTGCTGGGCGAGCCCTACGGCGCGCTGCTCGACAGTGGCCAACTCAAGCTGGTGTTCGACGCCGAGCGCGGCGCCTTCCGGGTCGAGTACTACGAGCACCACTTCCCGGTCGACCCGCACAGCTACCCGCGCGTCCTGCGCCTGCGCCACGAGCAGCTGGCCGAGCGGCTCGGGCGCGAGCACCCGCGGTTGCTGGAGTTCGACAGTCTGGTGGCGGCCTTCGAGCACTTGCCCGAGCGCTGGCGCTCGGACCCGAGCGAGTTGGAGGAGCGTCGGCGCGACAAGGAGATCCACAAACGGCGCCTGGCGGCATTGTGCGAGACGGCGCCGGAGATCCGCGCCTATGTGGAGGAGGTCACCGCCCGCTTCAATGGCGAGGTGGCGGAGTCGGACGACGGCGCCGAGCGTTATGGTCTGCTGCACGAGCTGTTGGAGGCGCAGGCCTATCGACTGGCGCATTGGCAGGTCGCCTCCGACGAGATCAACTACCGCCGCTTCTTCGACATCAATGATCTGGCCGGGCTGCGCATGGAGCGGCGCGAGGTGTTCGAGGCGACCCATCGGCGCATCCTGTCCATGGTGCGCGAGGGCATGCTGCACGGGCTGCGCATCGATCACCCCGACGGCCTCTTCGACCCGGCGCGTTACTATCGCGATCTGCAGGCGGCGGTCGGCGAGCACCCGCTGGGCCTGTATGTGGTGGCCGAGAAGATTCTGGCCGTGTACGAGCACCTGCCCGAGGACTGGCCGGTGCACGGCACCACCGGCTACGACTTCACCAATCTGGTCAACGGGCTGTTCGTCGATTCGGCCGCCGAGCGGCCGCTGACCCGGTTCTACGAGCGCTTTACCGGCGAGCGCAAGCGCTTCGACGAGCTGCTCTACGAGCGCAAGAAGTTCATCGCCCAGCGCGTATTGTCCAGCGAGCTCACCGTGCTCACCAACCGCCTCGACCAGATTTCCGAGGCCGACCGCTATACGCGCGACTTCACCCAGAACGGCCTGCGCGAGGCGCTGTCGGAGGTGGTCGCCTGTTTCCCGGTGTATCGCACCTACGTCACGGGCGAGCACGTCGCGGAGGAGGACCGCCGTTACGTCGACTGGGCCATTTCGCAGGCGCGCAAGCGCGCCAACGTCGACGATCAAATCTTCGACTTCCTGCGCGCCGTGTTGCTGTGCGAGGGCTTGGACGGGCGCACGCCCGAGTACCGCGCCGCGGTGGTGGATTTCGCCATGCGCTTCCAGCAGTACAGCGCGCCGGTGATGGCCAAGGGGCTGGAGGACACCAGCTTCTACATCTACAACCGTCTGCTGTCGCTCAACGAGGTGGGCGGCGATCCGCGCCGCTTCGGCGTCTCGCCGGCGGCCTTCCACCACGCCAATCTCGAGCGCGCCAAGCGCTGGCCCTCCGGCATGCTGAGCAGTTCCACCCACGACACCAAGCGCAGCGAGGACGTGCGCGCGCGGCTCAATGTGCTGAGCGAGCTGCACGAGCCGTGGCGCGAGCACGTGGTGCGCTGGGGCAAGCTCAACCGGCGCCGGCGCCGCGAGGTCGCCGGCGTCATGGCGCCCACGCGCAACGACGAGTACCTGCTGTATCAGACCTTGATCGGCGCGTGGCCGCTGGAGGGGCTGGCCCTGGACGGTGATCTGGCGCCCTGGGACGCGGCGGCCTGGGAGAGGTTCCGCGAGCGCGTCGAGCAGTACATGATCAAGGCGTTGCGCGAGGCCAAGGTGAACACCAGCTGGATCCGCGTGAACGCCGCATACGAGCACGCCATGCTGGAGTTCATCCGCGCGCTGTTTGCGCACCGCGAGCAGGCGCCGTTCTTTGCCGATTTCCTGCCGTTTGCGCGGCGCGTGGCGCGACTGGGGATGTACAACAGCCTGTCACAGACCCTGCTGAAACTGACCGTGCCCGGCGTGCCCGACATCTATCAGGGCAACGAGATCTGGGACTTCAGCCTGGTCGATCCGGACAACCGCCGCCCCGTGGACTATGAACGGCGGCGCGGGCTGCTCGAGCGGCTGCAGCAGGGCGAGGCGGCCGGCGTCGACGCGCGCGCCTTGCTCGATGACATGGCGAGCGGCGTGCCGAAGTTGTATGTGACGTGGCGGGCCCTGCACGCGCGGCGCGCGCACCCCGACTTGTTCCAGCAGGGGAACTACGAGGCCTTGGAGGTGGCGGGCGAGCGCGCCGCGCACCTGTGCGCGTTCGCGCGGGCGTTGGACGAGGCGCTGTTGGTGGTGCTGGTGCCGCGTCTCTACGCGACGCTCGCGCCGGACGAGACGCTGCCGCTGGGCGAGACGGCCTGGGGCACGACCACGGTCGCGCTGCCGCCGGGGCGTTATCACGACCGTCTCGGCGGCGGCAGCTATGTCGCCGACGGTGAGCCGGTCGCGGTCGCGGAACTGCTGCGCGCATTCCCGCTGGGCCTGCTGACCCGCGAGCCGTAGCACATCGCCGCCGTGCCCGACGTGGCGCTTCGGGCACGGCGTCTCTCGCCTGAGGCGCGCCTAGCCGCGGCGCCCGAACAGGGCCATCAGGCCGCCGCCGACGATAAGGGCGAGTCCGCCGATCAAATACCACATCGTCTCGTCCGTGTAGCGGCCGGTGACCGCCTCGGTGACCTGATCGACTGGCGAATCGGCCTGCTGCATGCCGAAGAACAGCAGCACCGCGCCGATCACCAGCAACACCACCCCGATGATCTGGGTTGCGCTCATTGCACCCTCCTTGGACTATTCTTATCGAACACTTGGGCGATCCTTCATGGATCGATCCCTCGACGCGGGGCTGGAGCCGGGCACGTGAGTCGCTGCCCCGGGAGCCGCACCCGCGGCGCTCCCGCCCCCTCGGTCGGCGCGGTTTAGATCGCACCGTTCATTCAGTATAGACAGCCACTTGCGGCTGCTGGCGGCCGCCACGGGAACGTTCATGTACTACTGCCCGCAATCGTGTGAGCCCTGCCCCCACGCCGCGCCCTGCGTGGAACAATGCGTGGATACCGGCGCGCCCGAGCTGGAGGTGTGCGAGGCCTGCGGGCTACCGGGCTTTCGCGACCCGAGCTACGAGCCGGCGCTGTGCAGCGCCTGTGCACAGGCCGCGGACGCGCCCTAACGCGTCGCGCCGCCGGATCTTAGGACGGGCCACAAGGAGGTGCCCATGTCACGTGTGATCTGGAAAGGCAGTATCAGCTTCGGCTTGGTGTACGTCCCGGTCGGACTGTACTCCAGTGAGCGGCGCAGCGAACTCAGTCTGTCGTTGCTCGACCGGCGCGACATGGCCCCGGTGGGCTACCGGCGCTACAACAAGAGCACCGGCGAGGATATCGAGTGGGGCGAGGTGGTGAAGGGTTACGAGTTCGAGCCCGGTCAGTTCGTGGTGCTCGACGAAGAGGACTTCACCAAGGCCAATGTGAAGGCCACCCAGACGGTGGAGATCCAGGACTTCGTGCCGGCCGCCGACATCCCCATGATCTACTACGACAAGCCGTATTACCTCGAGCCGCTCCCGCGCGGCGAGAAGGGGTACGTGCTGCTGCGCGAGACCCTCAAGCGGACCAAGCGGGTGGGCATCGCCAAGGTGGTGCTGCGTAGCCGTGAGCACCTGGCGGCGCTCGTGCCCTGGAACGACGTGCTGGTGCTCAATCTGCTGCGCTTCCACCACGAACTGCGCGAACCGAGCGAGCTCAAACTGCCCACCGGCGCGATCGAGGACTACGGCGTCGCCGATCGCGAGATCGACATGGCCGAGCGCTTGGTGGAAGGGATGAGCACCGAGTGGGAGCCGCAGCGTTACCGTGACGAATACCGCGAGGACCTGCTGCGCCTGATCGAGGAGAAGGCCGTCGCGGGCGAGGCGCACGCGATGCACGAGCCGGAGGCGCCCGCGCGCGGCGCCGAGGTCATCGACATCATGGAGGCGCTCAAGCGCAGCGTGGAGGCCACCAAGAAGGGCCGCGGCGCGGCGGCCACCAAGAGCGGCGAGAAGAAGGGCCGCGCGCGCGGCCCCACGCGCAAGCGCACCACCCGCGGCGGCGGCAAGAAGAGCGCCTGACGCATGGGCTTGGAGCACTACCGGCGTCGGCGCGACTTCAACCGCACGCCCGAACCCGCGGGCGAGCCCCGGGCCAAGCAGCGGGGGCGCCCACGCGCCGAACCGGCTCGCCAGTTCGTGGTGCAGAAGCACGCCGCCCGGCGCCTGCATTACGACTTTCGCCTGGAGCTCGGCGGGGTGCTGAAGAGTTGGGCCGTGCCGCAGGGTCCGAGCTTCGACCCCGAGGTCAAGCGTCTGGCGGTGCGCACCGAGGACCACCCGCTCGAGTACGCCGAGTTCGAGGGCACCATCCCCGAGGGCGAGTACGGCGCGGGTACCGTGATGGTGTGGGACCGCGGGCAGTGGACACCCGAAGGCGACGCCGAGGCCGGCCTTGCGAAAGGACATCTGCGCTTTCAACTCGAGGGTGAGAAGCTGCGCGGGGCCTGGGACCTGGTGCGTATGGGCGGGCGCGCGGCGCGCGAGGACAAGGAGAACTGGCTGCTGGTCAAGGTGGCGGACGACTACGCGGGCGAGATCGACATCGCCGAGGCGGCGCCGCGCAGCGTGGTCAGCGCGCGCGACCTGCACGCCATCGCCGATCATGCGCCGAGCGCGCGCGGGGAGCCGTTGCCCGAGCGCCTCGCGCCGCAACTGGCCACCCTGGTGGAGCAGGCGCCGGAAGGCGAGGGCTGGCTGCACGAGATCAAGTACGACGGCTACCGTGTTTTATGCCATGTCGACGGCGGCACGGCGCAGGTGTTCACCCGCAACGGCCATGACTGGACCGAGCGCTTCCCCGCCATCGCCCGCGCGCTGGCGGCCCTGCCGCTGCAGAACGCGTGGCTGGACGCCGAGCTGGTGGTTTTCCAGGACGACGGGACGACCAACTTCCAGGCGCTGCAAAACGCCATGCGCCGGGGCACGCCGGCCACGCTCAGCCTGTGCGTGTTCGACCTCCTGTTCCTGAACGGCGAGGACCTGCGCGGCCAGCCGCTGCTGGCGCGCAAGCGCCGGCTGCAGAGCCTGCTGCAGGGCGCCCGCCTGCCGCTGCGCTACAGCGACCACCTGCAGGGCCACGGCGGGGCCTTCTTGGAGCAGGCCTGTCGGCTCGGGCTGGAGGGCATCGTCTCCAAGCGCGCGCAGCGCCCTTACGTGGGGCGGCGCACGCGCGATTGGCTGAAGATCAAGTGCGAGCACCGTCAGGAGTTCGTGGTCGGCGGCTATACCGAACCCGGCGGGGCGCGTAAAGGCTTCGGTGCGTTGTTGCTGGGGGTCTACGAGGGCGAGCGCCTGCGCTACGCGGGGCGGGTGGGTACCGGCTTTGACGAGCGCCGGCTGCAGGAGGTGCTCGCCCGGCTGCAGCCGCTGGAGGTCAAGGCGGGTCCGTTTGACGAGGCCCCGCCGCGCATCCGTCAGCGCGTGCATTGGGTGCGTCCCGTGCTGGTGGCGGAGGTCAGCTTTACCGGCTGGACGGCCGAGGGACTGCTGCGCCATCCCGTGTTCCGGGGGCTGCGCGAGGACAGACCCGCGGGCGAGGTGCGCCGCGAACGGGCCGCGCCCGCGCCGCGGAGCACCGGGCGTCCGGTGCGGCGCGGCGCGGACCAGGGACAGCGCGTGGCGGGCGTGGCGCTGTCCAACCCGGACAAGGTGCTCTACCCGGGGCAGGACCTCAGCAAGCGCGACCTCGCGCAGTATTACCAGGCGGTCGCGGATTGGCTGCTGCCGCACGCCAAGGACCGGCCGCTTACCCTGGTGCGTTGCCCCGAGGGGCAGCGCAAGGACTGTTTTTATCAGAAGAACGCCACCGCCGGTGTGTCCAAGGCGCTGGCGCGGGTCGCGATCCCGCACAAGGGTAAGACCTTGGAGTACCTCGCGCTGCGCGACCTCGCGGGCTTGATCGGTCTGGTGCAACTCGGCGTGCTGGAGATCCACGTGTGGGGCTCGCGCTGCGACCGTGTGGAGCACCCGGACCGCCTGGTGTTCGATCTCGATCCTGACGAAGGACTTGCCTGGCAGGACGTGGTCGCCGCCGCGCAGCGCGTGCGCGCCCGCCTCGCCGATCTGGGGCTGGAGAGTTTTCTGCGCACCACCGGCGGCAAGGGGCTGCACGTGGTGGTGCCGCTGGTGCGCCGGCACGACTGGGCCGAGGCCAAGGCGTTCTCCAAGGCGCTCGCCGAGGACCTGGTGCGCCTGCAACCCGACAAGTACACCGCCAAACTGGCCAAGCGCGCGCGCAAGGGCAAGCTGTTCATCGACTACCTGCGCAACGGCTGGGGCGCGACCGCCGTCACCAGCTATTCCACCCGCGCGTGGCCGGGCGCGCCGGTCGCGGTGCCGCTGGCGTGGGAGGAGTTGAGCGCTAAGCTGCACCCCGACGCCTTCAACGTGCATACCGTGCCGGCGCGCCTCGCCGGTCTCGCCCGCGATCCCTGGGCGGACATGGGTGCGTTGCGCCAGTCCATCACCAAGAAGATGAAGCGCGAGCTCGGCATGAAGGTCTGAACCGTTCTTCTTTTTTTCATGCCACCAAGGAGGGCAGCATGAGCGAGCAACACCGTCCTGCACAGCACCAGGAGCAGCAACCGGGGCACGAGTCGGAGATGACCCCACGCCCGCGCGCCGAGGATCCCGGCTACCACGGCTGCAACAAGCTGCGCGGCAAGGTGGCGCTCATCACCGGCGGCGATAGCGGCATCGGACGGGCGGTCGCCCTGCTGTTCGCCAAAGAGGGTGCCGACGTGGCGATCGCCTACCTCGACGAGCATGACGATGCCGAGGAGACCAAGCGCGGTGTGGAGGCCGAAGGGCGGCAGTGCCTGCTCATCCCCGGCGACCTGGGCGAGGAGGCCCATTGCCAGGCGGTGGTGCGCGAGACGCTCGATGCGTTCGGGCAGTTGGACATCCTGATCAACAACGCCGCCGAGCAGCATGTACAGCAAAGCCTGCTCGACATCAGCGCCGAACAGTTGGAGCGCACCTTCCGTACCAACATCTTCGCCATGTTCTACCTCACCAAGGCGGCGTTGCCGCACTTGAAGCCCGGCAGCGCCATCGTCAACTCCACCTCGGTGACCGCCTATCAGGGCAAGCCGGAACTCATCGACTATGCCTCGACCAAGGGCGCGATCGTCGCCTTTACCCGCTCCATGTCGGAGGCGGTGGTGGGCGATGGGATCCGCGTGAACGCGGTGGCTCCGGGGCCGATCTGGACGCCGCTGATTCCGGCCAGCTTCGACGCGGAGAAGGTGGCCACCTTCGGGGCGAACAAGCCCATGGGACGGGCCGGCCAGCCCGAGGAGGTGGCGCCCTGTTATCTGTTCCTGGCGAGCGGAGACTCGTCGTACATGAGCGGGCAGGTGCTGCACCCCAACGGCGGCACGGTGGTGAACGGCTGAGCGTCGGACACGAAGGCCGTCCCGCCTTCGTGTCCACCTATCGAAGTGCTTAATGGATCCACCGCGCACTGGTCCCGCATTGCAAAGCGAACTGCGCGGCGTTCGCTTTGGGAGCGGCGGGCCTAGTCCTGAAAGCCCCAGACGTCCGCCAACAGGCGCCCGAGTCCGGCGTACTCGGCGTCGTTGGCGGCCACGAAGCCTTGGCGGCTGGCGCCGCCGATGGCGGTCAGCGCCTTGGCCACGACCTCGTCGCCGCTCATGGCGATCAGCGCCTCGCGCAGCTGCGCGCGGGTGGCGCCGTCCACGCGCCGCGTCACCGAGAACCCGCGGTCCGGAAGCGCCTGCGCCGTTTGGTACACGACCTTGTAGCCCTCCTGCTCCTGGCGGGCCCAGAACTGATCGCGCAGCACCGCCGCGTCGGCGCGGCCCTCGCGCACGCAGGCCAGCGCCGCCGGGAAACCGCCGACGGGCGTGTGCACCGGCTGACGGGCCGGGTTGGGAAACTGCTCCAGGACCGACAGCGTGGCGAGGTTCGGCACGGCCGGACCGCAGACGCGACGCCCGATAAGGTCGTCGACCCCGTCGATGCTGGCGTCGGCGCGTGTTACGACGACGAAGCGCAACTCGCCCGGCAGCTTGGCCAGCACCTCGTGATCCAGGTGTTGGTTGCGCCAGCCGATGAAATGGGGGCCGTCAAAGATCAGATCGAATTCGCCCTTGCGCATGCGCGAGGCGTATTCGATGAAGCTGCGCGTGGTGGCCACCTCGACCCGCTTGCCGGTGGCCCGGCTGAGGAAGTTCACGATCGGCTGATACTGCTGCACCGTGGCTTCCGGCGACTGGGTCGGCGCGGTGGCGAATACGATGGTCTCAGCGGCCGTGGGCAAGGAAACGGCCATCAGCAGGGCGAGCGCAACCGTCGGCGCAAGCGAGCGCTTGAGCATAATTCATCCTCCTTCGGATTATCGTTCTTCTTCTGTTTGTCGTTTTTATGGTGCTGCGTCTGTGCGCGACTCCGATGCTAGCACACGACCCGGCGACCACGACCCCCGCGCCCACAGACCTTGAAGGGATGCGCGATGGCCTGTGCTAGAGTGCGGCGCCATGGGTGCGGGACTGGCGTTTACCTTGCTGGCGGTGGGGCTGCTGACGGGCGCCCTCGCGGGCGGGCTGTGGCGAGTGGGCCGCCGCCACGCCGAGGCCGATTGGGGCCACCGGGGGCTGAACGTCCTGGACGGGCTCAATCGCATGTTCTGCACGCGTTTTCATCGCCTGCGCCACGACCCGGTGGCGCTGCCCGCGCAGGGCGGCGTGCTGGTGGTCGCCAACCACGTGTCGGGTCTGGATCCGCTGTTGATGGCCGCGGCTTGTCGGCGCCCGTTGCGCTTCATCATTGCGCGCGAGCAGTACGAGCGCCCGCTGCTGCGCACCTTCTTCCGGGCCATCGGCTGCATTCCCGTCGATCGCGACCGGCGTCCCGAACAGGCGCTGCGCGCGGCGCTCAAGGCGCTCGCCGCCGGTGAGGCCGTGGCGCTGTTTCCGCACGGGCGCATCCACCTGGATACAGATCCGCCGCGCCCGCTCAAGGGGGGCGTGGCCTGGCTGGCCAAACGTACCGGCGCGCCCATCCACCCGCTGCGCCTCACCGGCGTGCGCGGCGCGGGCCACACCGTACTGGCCGTGTTCATGCGCTCGCGCGCCCGCCTGCAGGCATTTCCCGCGCAGTACTGCACCGAAGGCGACGACTGTCTCGGCGGCCTCGCGCCGCTGCTCGAAGGACGCGCCACGAAGAAAACTTCACCGCTATCGGTTGAATCCTCCTGATTCGGTCCCCATCTAGCGCACAGCGGGTCGTTACGGCCACCACCGATTATCGAGCACGAGGACCTTCCCATGCGGATGGACAAGTTGACCAGCAAGTTTCAGATGGCGCTCGCCGATGCGCAGAGCATGGCGCTGGGGCGCGATCATCAGTTCATCGAGCCGCTGCATGTGATGGCCGCGTTGCTGGACCAGGAGGGCGGCACGGTGCGCCACCTGCTGGCCCAGGCGGGCGTGAACGTGAACCTGCTGCGCTCGCAGCTCGGCGAGGCGCTCGATCGCCTGCCGGGCGTGCAGGGCGCCGGCGGCGACGTGCACGTCTCCAATGACCTCAACCGCCTGCTGAACCTCACCGACAAGCTCGCCCAGCAGCGCAAGGACGCGTACATCTCCAGCGAGCTGTTCGTGCTCGCGGCGGTGGACGACAAGGGCCAGCTCGGCGAGCTGCTGCGCAAGGCGGGGGCGGGCAAGGCGGATGTCGAGCAGGCCATCGAGCAATTGCGCGGTGGGCAGAAGGTGGACGACCCCAATGCCGAGGAGCAGCGCCAGGCGCTGGAGAAATACACCATCGACCTTACCGAGCGTGCCGAGCAGGGCAAGCTCGACCCGGTGATCGGCCGCGACGACGAGATCCGCCGCACCATTCAGGTGCTGCAGCGGCGCACCAAGAACAACCCGGTGCTGATCGGCGAGCCGGGCGTGGGCAAGACCGCCATCGTGGAGGGCCTCGCGCAGCGCATCGTCAATGGCGAGGTGCCCGAGGGGCTGAAGGGCAAGCGCCTGCTGTCGCTCGATATGGGTTCCCTGATCGCGGGCGCCAAGTTCCGCGGCGAGTTCGAGGAACGCTTGAAGGCGGTGCTGAACGACCTCGCCAAGCAGGAAGGCCAGATCATCCTGTTCATCGACGAGCTGCACACCGTGGTCGGCGCCGGCAAGGCCGAGGGCGCCATGGACGCGGGCAATATGTTGAAGCCGGCGCTCGCGCGCGGCGAGTTGCACTGCGTGGGCGCGACCACGCTGGATGAGTACCGCAAGTACATTGAGAAGGACGCCGCGCTCGAGCGCCGCTTTCAGAAGGTGTTGGTCGACGAGCCCACGGTGGAGGACACCATCGCCATCCTGCGCGGCCTGAAGGAGCGCTATGAGGTGCACCACGGGGTGGAGATCACCGACCCGGCCATTGTCGCCGCGGCCACGCTCTCGCACCGCTACATCACCGATCGCCAGCTGCCGGACAAGGCCATCGACCTCGTCGACGAGGCCGCCAGCCGCATCCGCATGGAGATCGACTCCAAGCCCGAGGAGATGGATCGCCTGGAGCGGCGCCTGATCCAACTCAAGATCGAGCGCGAGGCGCTCAAGAAGGAGACCGACGAGGCCTCCAAGAAGCGCCTCGAGAACCTCGAGCAGGAGATCGCCAAGCTGGAGCGCGAGTTCTCGGACCTCGAGGAGATATGGAAGGCCGAGAAGGCCGCGCTGCAGGGCGCCACGCACATCAAGGAGGCCCTGGAGCGTGCGCGCATGGAGCTCGAAACCGCGCGCCGCGCGGGCGATCTCGGTCGCATGTCGGAGCTGCAGTACGGGCGCATTCCCGAACTCGAGCGGCAGCTCGAGCAGGCCACGCAGGCCGAGACGCAGGAGATGAAGCTGCTGCGTAACAGCGTGAGCGACGAGGAGATCGCCGAGGTGGTCTCCAAGTGGACCGGCATTCCCGTGTCCAAGATGCTGGAGGGCGAGCGCGACAAGCTGCTGCGCATGGAAGAGGCGCTGCACAATCGCGTGATCGGCCAGGACGAGGCGGTGCGCGCGGTGGCCGACGCCATCCGCCGCTCGCGCGCCGGGCTGTCCGACCCCAACCGCCCGAACGGTTCGTTCCTGTTCCTCGGCCCCACCGGCGTCGGCAAGACCGAGCTTTGCAAGTCGCTCGCCGAGTTCCTGTTCGACACCGAAGAGGCCATGGTGCGTATCGACATGTCCGAGTTCATGGAGAAGCACTCCGTGGCGCGGCTGATCGGCGCGCCCCCGGGCTACGTCGGTTACGAGGAGGGCGGTTACCTCACCGAGGCGGTGCGTCGCAAGCCCTACTCGGTGATCCTGCTCGATGAGGTGGAGAAGGCGCACCCGGACGTGTTCAACGTGCTGCTGCAGGTGCTCGACGACGGGCGTCTCACCGACGGCCAGGGGCGCACGGTGGACTTCCGCAATGCGGTGGTGGTGATGACCTCCAACCTCGGCAGCCAGATGATTCAGGAACTGGCCGGCGAGGAGAACTACGCCGCCATGAAGGAGGCGGTGATGAACGTGGTCGGGCAGCACTTCCGCCCCGAGTTCATCAACCGCGTGGACGAGGTGGTGGTTTTCCATCCCTTGATGCGCGAGCAGATTCGCGCCATCGCGACCATTCAGATCGCCAACCTGCAGGCGCGGGTGCGCGAGCGCGACATGGAGTTGCGCATCACCGAGGCGGCGCTCGACAAGCTCGGCGAGGCCGGTTTCGATCCGGTGTACGGCGCCCGCCCGCTCAAGCGAGCCATCCAGCAGCAGCTGGAGAACGGGCTGGCCAAGGCGATACTCGAGGGCCGCTTCGGGCCGCGCGACATCATCCAGGTCGATGCGGAAGACGGCCAGATCGTGTATCGCAACGGAGGCCGCAAGGAGGCGGCGTAAGGAACACCTGCCGGAGCGCAGCCTCAGGGACGCCGCAGGAGGCGGCAGGGCTGGGATGCCCGATCAGGGACGAGGAAGCCGCGGCACTGCCGCGGCTTTTCTTTTTGGCGCGAGCAGCCGCGGCGACCGAGCGGGCTGCTAGGCTAGCCGAAACAGCACACCACGATGGTGCGCCGCGATCGGTACAGGGAGGTGCGGAATGAACCGAGCGAACTGGACGGGTGCCCCTCGCCGCGCGGCGGGCTTGTTGTGCGCCGCAGCGCTGGTTTGGGCGGCGGCGCTGGTGTGGGCGGCGAGTGCCGCGGCGCAGGACGAGGCGGACTGGGGCGTACTGGCACCGTTTCCCGATCCGCGCACCGAGGTCAGCGTGACCGGCGACGGCGAACGGGTGTACGTGATCGGCGGCTTCACCGCGCCGCCCGAGGGCGCCGATGCCGAGGCGCGCCCGCCGGCGGCCGAGGACATGTACGTCTACGATCCCGCCAGGGATACCTGGGAGAACCTCGGCGCGGCGCCCCTGCGCACCCACCATGCCGGCTTCGTGCACCACGAGGGCCGCCTCTACATCCTCGGTGGCTATCGCGACAACACCTTCGAGCCCATCGACGATGTGTGGATTTACGACATCGCGAGTGGCCAGTGGCGCGAGGGCGCACCCATGCCGACCGCACGCGGCGCGCTCGCCTACACGGTGCTCGACGGGCGTATCCACACCATCGGCGGCACGGTGGCCGATATCGACGCGCTCGACCACTTGGTGCACAACACCGACTCGCCCGACGATTCGGTGGGCACACACGAGGTTTACGATGCCGCCACCGATAGTTGGGAACGCCTCGCGCCGATGCCCACGGCCCGCAACCACCACGCCGCGCAAGCGCTCGACGGTCGCATCTATGTCACCGCGGGGCGCGCCGGAGAGGACTACACCATGACTGTGACCGGGGTCTACGACCCGACCGCCGACACCTGGGGCGAGGCCGCGCCCCTGCTCACCGGGCGCAGCGGGGTGGCGGCCGCGGTGCTGGACGGCTGGCTGTATCTCTTTGGCGGGGAGACCTTCGATCCCGGCGAGGAGCGAACCTTCGACGACGCCGAGCGCTACAACCCGGCCGAGGATCGCTGGGAGGCGCTGGCGCCCATGCCGACGGCGCGCCACGGCCTCGGCGCGGCGGTGGTGGACGGCGCCATATACGTCGTCTCCGGCGGCCCGCAACCGGGCTTCAGCCTGGGTGACGCGAACGAGCGTTACCGGCCCTGAGGACGATCGACCCTCGCGCCGTGCGCTGCTTGATGGTCGCGTACGGGACGTCGCAATACGCGGCGGCGCGGGCGCTGCGCGAGGCGGTGCTGCGCCGCCCGCTGGGTCTGACACTGTCGGCGCAGGACGTGCAGGGCGAGCAGGACCAACTCCACTACGGCATGTTCGATGCGCGCGGTGCGGCGCTGGCGTGCGTCTCGGTGGCGCTGGGCGACGCGGGGCGCGCCCGGGTGCGCCAGATGGCCGTCGCGGCCGCGCTGCAAGGGCGCGGGCTGGGGCGGGCCCTGCTGCAGGCGGTGGAGGCCGACCTCAGGGCGCGGGGCGTGCGCGAGCTCATGCTGCACGCACGGCTGCAGGCCGTCGGCTTCTACCGGCGCCAAGGCTACCGGGTCGTGGGGGAGCCGTTCTTGGAAGTGGGCATGCCGCACCGCCGGATGGCGAAACGGCTGCCGGAGGGGGAGCCATGAAACCGCGAATCAGCATGATCACCCTGGGCGTGGCGGATGTGGGCCGCGCGGCGCGCTTCTACGAGCAGGGCCTGGGGCTGCCGCGCCACCCGGTGGAGGAGCCCGATGGCGGCAGCGAACCGAGCGTGGCCTTCTTCGCGCTCGACGGCACCTGGCTCAGCCTGTACGGGCGCGAGACCCTGGCGCAGGATGCCGGCGTGCCGAGCGCGGAGCGCTCGGCCGGCTTCAGCCTGGCGCACAACGTCTCCACCAGGGACGAGGTCGACGCCGTGCTCCGGCAGGCGGTGGGCGCCGGCGCCCGCTTGATCAAACCCGCGCAGGACACCTTCTGGGGCGGCTATGCGGGCTACTTCGCCGATCTTGACGGGCACCTGTGGGAGGTGGCCTGGAACCCGCACTTTTGGGTGGGACCGGCGGACCCCGACTGAGACGCGGCCCGAATTCGCACTAGGCTTGTTGAAGTCGCCGCTCCCCGGAATGTCTATGTCCAGCCTCGATGACCCGCGCGTTTTCTTCGCCGCCGAGCGCACGCTGCTCGCGTGGAACCGTACCGGCCTCACCTTGATGGCGTTCGGTTTCGTGGTCGAGCGTATCGGCCTGTTCGAGGAGTTGCTGCGCGGCGAAAGCGCGGCCCGCACCCTCGCGTTCTGGGCGGGGCTGGGCTTCATCGGCCTCGGCATCGCGGTCAATGTGCTGGCGGTCGTGCAGTTCCTGCAGGTGCGCCGCACGCTCCGCCCGCCGGAGATCCCACGCGGCTACTGGACCTATACCGGGGTGGCGGTGAACCTGGGCGTCGGGCTGCTGGGTGTGGCGCTCGTGGTGTACCTGGTCGCCGCCCGCTAGCGCTGAACGCGCGAGTTCACACCGTTCAACGTGCGGCCCTGCTTCTCCTCCATGGTCGCCTGCATCCGCTGCGCGCCGCGCAGCGGGTCCGCCAATCAGTCGTGCTGCCTCTTCGCCTCGTCGTTGCGCACTTGACGCCGGTCAAAAGTCGGCTCTGCCCGCGGGCCTAGGATGGCCGAAACACGCACAACACGACGAGGTGCTGATCATGATGGAGATCCTGCTGCGCAGCCCGACGGGCATCCTTACGCTGATCACGGTGTTCGGTTCGTTGGTGGTGCTGTCCTACGCCGTGTGGTGGACGGTGACGCGGCCGATCCCCGACGAGGAGCGCTAACGCGTCGGTCCTGCGCTACCCCTTCCGCTAATCTTGGGGTATGGAGAAACAGGAACTGATCATCGAACACGATCAGGTCACCGTCGAGGTGGAACTGGGCGGGGAGCAGATCGCGCACAGTCATCGGCCGGTGGTGGTGAAGGAGGCCGGACATGCGCCGGTGTACTACATCCCCCTGGCCGATGTCGCGCCGGCCGCGCTGGAACCCAGCCTGCGGCGCACCCGGTGCCCCCTCAAAGGGGAAGCGCGCTACTGGCATCTGCGCGGCGGTGGGCGGCGCGTCGAGGACGCCGCCTGGACCTATGATCACCCCGTGCCGGGGCGGGAGGTGTTGCGCGACTACGTGGCGTTCTACCCGGAGCGGGTGGATGCGCTGCGCGTCGCCCCGACCCGCGGCTGAGTGCGCGCGGCGCGTGTAGGCACTCCCCCTCGCGGAAGCGGCGGGTGGGCCGACGGGCGTGTCGGCGCGTCTTCGGTTAGCATTGCCTGCGATGTCTTCTCGCGCCGACCATCATGCCTCCCCCCTCGCCGATGTGCCGCTGCTGGCCATGCAGGGGGTGTGCCGGCGTTATGCCGAGGGCGCACGGGGGCGCGCGGTGCTCGACGGGGTGGATCTCATCCTGCAACCGGGTGAGCGGGTGGCGCTGATGGGCCGCAGCGGCTCCGGCAAGTCGACCCTGCTCAACCTCGCCAGCGGCATCGACCTGCCCGACAGCGGTACTGTCCGGGTGGCGGGCCGCGAGCTCACCGCGCTGAACGAGCGCGCCCGCACCTTGTTCCGGCGCCATCACATCGGCTTCGTGTTTCAGTTCTTCAACCTGGTACCGACGCTCACGGTGCGCGAAAACCTGCGCCTGCCGCTCGAACTGATCGGGCGGCGCGCCGCCGAGGCGGGGCGCAGCGCCGACCAATGGCTGGCGCGGGTGGGTCTGGCCGAGCGCGGCGACAGCTATCCCGAGGAGCTGTCGGGCGGCGAGCAGCAGCGCGTGGCGGTGGCGCGCGCGCTGGTGCACGGTCCGCGCCTGGTGTTGGCCGATGAGCCGACCGGCAACCTCGACGAGGCGACCGCGCGCGAGGTGCTCGCGATGCTGGCCGAGCTGCCGCGGGCGGTGGGCGCCGGTCTGCTGATGGTCACGCACAGCGTGGAGGCCGCCGCCGTCGCGGATCGCACCCTGCATCTGCGCGAGGGCCGCCTGCACGCGGACGGCACGGCGCCATGATGGTCGCCCGCGCCAGTCTGCGGCACCTGGCGCGCCATCCCGGGCAGTTGGCGCTGGCGGTGTTGGGTGTCGCCCTGGGCGTCGCCGTGGTGGTCGCCATCGAGTTGGTCAATCACAGCGCGCGCCAGGCCTTCAGCTATTCCACCGAGGTGCTGTCCGGCGGCACCACCCACCACATCGTCGGCGGACCCGCCGGCGTCGACGAGGCCGACTACGCCCGGCTGCGCATCGCGGGTCTGCGCCCCAGCGCGCCGGTCGTGGAAGGGCATGTCGAGTTGGCCGCCGCGCCCGGCGAGGCCCTCCAACTGCTCGGCGTCGACGTGTTCGCCGATGCCCCGTTTCGCCGCTACACCGCCACCCTGGATGCCCAGGCCGACCTGGAGGCGCTGCTCACCACGCCCGGCGCCGCGGTGATGAGCGCGGAGCTCGCCGAGCGCCTCGGCCTCGTCGAGGGCGATCGCGTCGAGGTGCGCGCGGGCGGGCGCAGCCTCCGCCTGCACCTGGTCGGGCGGCTGACCGTGGAGGACGCGTTGACGCGCGAGGTGCTGGCCGGCGTGGTGCTCACCGACATCGCCACCGCGCAGGAGTGGCTGGGCCAACCCGGGCGCCTGACGCGCATCGACCTCATCCTGGCCGAAGGGGCCGAGGGCGAGCGCCGCCTGGCCCAGATCGCGGCGGCGCTGCCGCCCGCGCTGCGCATCGAACCGGTCGGCGCCCGCATCGGCGCCATGGAGCAAATGACCCGCGCGTTTCGCCTCAACCTCACCGCGCTCAGCCTGCTCGCGCTGGTGGTGGGCATGTTCCTCATCTACAACACCATGACCTTCTCGGTGCTGCAGCGGCGCGGCCTGATCGGCCGCCTGCGGGTGCTGGGCGTCACGCGCGGCCGGATCCAAGCGGTGGTGCTGGGCGAGGCGCTCGTGGTGGGCGTGCTCGGCACCGCCCTCGGCGTGCTGGCCGGCATCGCGCTGGCCGAACAGTTGTTGGGCCTCGTGACCCGCACCATCAATGATCTGTATTTCGTGCTCAACGTGGCGGCCCTGCAGGTGGACCCCGGGGCCCTCGCGCGCGGCGCGGCCTTGGGCGTGGGCGCGACCTTGCTGGCGGCGTGGTTGCCCGCGCGCGAGGCCGCGCATACCGCGCCGCGCGCCGCGCTGGCGCGCGTGGACGTGGAGCGCCTTCTGGCGGCGCGGGTGGGGCGCGCCGCCGCGCTGGGCGCTTTGTCGCTATTGCTCGCGCTGGGGCTGCTGGCCGTATTCGGGCGCGGGTTGGTGCCCGGCTTCGCCGCGCTGGCGCTGTTCATCGGCGGGGCGGTGTTGCTGGTGCCGGCCGCCACGCGGGCCCTGGCCGAGGCGCTGCGCGCCCCGGCCCGGCAGGCGCTCGGGCTGCCGGGGGCGATGGCCGCCCGCGGGGTGGTGACCTCGCTGAGCCGCAGCGCCCCGGCGGTGGCGGCCCTCGCCGTGGCCCTGGCGGCCGCGGTCGGCGTGGCGCTGATGATCGACAGTTTCCGCCTGTCGGTGGAGCGCTGGCTGGAGGGCACCCTGCGTGCCGACATCTACGTCAGCGTGCCGGGCGGCGGCTCGCTGGACCCGGCGCTGGCGGCGCGCTTCGCCGCGCTGCCCGGCGTGCAGGCGGTCAGCCAGGGCCGGCGCGTGCGGGTCGACGCGCCCGAGGGGCCGACCGAGCTGTTCGCGCTCGACATCCCGCCGGCGAGCTTCGCCGCCTTCGGCTTGCGGCGCGGCGATGCCGAGCGTGCGCGCGCCGCGTTCTATGCCGGTGAGGCGGTCCTGGTGTCCGAGCCCTTGGCTTGGCACCGCGGGCTCGACGTGGGCGACAGCCTCACGCTGCACACCGACCGCGGCCCGCGCGCGTTCCCGGTGGCGGGCATCTACCGCGATTACAGCAGCGACCAGGGGGTGGCGGCGCTGGTGCTCGATGCCTATCAGGCCCTGTACGACGACCCGCACGTCAGCTCCTTCGGGATCTACGCCGCGCCCGACGCGGATCCTGCCGCGCTGCTGCAACGGGTGCGCGCGGCCGCGCCGGCGGATCAGGCCCTACAGGTGCAGTCCAACCGCGCCCTGCGCGAGGCCTCCATGGCCATCTTCGACCAGACCTTCGCGATCACCGAGGTGCTGCGGGTTATCGCCTTGGCGGTCGCGGCGGTGGGGCTGGTGAGCGCGCTGCTGGCGCTGCAGCTGGAGCGCGCGCGCGAACTGGCGGTGCTGCGCGCGATCGGTTTCACGCCCGCCGACGTGGGGCGCCTGGTGCTGGCGCAGAGTGGGCTGACCGGCCTCATCGCCGGGCTGCTGGCGGTACCGCTCGGCTGGGGCCTCGCCTGGGGGCTGACGCAGGTCATCAACCGCCGCGCCTTCGGGTGGAGCATGGAGCTGGTGGTGACCGCCGGGCCGCTGCTGCAGGTGGTGGCGCTGGCGGTGGTCACCGCGCTGCTCGCGAGCGCGTGGCCGGCCTGGCGCATGGCGCGCACGCCCGCCGCCTGGGCCCTGCGGGAGGTCGGCTGATGCGGCGCGCGGCGGTGGTCGCGGTGCTGGCGGTGCTGCTGGCGCTGCTGCTGTGGTTGTTGCCGCAGCAGACCGCGCGCGAGCCGGTGTCACCGGCGCCCGAGAACGCCTACGAACTCGGCAATCTGATGAGCGGCGACGTGGCCGGCTATGCGCGCGCGCATGCGCCGCGCCCGTTCGTGTTCCCGGAGGACCACGGGCCTCATCCGGCCTACAAGCACGAGTGGTGGTACTGGACCGGCAACCTGCAGGCAGAGGACGGGCGCCGCTTCGGTTTTCAGCTCACGGTGTTTCGCATCGCCATGACGCCGACGCCGGTGGCGCGCGCCTCCGCCTGGCGCGGCGATCAGGTCTACATGGCGCACTTCGCGCTGACCGACGTGGCGGGGCGGCGCTTTTATCACGCCGAACGCTTCAGCCGCGGCGCGCTGGACCTCGCCGGGGCGCAGGCGGCGCCGTTTCGCGTGTGGCTCGAGGATTGGGTGGCGGCGGGACCCCCGGCGGGTGAGACGCCGTTCCCCTTGCGTCTGCAGGCGTCGGAGGCGGATTTCGCCATCGATCTGGTGCTCGAGCCCGTGAAGCCGCACGTGTTGCAGGGCGAGCAAGGCCTCAGCCAGAAGAGCGCCGAGCCCGGCAACGCCTCCTACTACTATTCCTTTACCCGCCTCGCGGCGCGCGGCGAGGTGCGCAGCGCCGATGCGCGACTCGCGGTGAGCGGCAGCGCCTGGTGGGATCGCGAGTGGTCGAGCTCCGCACTGGGCGCCGATCAGGTCGGCTGGGACTGGTTCTCGCTGCAACTTTCCGACGGGCGCGAGGTCATGTACTACCAGATGCGCCGGCGTGACGGATCGGTCGATCCGCACAGCAAGGGCGTGCTGGTCGGAGCCCGGGGGGAGGCGCAGTTGCTGCGCCATGCGGACGTCGAACTCACCGTGTTGGACCACTGGGAGAGCCCGCGCGGGGGACGGTATCCCGCGCGCTGGCGTCTGACGGTGGCCGATCTGGACCTTCTCGTGCAGCCCTTTCTGTCGGACCAGGAAATGGATACGCTGGTGCGTTATTGGGAGGGCGCCGTGCAGGTGCAAGGGCGCGCCGGGGATGCCCCCGTGGATGGCGTGGGTTACGTGGAACTCACCGGCTACGCGAACGAACCAGGGGAAGCGGAATAAATGCGTATGTGGCGCGCACTGACGGTCGGCCTGCTGGCGCTGGCAACGCTGAGCCTCGCGGGCTGCGGCCAGGATTCAGTCTCCGCCGTGCCCGAGCGACCCGATCGCGCGGCGCGCGTGCACCTGGTGGAGGCCGCGCGTGCCGAGCTCGCGGCGCTGGCCGAGTCCTCTACCTACACCGGCACCCTGCGCGCGCGGCGCAGCGTGCGCATCTTCAATCAAGAACCCGGCCAGATCCTGCAGCTGCCCTTCTTCGAGGGCGACGCGGTCGCGCAGGGCACGACCTTGGTGCGCTTGGACGACCGTCTGCTGCGCGCGCAACTGGACAAGGCGCAGGCGACGCGGCGCCAGAGCGAGGTGAACCTGCAACGCCTGCAGGGCCTGGTGAAGCGCCAGCTGGTGTCGGAGGACGAACTGGTGCGGGCGCAGACCGATCTGGAGCTCGCGCACGCCGACGTGCAGCTGCTGGAGGCGCGCCTGTCGTACACCCGCATCGATGCGCCGTTCGACGGCGTCGTGTCGGCGCGCCTGGTGGAGCCGGGCGATGCGGTATCGAGCCACACCCATCTGATGACCCTGATCGACCCGCAGTCGCTGACCGTGGAGCTGCAGGTGCCTGAAACGCTGTTGCCGCATCTGCGCCACGGTGACGCGGCCTCGGTGCGCATCGATGCCCTGGGACGGCAGATCCTGGAGGGCGAGATCAATCGGCTGCACGCCTCGGTGGACGCTTCGGGGCGCGGCACCGTCGAGGTGCGCCTGACCGATGCGCCGGCGCAGGTGCGCGCCGGCCAGTTCGCGCGCGTGACCCTGGCGGGGCGCGCGCCGCAGCGTCTGGTGGTGCCGTTCGCCGCGGTGCAGCGCGACCCGCGCGGCGAGTACGTGTACGTGCTCGACGAGGAGCAGCACGTATGGCGCGTGGGGGTACGCACCGGGGTGCGCCTCGGCGACCGGGTGGAGGTGCTGGACGGGCTGGAAGTGGGCCAGCCGGTAGTGACCAAGGGGTTCCTCGGGTTGCATGACGGGCGTAGCGTGCGCGTGGTCGGCGAACGCGCATGAGCCTGGACCTGCAGCGGCGCCTGCGCGGCGGGGGACTGGCCGAGTGGTCCATTCGCCACCCCATCGGCGTCGTCATGCTGGCGCTGGCGGCCGTGGTGCTGGGTGGCTTTGCGCTCACCCGCCTGGGCGTGGACCTGCTGCCCGAGATCATCTATCCGGAGATCGTGGCGCGGGTGGCCGAGCAGGGCGTACCGGCCACGGTGATGGAAGACCGTATCACGCGCTACCTCGAGGAGCAGTTGGCGATCACCGAGGATGCCATCTCGGTTCAGTCCAATACCTCCGAGGGCAGTACCCAGGTCAATCTGTCGTTCCCATACGGCAAGGACATCGACATCGCGCTGCGTGACGCGAGCACCCGGCTCGACCGCGCGCGGCGCCAGTTCCCCACTACCATCGACCAGCCGACCATCTTCAAACGCGACCCTTCGCAGATTCCGGTGGCGGAGTACGTGGTGAGCTCGCCACTGATGGGGCCGGTCGCTCTGCGCCAATGGGTGGACGAGGAGCTGGCGCGTTGGTTTCTGAACCTGCCGGGGGTGGCCGCCGCGGAGGTGGGCGGCGGACTCACGCGCGAGATCTGGGTGATGCCGGATCAGGACCGGCTGGCCGCCTATGGGCTGACGGTGCAAGACGTGGTGCAGGCGGTAGAGCGCGGCAACGTCGACGCGCCCGGTGGCCGGATCGCGGTCGGCGGGCGCGAGATGACCGGGCGCACCGCGGGCCGGGTGCAGACGGTGGAGGACCTCGCGGCGCTGCCGCTCGCCTACCGTGACGCCGAGGGTCAGCCGGGGCTGCTGCGCCTGGGCGAAGTGGCGCAGGTGGTCGACACCCACGAGGATGAGCGCGTGCGCGTGCGCCTGAACGAGGTACCGGGCGTGCGCATGTCGATCCAGAAGCAGCCGCAGGCCAATACCGTGTCGGTGGTCGACCACGTGGAGGAGCGCCTTGCCTGGCTGGCCTCGCAGGGACTGATCCCCGAGGAGGTGGAGGTGCGGCGCATCTCCGATCAGTCGGGCTATGTGCGCGACGCCATCCGCAATGCCTCCCTGGCCGCCGGCACCGGCGCCGTGCTCGCCATGCTGGTGGTGTACATCTTCCTTGGCAACCTGCGCCGCACGCTGATCATCGGCAGCGCGATTCCCATCGCGGTGATGGTCACCTTCTTCTTCATGGACGTCGCGGGCCTCACGCTCAATATCATGACCCTGGGGGGGCTGGCGCTCGGCATCGGCATGTTGGTCGACAGCACCATCGTGATGTTGGAGAACATCACCCGTCACCAACGCGCCGGCGAATCGCTGGGCGAGGCGGCGGTGAACGCCGCACGCGAGGTGAACAGCGCCATCGTGGCCGCCACCAGCACCAACCTCGCGGCGGTACTGCCGTTCCTGTTCATCGGCGGCCTGGTCGGGCTGCTGTTCCGCGAGCTCATCATCACCATCTCGGCCGCCATCGTGGCGGCGCTGGTGGTGGCGCTCACGCTGGTGCCGGCGCTCGGTTCGCGGGTGGTGAGTACGCATCGCGGCATGCTGCGCCGCGGGGTGGATGCGGGCATGAGCTACCTCCAGAGCGGCTACGCCTGGACGGTGCGTCAGACCCTGCGCCTGCCCTGGCTGGTGGTGGCGCTGTTCGTGGCCGCACTGTTGTACACCGGTGGCACCTTCTTCAGCGGCAATCAGGTGTTCCTGCCCTCCATGGACGACGGCCAGGTGCGCCTGAACGTCAACGGCGACATGGGCATCGAACTGGAGGAGATGGACGCGGCGGTGCGTCAGCTCGAGCGTCTGCTGCTCGAACAGCCGGAGGTGGTCACGGTATCGACCACCGCCGGGGGGTTCATCTTCGGGCGTAGCCAGCGCGAGGCCAGCCATCGCAGTACGCTGATGATCCAGCTGGTGCCGCTCGCGCAGCGTCACCTGAGCTCCGAGGAATGGATCCGCAGCATGGATCAGAAGGTGCGCGATCTCGGTCTGGTGGGCATGCGGGTCCACATGCGCACCCAAGGCATTCGCGGCATCCGACTCGGGCGTGGCGACGATCAGATCAGTCTGCGTATCGCGGGCCCGGATCTGGAGACCCTCGCCCAGCTCGGCGAGGCGCTGGTGGGGCGTCTGGGCGACATCGAGGGCCTGCGCAATTTGTCGCATTCCTATGAGGAGGTGCTGCAAGAGGTATCGGTCCGCGTGGATCGTGAGCGCGCCAATGCCCTGGGCGTCGCGGTGGAGGATGTGGGGCGCACGGTGCGCGTGGCGCTGGAGGGCCTGCATGCGGGCGATTTTCTGGCCGGCAATCGTGGTTACGACATCCGTGTGCGTCTGCCGCGCGAGCAGTTTCGCGGCCTGGAGGACCTGCGCGGCCTGATCGTGCAGGCGGAGGCCACCCGCAACCGGCCCGTCTACCTGGCGGAGGTGGCCGAGCTCGAGTTCGTGCCGGCGCCCACCACCATCCGGCGCGACAACCAGCAGCGCGTGGTGGAGATCAGCGGTTCGGTGTCGGACGACGTGCCGCTCGGCCAGGTCGATGCCGCCATTCAGGAGCGTCTGGCCGACTTCGAGCTGCCGCGCGGCTACACGCTGTACGACGAGGGCGCCACCAAGGCACTGCAGGAGGGTGCCCAGACCAGTCAGATCCTGCTCGCGCTCGCGCTGTTCCTGGTGTTCGTGGTGATGGCCGTGCAGTACGAGTCGCTGCGCAACCCGCTCATCATCCTGTTCAGCGTGCCCTTCGCGGCCATCGGCGTCGCACTCGGGCTCACCTGGCAGGAAATCCCGCTGTCCATGCCGGTGTGGCTCGGCATGATCATGCTGGCCGGCATTGTGGTGAACAACGCCATCGTGCTGGTGGAGTACATCGAGATCCAGCGCGAGCGCGGCCTCGCCGTGCTGGAGGCGACCGTGGAGGCCGCGCGCCTGCGCCTGCGCCCGATCCTCATGACCACGCTCACCACCGTGGCCGGCATGCTGCCCCTCGCACTGGCCCTGGGCGAGGGCGGCGAGATGCTGCGTCCGCTCGCGCAGGTAATCGTATTCGGGCTCAGCTTCTCCATGCTGGTCAGTCTGTTCCTGGTCCCTTCCGTCTACCGCCTGGGCCATCCGCGCGGGTGAGGGCCGGGGCGGAAGCGTAAGCTTCCGCCCCCGCTCGATTACAGCACCCGCAGGAAGGCGACCAGGTCTTCCTTCTCTTCCTTGGTCAGGCGCGTACCGAGCACCAGGTTGAAGAACTCCACGGTGTCCTCCAGCGTGAGCAGGCGCCCGTCATGCAGGTACGGCGGCGAGTCCTTGATGCCGCGCAGCGGGAAGGTCTTGGTGGTCCCGCCGTGCGTGTCGAAGCGCCCGTTGTGCATGGCGGGCTCGTAGAAGCGGTCGAGCTTGAGGTCGTGCATGGTGTTGTCGGTGTAGTGCGGGGCGGCGTGGCAGGTGGCGCACTTGGCCTTGCCGGCGAACAGCTTGGCCCCGCGCAGCTCCTGCTCGCTGGCCTTGGCCGGGTCGAGCTCGCCGAATACGTCCAGTTTGGGCGCCGGCGGGAAGTCCAAGATGGCCTGGAACTCACCCATGAAGTGCACCTGACTGCCGCGCTCGAGCACGTTCACGCCCTTCTTGGCGGCGGTCACGGTATCGCCGTCGAAGTAGGCCGCACGCTGTTCGAACTCGGTGAAATCCTCCACCGTCTTCAGCGCGCGCTGTGAGCCGAACAGACGCTGGATGTTCACCCCGCGCAGCGTCGGCGTGTCGATGCGCCGCCGGTGCTCCAGCGGGCGGATGTCGCCCACCAGGTGCGTGCTGGCGTTGGTGTGGCCGTTGGCGTGGCACTCGAAGCAGGTGACGCCCTGGCTCGGGCGCAGCGAGCGCCGGTCTTTGGTGGCGTTGAACTGCTGCTGCGGGAAGGGCGTCACCAGCAGGCGCAGACCCTCGAGCTGCTTGGGGTTGAGGATGCCCTCGAACAGCTGGTGGAAGTTGTCCAAGGTCACCAGTTCGCCCTGGGAGACATCGCCGAGATCGGGCCGCGTGGTCAGGAAGATCGGCGGCGGGAACTCCGGCAGGAAGTGGTCCGGCATGTCGAAGTCGAGGTCGAAGCGGCTCATATCGCGCCCTTCCTGGCGCTCGATCTCGTCGATATGGAATTCCGGAAACACCATGCCGCCCTCGAAGTGGTTGGGGTGCGGCAGCGGCCGGAATCCCTCGGGGAACAGGTTGCGCTCCTTGATCTCCTCTGGCGAGAGTTCGGCCAGCTCCTCCCACGAGCCGACGCCCTGCGGCAGGCGCACGCGCACGCCGCTCTGCACCGGCTTGCCGGCGGACATGGTGACGCCCTCGGCGGCCTGATCCGACAGGTCGTAACGTCGCTCCAGCAGTTCACGCTGGCGCTGCATGACCGCTTCCTTCTCGGCGCTCATGCGCTCGACGATGGTCTCGAAGTCCTCCTCGATCACGACGGGCATGTAACTGGTATCGCCGCGGGCGTGCGCCGCCGCGTCATTCTGCTGTTGAGCGTACAGTGGGCCGCTCAACAGACCAGCGGACAACACGGCGGCGAGGCCCGAGCGGGCTAGCGGATTGATCCTTCTCATGGACAGGCTCCTTGGCGGTAGTTGGTCGGTGCGTCCCGGACCCCACCGGCGCGGCGGGTCGGAAGCGGGGTGCATCGCGGCGTGGACTTCGTCTAAAACGAGCTTAGGAGAGGAGGCGGGCCGGTCAACGTGCGGCGTGTAAGGGTTCGTTGACTTCGCTCGTGGCCCCGGGGGCGGCGCGCTGACAGGGTGCTCGTCGAGGCTTCAGTCCGGCGCCGCCGGTCGAGGGTTGGTTGTCGTGCGCCCGGCCCGGCCGATTGCGGGTGCTTGACGCGGCGGGTACAGAACATACCCTTTTTATATGCCCCTGCCCCGGGCGGTAGCCCGCGGGCCGACAAGGAGGAGCGACATGGATGTAAACGAGCACCGGGACGGCAAGCTGCAGCTATCGTTCGAGCTGGACGAGGCGCGTGACCTGGCCAAGGACGTGGCCGAGAACATGGAGGACATGCCGGGCGCCCTGCTGGATCTCGCGAATCTGCTCCAAAGCGCGTATTACGAGGCGAAGGACGAGTTCCGCCAGCCGCCCCATCCCTGGGCGCCCGGCACGCGGCACCCCCACAGCGTCTAGGAGGCCCTATGCACCTCATCAGCAATCCGGACAAGCGGATCACCGTCGCGGTGAGCGAGGACGAGGCGCGGCATATGCTGGACGGTCTAAAACGTCACGCCGGCGAGCTGGGCGACGAGGCCGCCGCGCTGCGCGCCAAGCTGGAGGAGGCGGGCCTTGCGCCGCCGCCCCCGCCTGACCACATCCGGCACGAGTGGGAGGGCGATCCCCCCTGAGCGCGCTTTCGCTGCAGCCGAACTACCAAGGTCGCGGTATCGTCAACCTGATGGCCTCCCTGGAGGAGGGCCTCGGCGGCGAAGCGCGCTACCGCCCCTTGGGCGACCTGCCGCCCGCGGAGGTGGCCGCCGCCGCGCGGGTGGTGCTACTCGTGCTCGACGGCCTGGGCTACAACTACCTGCGCGCCCGCGGCCGCAGCCACTTCGATAGCCATTGCCGTGGGCCGATGAGTTCGGTCTTCCCCACCACCACCGCCGCGGCGATCACCACCTTCATGACCGGCCTCGCGCCGCAGCAACACGCCCTGACCGGCTGGTTCGTGCGCTTTCGCGAAGTGGCGACGGTCGCCGCGGTGCTGCCGTTTCGCCCGCGCGGCCAGGGGCGGCCGCTGACGGGCCGCACCTCGGTGGCGCAGCTCTATGCACTGCCGCCCCTGGTGCAGCGCCTGCCGGTGCCCAGCACCATGGTGCTGCCCGAGAACATCGTGCGCTCGGAATACAGCGCGACCCTCGGCGGCGCCGCGCGCCGTACCGGCTACCAGGGGCTCGAGCGCTTCATCGAGGCCGTGGTGGCCGCCGTGCAGGACGCGCCGCGCCAGTATGTGTATGCCTACTGGCCCGATTTCGACCGCACCGCCCACGAGCATGGCGTGCACAGCGTGGAGACGGCGCGCCATTTTCGCTTGCTCGACGCGGCCTTCGAGGACCTGGTGGAGCGCTTGCGCGGCACCGGCACGCTGCTGGTGGTCACCGCCGACCACGGCTTCGTCGACAGCCCGCCGCCGCGCGTGGTGCGCCTGGCCGATCACGCCGGGCTCGCCGAGCTGCTGCGCGCCCCGCTATGCGGCGAGCCGCGGGTGGCGTATTGCTACGTCAAGCGCGGGTGTCGCGCGGAGTTCGAGCGTTATATCGAAGCGCATTTGGCGCATGCCTGCACGCTCTACCCGAGCGCGGAGGTCGTGCGCCGTGGCTGGTTCGGACCCGGCATCGCCCACGCGCGCTTGCAGGAGCGGGTGGGCGACTATCTGCTACTCATGAAGGACGATTACATCATCAAGGACTTCGTGCCGGGCGAGCGCCCCTTCTACCCAATCGGCAACCACGGTGGCCTGAGCGAAGACGAGCTCTACGTGCCGCTCATCGTGGTGCCGCCCGCCTGACGCCTCAGGCCTAACCCTCCCCGCGCCCGACCCCCGCCAGCACGCGGTCCAGCGCGCGTGTCGTGAGCAGGCGGCGCAGCGCGCCGAACAGGTGGGTCGGCACCGTTACCGCGTAGCGCGGTTTGGGCCGGCGGCTCTCCAAGGCGTGGATCACCGCCTTCAGCACCGCCTCGGGCGGGAGGGTGAAGGGCGCGGCCGGGCCGGGCTTGCGCAAGCGCCGCTCGGTGGCGAGATAGCGTTCCCGGTGGGGGCTGGTTTCCACCTCGATGTTGCGCCGGAAGGCGGCATGGGCATTGGCACGGAAGCGGCTTTCGATGGGGCCGGGCTCGATCAGGCTGACGTGGATGCCGGTCCCGCGCAGCTCCAGGCGCAGGGTGTCGGAGATCCCCTCCAGGGCGAACTTGCTGGCGGTATACGCGCCGCGATAGGGCAGGGCGATCAGACCCAGCACCGAGCTGTTCTGGATGATGCGCCCGTGGCCCTGGCGGCGCATGAGCGGAATCACCCGGTTGGTCAGTTCCACGGTGCCGAACAGGTTGGTCTCGAACTGCTCGCGCAGCACCTCGCGCCGCAGATCCTCCACCGCGCCGGGCTGCCCATAGGCCCCGTTGTTGAACAAGGCGTCCAGCCGCCCGCCGGTGCGTTCGGCGACCTGGCGCACCGCCCGCTCGATGCTGGCACTGTCGGCCAGATCGAGCGCCAGTGCCTCGAAGCCCTCCTCGGCCAGCCGCGCGACGTCCTGCGCGCCGCGGGCGGTGGCGAACACCCGGTGGCCGCGCGCGCGCAGGCCGCGGGCCACGCAGGCGCCGATGCCGCTCGAGCACCCGGTGATCAGAATCGATTGTTTCATGATGTAGTAGCTTGTTCGGCCGCAGCGGCTGGGCTAGGTTATGCCAGTTTTTATGTCATGCACAGGGACCGAGAATAACTATGCGCATCGTAACGAGTACTATCGCCCGCGCGGGCGCCGGCTTGGGTGCATTGATGCTCGCGGCGGGTGCCGCGCAGGCGCAGCAGGCCGGACAGCAGCCCCAGTTCGAGCCCGAGCGCCTCTACGTCGGCGCGGGCGCGACCTTTAACGATATGGCGGAGACCGGCACCGGCAACGGCTTCCAGGTGTTCGCCGGCTACGACCTCGGCTGGGTCGCCAACCATGTGCGCTTCGACGCCGAGGTGGGCTTCATGAGCACAGGCAACATGCGGGTGAAGCCCGCGCACCGGCCGCCCGCCAGCATCCGCGACCAGGGGCTATGGGCCAATGGCGTGGCCCGTATCCCGGTGGCCGAGCGCCTTGATGTGGTGGGCCGCTTCGGCCTGGACATGGGGCTCGACACCGGTCTGATGGCCGGTATCGGCGTGGGTTATCGCGTTGACCGTGGCCTGGTCGTGCGCGCCGAGTACGTCGTTCGCGACGACGTCGACTCCTACCAGATCAACCTGGTCTACCGGCCGCAGCGCTAGCGATCGATGGACTCGCTCACCCACCTGGCGCTTGGGGCCGTCGTCGGCGAGGCGACGCTCGGGCGCCGGGTGGGTAACAAGGCCTTGCTGTGGGGCGCGGCGCTCGCCACGGTCCCGGACCTCGACGTGGTGGTGGGCAATCTCCTCGACGACCTCGCGGCGCTGACCTTCCATCGCAGCTATACCCATTCCCTGTTGTTCGTGGTGCTTGCCGCGCCGCTGTTCGGCTATCTCGCCCACCGCATCCACCGCCGCGACGGCGTGGGTTGGCGCGCCTGGACCGGCTTGGCACTGGCCGCGCTCGGCACTGCGGTGCTGCTGGACGCCTTCACCACCTACGGGGTGCAGCTGTTTCTGCCCTTCAGCGATCAGGCGGTGGCACTCAATACCATCGCGGTGATCGACCCGCTGTTCACCTTGCCGGTGCTCGTCGCGGCGCTCACGCTGTTGTGGCTGCGCCGCGACCGCCCGGCCCGGCGCATCCTGGCCGGCGCCGCGCTCGGGCTCTCCGGGCTCTATCTCGGGCTCACGGTGGTCAACAAGCTGCACATGGAGACCGTGTTCGAGCGCGACCTGCAGGCGCGCGGGGTGGTGTACGAGCGTTACTTCGTCAAACCCACGGTGTTCAACAATCTATTGTGGCGCGCGGTGGTGGAGACCGAGGCCGATTATCGTGTGGGCTTTCGTTCGCTGCTCGACGACGCTGGCCCCATCGAATGGCATCGGTTTCCGAAACGTCATGCCCTGGCCGACCCGGTCGCCCACAGCGCGGCCTTCGAGCGTCTGGTCTGGGTGACCAAGGGCTATTACCAACTCGAGGCAGGCGAGGGTGGCGCCCTTTATCTCCATGACATGCGTTACGGCCGGGCCTTCGAATGGCTGGGCGACGAGCGCGAGATGGTGTTCACCTACCGACTGCGCCCCAAGGCCGATGGCGAGGTGCGTTTCGAGCGCGTCCCCCTGCCGGTCGACCGCGAGCGCGAGCGCGCCGTGCTCGGCGAATTGGTGCGCCGTATTCGCGGCGCCGGCTGATACCTTTCCTTCCTTCCGGTGGGAACCCGCCCCACGTCGCCGTTGTCTTTGTGGTGCGCGGAGGCCCCCCAAGGCTACAATCCGCTTGAAATGCGCTCCGCTCGCCCCCATGTGGCCGCAGGAGCTTCTTTGTCACGCTGAGGGTTAGGGCATGCCGATCTACGAATATGAATGTGAGTCCTGTGGTGACCGTCACGAGGCGCTTCAGAAGATGAGCGACGCACCGCTCCTCGATTGTCCCGCCTGCGGCAAGGCCGCGCTGGTCAAGCTCATCTCCGCGGCGGGCTTCCGCCTCAAGGGCGGCGGTTGGTATGAGACCGACTTCAAGTCCGGGACCAAGAAGAACGTGGCGCAGAACGACGCCCCGGCCGCTGCCTGCGGTGCCGGCGGCTGCGGCGCCAAGGCGTGTGCCGACTCTTGAACAATCTGCGTGAGCGCCTCGGCCGGCGCCTGCCCCCGCCCAGCAGCCTGCGACGCTATCTGATCGCAGGCCTGCTGGTGTGGGTGCCGCTCGGCGTCACGCTGCTGGTCATCAAGCTGGTGGTCGGTCTGGTCGACCAGACCCTCCTGCTGGTGCCGCCCGCGCTGCGGCCGGATGCCCTGTTCGGCTTCAACATCCCCGGCTTCGGGCTGCTGCTGTCGGTGGTGGTGGTGCTGGCCACCGGTGTGGCGGTGGCCAACTTCATGGGCAAGCGCATGGTGGCGATGTGGGAATCGGTCCTCGACCGCATCCCACTGGTGCGCTCCATCTACAAGGCCGCCAAGCAGGTGGCCGAGACCATGTTGTCCGACACGGGCAAGTCGTTTCGCAAGGTGCTGCTGGTCGAGTACCCGCGCAAGGGCGTCTACAGCATCGGCTTCTTGACCAGCGAGACCGAGGGCGAGGTGCAGGAGCGCACCGGCGAGGAGGTGGTCACGGTGTTCGTGCCCACCACGCCCAACCCAACATCGGGCTTCATCATCATGGTGCCGCGCCGCGACGTCACCGAGCTCGAGATGACGGTGGACGAGGGATTTCGCATGATCGTCTCGCTCGGCGTCGTGAGCCCGCCCTGGCCGCGTCGTCCGGAGGACGCCCCGGCGCCCACCCTGCCGCCGCCGGCGCGGCCCATGCCGCCCGCAGCCGAGCGGCGCGAGCCGGCCGAACCGTCCTCCTGAACCCGCTCGGCGCCGCTGCGCGCCGGTTGGGCGGCGCAGCCCTTTTTCAACATCCTTTTCATGAAGTTCTGATCAACGCAGGGCTTCCCGCGGCTCAGGGTGTTGGGTGAGAACGCCGGAGATTGGCTCTTCGGACCGGCCTTGAGTTGCGCCGCGTCCGTCCAGGGCTTACCATCCCAGGCTTTTTCCCGCCGGAGGTTTGTTTCCCATGCGCAGCCACTATTGCGGCCAGGTCAACGAGGCCCATATCGACCAGCACGTCGAACTGGCCGGCTGGGTGCATCGGCGGCGCGACCACGGCGGTGTGATCTTCCTGGATCTGCGCGACCGTGAAGGCTTGGTACAGGTGGTGGTGGACCCCGACACCCCGGAGACCTTCGCCACCGCCGAGCGGGTGCGCAGCGAGTACGTGGTGCAGGTGCGGGGCCGCGTGCGCCGCCGCCCGGCCGGCACGGAGAACGTCGAGCTGCCCACCGGTCAGATCGAGGTGCTCGGCCTGGAGCTGACCATTCTCAACCGCTCCGAGACCCCGCCGTTCCAGCTCGACGAGGACGACGTGGCCGAGGAACATCGGCTGCGCTACCGCTACATCGACCTGCGCCGCCCGGTCATGTTCCAGCGCCTCAAGCTGCGCTCCGATGTAACACGCGTGCTGCGACGCCACTTGGACGACGCGGGTTTTCTGGACGTCGAGACGCCCATGCTCACGCGCGCGACGCCCGAAGGGGCGCGCGACTATCTGGTCCCGAGCCGCACCCACCAGGGGCAGTTTTTTGCCTTGCCGCAGTCGCCGCAGCTCTTCAAGCAGCTGCTCATGGTCGGCGGCGTGGACCGTTATTACCAGATCGTGCGCTGCTTCCGCGACGAGGACCTGCGCGCCGACCGCCAGCCGGAGTTCACCCAGCTCGACATCGAGGCGGCCTTTCTCGACGAGGAGACCCTGCTGTCGCTGATGGAGGGGATGATGCGCGCGGTGTTCGGCGAGGTGCTGGGCAGCGCGCTGCCCGACCCCTTCCCGCGCATGACCTATGCCGAGGCCATGCAGCGCTTCGGCGTCGACAAGCCGGACCTGCGCATCCCGCTCGAACTGGTGGACGTGGGCGATCTGCTCGCCGGCGTGGAATTCAAGGTGTTCTCCGGGCCAGCCAAGGACCCGCAGGGGCGCGTGGCCGCGCTGCGCCTGCCCCAGGGCGGCAGCCTGACCCGCAAGGAGATCGACGACTACACCAAGTTCGTCGCTATCTACGGTGCCAAGGGGCTGGCCTACATCAAGGTCAACGAGCGGGCCAAGGGCGTGGAGGGCCTGCAGTCGCCGATCCTGAAGTTCATCCCGCCCGCGGCGGTGGAGGAGATCCTCGCGCGCACCGGCGCCGAGGACGGCGACCTGATCTTCTTCGGGGCCGACAAGGCGCGCGTGGTGAACGAGTCGCTGGGCGCGCTGCGCGTCAAGCTCGGCCACGATCGCGGCCTGGTGGAAGCCGGCTGGCGCCCGCTATGGGTGGTCGACTTCCCGATGTTCGAATGGGACGAGAAGGCGCAGCGCTGGTTCTCGCTGCATCACCCCTTCACCTCGCCCAAGGAAGAGCACCTGGAGCGGCTCGCCAGCGACCCGGGCGCCTGCGAGTCGCGCGCCTACGACATGGTGCTGAACGGCACCGAGGTGGGCGGCGGCTCCATGCGGATCTACCGCCCCGACGTGCAGCAGCAGGTATTCGAGCAACTCGGCATCGATGAGGCCGAGGCGCGCGACAAGTTCGGGTTCCTGCTCGACGCCCTCAAGTACGGTTGTCCGCCGCACGGCGGTATCGCCTTCGGCCTGGACCGATTGGTCATGCTGCTGAGCGGCGCGCACTCGATCCGCGAGGTGATGGCCTTCCCCAAGACCCAGACCGCCAGCTGTCTGCTGACCCGCGCGCCGTCGCCGGTCTCGCCGGCGCAGCTCCAGGAGCTGGGAATCCGGCTGCGGACCCCGCCCGCCGACCAGGCCTGAGCCCTTGTGGCCGCGCCGGTCGCCGTGGTGTTGGTCCACGGCCTGTGGATGACGGGGCTGGAGATGGGCCTGCTGCGCCGCCGCCTGCGGCGCTGCGGCTTTCGTGTCTACCGCTTCCACTACCGTTCCCTGCGCGAGGGCGTGCCCGCCGCGGCGCACGCCCTGCGCCGCTTCCTCGACCGGCTCCCCGAGCCGACGGTGCATTTCGTCGCCCACAGCCTGGGCGGCTTGGTCGTGCGCCGCCTGTTGCACGAGGCGCCTATGTCCCGCGTGGGGCGGGTGGTCACGCTCGGCACGCCGCATGTCGGCTGTAGCGTAGCCGCTCGCCTGGGGCACGCGCGCTGGGGGCGGCGCCTGCTCGGGGCCGGCTACTCGGAGGGCCTGGACGGCCGCGCCCCGCCGTGGACCAGGGCCCATCCGCTGGGCTCCATTGCGGGCACCCGCCCGGTCGGCATCGGCCGGCTGCTCGCGGACCTGCCCCGCCCGCACGATGGGACGGTCGCCGTCGCCGAGACGCGTCTGCCGGGCGCCGATCATTGGACCGTGCACACGTCACATACCGGGCTCTTGCTTTCGGGAGAGGTGGCACGGCAGACTTGCCGGTATCTGAACTCGGGTGCGTTTTCCGCCGACTGATCCGCAGTCCGCGGCCGCCCCTGCGGCACTTGCGTCCGCCCCTGGGCGGCGCCACGGCAGCCAAGAACCGATAATAAAATGAAGACGCCGCAAGCCGGCCGCCGTCGTGCGGTCCGTTCCGAACGCCTCACCCTCGCAGCCATCGCGCTGCTGTTCCTGGCCGGGTCGGCCTGGTTCGGCTGGGAGCGCGTGGTCCTCGATGGGGCCGGGTGGTTGTTCCCGTCCCGCGCGGCGGCGGACGCCGTGGTGGTTGTGGGCGTGGATGGTCCGAGCCTGGATGCCCTGGGTCCTTGGCCGTGGCCGCGTCAGCAGGTGGCCGCGTTGCTGGATCGCGTGCATCAGGCCGAGCCTGTCGCCGTCGGCCTCACGCTACCCTTGCACGGTCCCGACCCCTACGCTGAGCACCACCTGCGCCTGCAGCAGCCCGACGGTCTGTTTCCCGACCACCATTTCGCCGATCTAGCCCTCGCCGAGGCGCTGCAGCGCGCTGCCGTGGTGCTCGCGATGGCGCCGGGCGAGGAGGCCGCCCCGCGCGTGGGTCGCCTGAAGGCGGCCGGCGGACTCCGGCCCCTGGCAGTGGATCCGGCCACCATCTGGCTGGATTTTCTGAGCGGTCAACCGCTGCCCCCGCCGTTGACGGCGCACCCGCCGCTCGCGCCGTTGGCGCGTGCCGCGGCGGGGGTGGGCCCGCTCGGTGCGCGCGCCGACGCCGATGGGCGCGTGCGCCGCGAGGTGTTGTGGTGGCCGGCCGACGAGGGCGCCGCGGTCCCCTCGTTCGCAGTGCAGTTGGCGGCCCTCGGGGCGCCCGAAGGTCGCCGTGCCAACGGCCTCGAGGCGCTGCGTGCCGGCTCGGTGCGCCAAGTGCTGCCCGGCGCGTATCGCACGCGGGCGCAGGACGAGCGGGAGATCGCGCACTACGGCGCGGCCGCGGTGCTGGCGGGCGAAGTGCCTGCGGAGCGACTGGCCGGTCGGGTGGTGCTGGTCGGGCTGAGCGCGCCCGATCTGGCCGAGGAGGTGACGCTGGCGGGGCGGGGTGTCGTGCCGGATGTTGTGGGGCAGGCCCACGCGGTGAATGCGCTGCTGGAAGGCGATTACCTTCGGGTGCCGGAGTGGAGCCTGGGGGCACGCCTGGGTGCATTGGTGGCGCTGGGTCTGCTGATGGTGTGGATCTTTCCGCTCCTGGGCTCGCTGGCCGCCGGTGTGCTGGGCGTGTTGATCGGCCTGGGGCTGCTCCACGGGCAGCTCGTGCTGCAGGTCCAGCAGGGCTTGTGGGTACCGCTGGGCTGGCCCGCGCTGGCGGTGCTGGTGGCCACCGGGGCCCTATTGTGGCAGCGGCGCCTGCGCGCGGCGCGGGGCGCGCTGGTGCAGCGTCTGGACCAGACCGAGCGGGAGTTCGGCAAAGTGCTGCAGGGGCAGGGTCGGCTGGAAGAGGCCTTCGAACGCTACAAGCATTGCGTGCCCGATGCGGACCTGCTGGAACGCTTGTATACGCTGGGGCAGGAGTACGAGCGCCGCCGCGCCTATGTGCATGCGGTGGAGGTGTTCCGCTTCATCGCCGCGCACGATCCCGCGTACGGCGATGTGGATCAGTTGATTCGCCGCAACCGCCGCAAGGCCAAGGTCATCGCGCAGCGGGCGGAGACGGGCGGCGGCGGCACGGTCGGCCCCTACCGCATCGAGCGCGAGATCGGCCGCGGAGCCATGGGGGCGGTGTACCTCGCCTACAACCGGCGCACGCGGGCGCAGGTGGCGCTGAAGACCCTGGTGCTGACCGGCGAATCGGAGGCCTCGGCGCTCGATGAGGTGCGCGCGCGCTTCTTCCGCGAGGCCGAGGCCGCCGGGCGCCTCGACCACCCGAACATCATCGCGGTGCACGATGTGGGCGAGGAGCGCCAGATCGCCTACATCGCCATGGACTATCTGGACGGCAGCAACCTGCTGCGGTATACCGAGCAGGCCCAGCTGCTGCCGGCCGGGACGGTGTTCGAACTGATGATTCAGGTCGCCGACGCGCTCGGCTATGCCCATGACCAAGGCGTGGTGCACCGCGACATCAAGCCGGCCAACATCCTGTACGACGTCAAGACGGGTACCGCGAAGGTCGCCGATTTCGGCGTCGCGTCCTTGACCGGCTCGGGCAACACGCGCACCGGCACCATCCTCGGCAGCCCCTCGTACATGTCGCCCGAACAGCTCACCGGCGCGCGGGTCGACGGACGTTCGGACCTGTTTTCGCTCGGGGTGACCTTCTATCAGTTGCTCACCGGCGAGCTGCCGTTCGCCGGCGACTCGCTGCCCAACATCATGTACCGCATTACGCACGACAAGCATCCGGACGTGCGCGAGCGGCGTCCGGAGCTGCCTTCCTGCGTCACGAAGTTGCTGAACAAGATGCTCCACAAGGACCCCGAGCGTCGCTATCCCGACGGTCATTACCTGGCTCAGATGCTGCGCAAGTGCCGCGCGCATCTCCCGGAAGAGGACGAGGCGTGTACGCAAAAGGCCTGCGGATAGCGGGCGCCACCGATCCGGGGTGCGTGCGCGAGCGTAACGAGGACGCCGTGCGCTGGAGTCGGCGCGCGGGCGTCGCGGTGCTCGCCGACGGCATGGGCGGTCACCTTGCGGGCGATGTGGCGAGCAGCATGGCCGTGGACCTGTTGGGGGCCGAGCTCGAGGCACTGGTGCGACGCGTCAAGGGGGATCCGGGTGAGGTGCTGCTCGGTATCCTGCAGGCGATCGAACACGTGAACGGGGAGATCTATGCCACGGCCCGGAGCCAGCCGCAGTACGCCGGCATGGGCACCACCGTGGTGGCCGCGGTGTTCGCGCACGGCTGGCTGACGGTGCTCCATGTCGGCGACTCCCGCCTCTACCGTCTGCGGGGCGGCGTGTTGGAGCAACTGACCGTCGACCACTCATTGCTCCGCGAATTGGGCGCGAGCGCCACGCCGCAGGAGCGAGCGGTGCTGGAGATGGCGGGCCGCAATATCATCACCCGTGCGCTGGGCATCGCGCCCGAGGTGGAGGCGGATGTACAGCAACAGGGCGTGGAGGCGGCAGACCTTTACCTGCTTTGCTCCGACGGCCTCAGCAACCTGCTCGACGAGGACGACCTGCTGCGCCTCGCCAGCGCACCGCGCGGCTCCCTGAATGAACGCGTGAAGCGCTTGGTGGCACTGGCGCGCGAGCGTGGCGGGGACGACAACATCTCCGTTATTCTGGTCGAAGTGCCGTAGAACACGAGAACCTAGGGGCAAACGCAATGGCGAAGCTACTGCTGGTGGTGGAGGGGGTGGTTACGCGCGATGTGCCGCTCGAGAGCGAGCGGCTGACCATCGGACGCGCGGCGGGCAATGACATTCAGCTCGGTGACAGCACCGTCAGCGGGCGCCACGCCGCCATCTCTCGGCTGCAGAACTACTACGTGGAGGACCTGGGGAGCACCAATGGGACCCTGGTCAACGGCAAGAGCATTCAGCGGCGCATGCTGCACCACGGTGACGTCATCCGCATCGGGCGCCATGAGCTGCGCTTCGAGGAGGCCGCAACCCCCGACTTCACGCGCACGGTCGTGATCCCTCCCGCGCAGGCGCCGACCCCGGAACTGCCTTCCGGGAAGCTGGCCGCGCTGCATGCCCTGAAGGGGCCGCAGAAGGGCGAGGTCGTCGAGCTCACCAAGCCGTTTACGACCGTGGGCGAGCCGGGCGTGCAGGTCGCAGTGGTGGCCCGTCGTGCGCAGGGCTATTTCCTGACCCGGGTCGGCGGCGCGCCCGGCAAGGCGCTCAAGGTCAACGGGCAGGTCCTCGACGGGACCAGCCATCATCTGCAGGACGGCGATCGGATCGAGATCGCGGGCAGTACCTTGGAGTTCTGCGTCGCCGGCGACGACTGACCCCCGGAACCGCCTTTTGGCGCTTCGCGCGGCGGTGGTAGACTTGTCCGCTGTTCTCCAGGTGCGCGCGCCGATGCGCGCACCGAACGTGTCAGACAGTCGGCCACGAGGTTCTCCATGGCGGGTCACAGTAAGTGGGCCAATATTCAGCACCGTAAGAACGCGCAGGATGCCAAGCGCGGCAAGCTGTTCACCAAGTTGATCCGCGAGATCACCGTGGCCGCGCGCATGGGCGGCGGCGATCCCGCCTCCAATCCCCGGCTGCGCGCCGCGATTGACAAGGCGCTCGGCGCCAATATGACCAAGGACACGGTGGAGCGCGCCATCAAGCGCGGCAGCGGTGCCGCCGACGGCGAGGCCTACGAAGAGGTGCGCTACGAGGGCTATGGGCCGGCCGGTGTGGCGGTGATGGTCGACACGCTCACCGACAACCGCAACCGCACGGTGGCGGAGGTGCGCCACGCGTTCAGCAAGTCCGGCGGCAACCTCGGCACCGACGGGTCGGTCGCTTATCTGTTCGCGCGCGTCGGCCTGTTGGGCTATCCCGCCGGCAGCGACGAGGACCGCATCATGGAGGCCGCGCTGGAGGCGGGTGCCGAGGACGTGGCGGTCAACGACGACGGCTCCATCGATGTGCTGACCGCGCCCGAGGATTTCCTGGCGGTGCGCGACGCCATGGTCGCCGCGGACCTCGCGCCCGAGTATGCCGAGGTGACTGAACGGGCCAGCACCAGCGTCGGACTCGAGCTCGAGGACGCACAGAAGGTGCTGCGCCTGGTCGACATGCTCGAGGAGCTGGACGACGTGCAGAACGTCTATACCAATGCCGACTACCCCGACGAGGCGCTCGCCGAGGCCCAGGGATAGGCTCCGCCGATGCGCATCCTGGGCATCGATCCGGGCTCGCGAATCACCGGCTTCGGCGTGGTGGAGCTGAGCGCCACCCGCATCCAGTACGTCACCAGCGGTTGTGTGCGCACCCAAGGGGCGGACTTCGCCGCCCGCCTCAAGGAGATCTTCGACGGGCTGAGCGAGTTGATCGAGACGCACCGCCCGGGCGAGGTCGCGGTGGAGCGGGTATTCATGCATCGCAATCCCGACTCGGCGCTCAAGCTCGGTCAGGCGCGCGGTGCCGCGCTCTGTGCCGCCATGGCGCATGGCGCGCGCATCTACGAGTACATGCCCGCCGAGATCAAGCAGGCGGTAGTCGGACGCGGCGGCGCCGCCAAGGTTCAGGTGCAGCATATGGTGCAGGTCTTGTTGAGTTTGCCGGGCGCGCCCCAGGCCGATGCCGCCGATGCGCTGGCGGCCGCGATCTGCCATTGTCACCTGCGCCAGAGCGCGCAGGCCGCCGCGCGCGCCGCGGGGGCGCTGAAATGATGCGCATCCCCTCCCACCTTCGCGACGGAACACGGTCATGATCGGACGCCTGCGCGGTATCCTGGTGACCAAGCAGCCGCCGCGGCTGGTGCTGGAGGTCGGCGGCGGCGTGGGCTATGAGCTCGAGGCGCCGATGAGCACCTTCTACGGGCTGCCCCCGCTCGGCAAGGAGGTGGTGCTGCTCACCCACCACGTCGTGCGCGAGGACGCTCAGCTGCTGTACGGCTTCGCCACCGATGCCGAGCGCAGTCTGTTTCGCGGGCTGCTCAAGGTCACCGGGGTCGGCGCCAAGCTCGCCCTGGCAGTGCTCTCCGGCATGACCGGCGGCGAGTTCGCACGCTGCGTGCAGGACAAGGACACGGCTGCGCTCACGCGCCTGCCCGGCGTGGGCAAGAAGGTCGCCGAGCGTTTGGTGGTCGAAATGCGCGATCGGCTGGCGGACTTCGACGCCGGTGCGGCGCTGGCCGCTCCCCCCTTGGTGGGACTGCCGGAGGGGGCAGGGGAGGCGCTGCGCGACGCGGTTGCCGCGCTGGTGGCGCTGGGTTACAAGCCGCAGGAGGCTTCGCGCATGGTAAGCCGCATCGATTGCGCCGGGCTGGCCGAAGAGGAGATCATACGCGCCGCGTTGCAGGCGAGGGCGCGCTGAGCGCTCACGGCTTCATCAGCGTGGGGCGGCCATTCAGTTCATCGACCCCCAGGATGTAGGGACGAGCCATGATCGAGACGGACCGGTTGGTCACGGCCAACAGCTTGAGCAACGAGGACGCGCTCGATCGCGCCATTCGTCCCACGCGCCTGGAGGATTATCTGGGCCAGCCTGCGGTCCGCGAGCAGATGGAGATCTTCATCCGCGCCGCCCGCGGCCGGTCCGAGGCGCTGGACCACCTGCTGATCTTCGGCCCACCGGGCCTCGGGAAGACCACCCTGGCGCACATCGTGGCCAACGAGATGGGCGTCAAGCTGCGCACCACCTCGGGGCCGGTGCTCGAGCGCGCCGGCGACCTGGCCGCGCTGCTCACCAACCTCGAACCCAACGACGTGCTGTTCGTGGACGAGATCCATCGTCTGAGCCCCGTGGTGGAGGAGGTGCTCTATCCGGCGATGGAGGACTACCAACTCGACATCATGATCGGCGAGGGCCCGGCCGCGCGTTCGATCAAGCTCGAGTTGCCGCCGTTCACCTTGATCGGCGCCACTACGCGCGCGGGGCTGCTTACCTCGCCGCTGCGCGATCGGTTTGGTATCGTGCAGCGCCTGGAGTTCTACGGCGCCGACGACCTGGCCTTTATCGTGCGTCGCTCGGCCGGCATCCTCGGCGTGGGCATCGATCCCGAGGGGGCGATGGAAATCGCCCGTCGCGCGCGCGGCACGCCGCGCATCGCCAACCGCCTGCTGCGTCGCGTGCGCGACTACGCCGAGGTGAAGGCCGACGGCGCCATCAGCCAGACCGTGGCGCGGGCCGCCCTGGACATGCTCAACGTCGATGCGCACGGCTTCGATATGATGGACCGCCGGCTGCTGCTCGCCCTGATCGAGAAGTTCGACGGCGGGCCGGTGGGCGTGGACAGCCTCGCCGCCGCCATCAGCGAGGAGCGCGGCACCATCGAGGACGTGCTCGAGCCTTACCTCATTCAGCAAGGGTTCATGATGCGTACCGCGCGTGGGCGCGTGGCGACCACCAACGCCTATCTGCATTTCGGTCTCAAGCCGCCGCGCGCGCCGGCGCCGGACCTGTTCGACACCACGGGCGAGGGTGATCTGTGACCGAGTTCCTTTGGCCGGTACGGGTGTACTACGAAGATACCGACAGCGGTGGCGTGGTGTATTACGCTAACTACCTGCGCTTCATGGAGCGCGCCCGCACGGAGTGGCTGCGCAGCCTCGGCTTCGAGCAGGATGAACTTCTGGTCCGCGACTCGGTCCTATTCGCCGTGCGATCGGCCCAGGTGGATTACCTCAAGCCCGCCCGCTTCAACGACCTTCTGACCGTGCGTACGTCATTGCAGCGGCGGGGGCGAGCGAGTCTCACCTTCAAGCAGAACATAGTCCGCAACTCCGACGACGCGCTGGTGTGTACCGCCACCGTAAAAATCGCCAACCTGAACGCCGCCACCCTGCGTCCGGTGCCCATGGCGCCGCGCATCCTGGCGAGCATTCCCGAGGACGTTAACCCGTGACCGCCGACCTTTCCCTGCTCCACCTCATACTCGGAGCCAGCCCGCTGGTGCAGCTCGTGATGCTGATCCTCGTGGTCGCCTCCGTCCTGTCCTGGACCCTGATCTTCAAGAAGGGCAAGCGCATGAAGGATGCGCGCGTCTCGGCCGAGCACTTCGAGCAGCGCTTTTGGTCGGGCGGCGAGCTCGGTGAGCTGTACAAGAAGGTGGCCGCACGGCGCGAGGGCAGTCAGGGCCTGGAGGCGATCTTCGAGGCCGGCTTTCGCGAGTACGTCAAGCTGCGCAGCCAGGGCGGCGTACCGCCGATGGCCATGGTGGAGGGTGCGCAGCGCGCCATGCGCATCGCGCTCAGCCGCGAGGCCGACCGCCTGGAGACCAACCTCAGCTTCCTCGCCACGGTCGGCTCCACCAGCCCCTACATCGGCCTGTTCGGTACGGTGTGGGGCATCATGAATTCCTTCCGCGCGCTGGGCGGCATGCAGCAGGTCACCGTCGCCACCGTGGCGCCGGGCATCGCCGAGGCCTTGATCGCCACCGCGATGGGGTTGTTCGCGGCCATTCCGGCGGTGATCGCCTACAACCGCTACACCAACGACATGGACCGCCTGCTCAACCGCTACGACACCTTCGTCGAAGAGTTGTCCAGCCTGCTGCAGCGCCAGGCCCACGCCTGAGGGAATCGCGATGCGAGTCACGCGTCACCGTAAACGCCCCATGTCCGAGATCAACGTCGTGCCCTACATCGACGTGATGTTGGTGCTGTTGGTGATCTTCATGATCACCGCGCCGCTGTTGGCCCAGGGGGTGAAGGTGGATCTGCCGCAGGCGAGTTCGGAGCCGCTGGAACAGGAGGCGCGCGAGCCGTTGGTGATCACCGTCGATGTGCGCGGGCGTTATTTCGTGGACGTGGGCGAGGCGCCGGATGAGCCTGTCGATGCCGAGACCCTGGTGAACCGGGTGGGTGCGGTGCTGCGTCATCAGCCGGGCACCCCGGTGCTGGTGCGTGGCGACGAGAACGTCGGCTACGGCCAGGTGGTGCGCGCCATGACGCTGTTGCAGCAGGCCGGCGCGCCCAACGTCGGGCTGGTCACCCGGCCCGCGGCCGAGTAGCCGCATGCGCGATTGGCTGCGCGAGAATTGGATCGCGTTCACGCTGGCACTGTCGCTGCACGTGGCGGCGGCGGTGCTGCTGTTCGCGGGCGTGAATATGCCGCCCAAGCCGCAGGTCGCGCCGCAGGCCGAGGCCATTCAGGCCATTGCGGTCGATGAGCGCCTCGTCGAGCAGGAGTTGCAGCGCCTCAAGGAGGCCGAACAGCGGCGCCAGGAGCAGGCCGCCGCGGCCGAGCGGGCGGCGCGGGAGGCCCGCGAGCGCGAGGAGGCGCGGCTGGCCGAGGTGCAGCGTCAGCGCGAGGAGGCCCAGCGCGAGGCCGAGCGTGCCGCCGAACGGCGCGCCCAGGAAGCGGCTGAGCGCGCGCGCCGCGCGGAGGCCGAGGCCGAGGCGCAGCGCCAACGGGAGGCACAGCGTAAGGCCGAAGAGCAGCGCCTCGCCGAACTTCAGGTGCGGCGCAAGGCGGAGGAGCAGCGTCAGGCCGAACTCGAGGCCAAACGCAAGGCCGAAGAGCAGCGCCAGCGGGAACTCGAGGCGCAGCGCCAGGCCGAAGAGGAACGCAAGCGCGCGGAAGAGGCCAAGCGCCGCGAAGAAGAGCGCCGCCGCGCCGAAGCAGAGCGTCAGCGTGCCGAGGAGGCCAAGCGACGGGAGGAGGCGCGCCGCGCGGAAGAGGAGCGCAAGCGTGCCGAAGCAGAGCGCCAGCGCGTGGAAGAAGAGCGCCGTCGCGCTGAGGAGGCCGAACGCCAGCGGCGCATGCAGGAAGAACAGGCACGCCTGGAGCGCGAGCGCCAGCAGCGCATCCAGAGTCTGCTGCCGCAGTACCAGGCGGCGATTCAGGCCAAGGTGGAGCGTGCCTGGATCCGCCCGCCGGGCGCTCGGCGCGGACTGGAGTGCCGGGTCTACATCCGGCAGGCCCCCGGCGGACATGTAGTGGAAGCGACGGCGCGTGAGTGTGCCGGGGACATGACGTTCCAGCGTTCGGTGGAGGCTGCGGTGCTACGCGCTTCGCCGCTGCCGGAGCCGCCGCACCCGGATTTGTTTGCACGCGAAATCATTTTTGTTTTCAGAGTCTCGGACTGATCCCATGACGCGAACGGCGACACTACTGGCTATGGTTCTGCTCCTGCTGGCCGCGCACGGGGCGTGGGCGCAGCAGGGTCCGCTGACCATCGAGATCACGCGCGGCGAAGAGGGTGCGCTGCCCATCGCCATTGTGCCTTTCGGGTGGGAGGGGCGCGGCGACGTGCCCGAAGAGGTGGCCGCCATCGTGCGCGCCAACCTGGAGCGCACCGGGCGCTTCGCGCCCATCGATGTGCGCGATCTGCCCTCCCGGCCGCGCGAGGCCTCGGAGGTCAACTTCCGCGACTGGCGCGCGCTCGGCGTCCAGAACCTGGTGGTCGGGCGCCTGCAGGTGACCGGCCCGAACCGCTACGCGCTGCGCTTCCAGTTGTTCGACGTGTACCGCGGCTCGCAGCTCGCCGGCTACAGCATCTCGGCCAGCGACCGCAGCCTGCGTCGCGCCGCGCATCAAATCAGCGACATCATCTACGAGAACCTGACCGGCGATCGCGGTGCGTTCGACACCCACATCGCCTATGTGCGCGTGGAGCGCGACGGCAGGGGCGAGCCGAGCTACGCGCTGGCGGTGGCCGACTCCGACGGCTACAACGAGCAGGTCATCCTGACCTCCTCGCAACCGCTGATGTCGCCCGCCTGGGCGCCGGACGGCAAGCGCTTGGCATACGTCTCGTTCGAGCGCGGGCGCTCCCAGGTTTGGGTCCAGAACATCGTCACCGTCCACCGCGAAGTGGTCGCCTCGTTCGATGGCATCAACAGCGCGCCTGCTTGGTCACCGGACGGGCGCCGCCTGGCGCTGACGCTCTCCAAGGACGGCACGCCCGATGTGTACGTGCTCGACTTGCAGACGCGTGCCCTGCAGCGCGTGACCGAGGGCTTTGCGATCAACACCGAACCGGCCTGGAGCGCGGACGGGCGGTCGATCGTGTTTACCTCGGACCGCGGCGGGCGACCGCAGCTCTACCGCATCGAGGTCAATGCGCGCGGCGTGCCCAGCGGCCGGCCGCAGCGCCTGACCTTCGACGGTGGTTACAACGCCAGCCCCTCGCTGTCGCCCGATGGGCGTCGTGTGGCGATGGTGCACGCCACCGACAATGGCTTCGGCATCGGTGTGATGGACCTCGGCAGCCGCGAGCTGCGGGTGGTGTCCGACGCGGGTCGCGACGAGTCGCCGCACTTCGCGCCCAACGGGCAAATGATCATCTACGCGACCCGGGCGGGGGGTCGGGGCGTGTTGGAGGTGGTGTCGGCGGACGGACGGGCGCATCACCGTCTGACGACGCGGCAAGGCGACGTGCGTGAACCGGCATGGTCGCCGTTCAAAGCAGACTAATCAGCCGTTATACAGGTGAGAGAGGAACCGATGAGCAAGTATGTGAAGCTGTTGCCGGCCGTATTGGTGGTGAGCCTGGCGGGTTGCGCCAGCGTGTTGGACGGTCCGCCGCGGGACACCGCCGACGGGGCCGAGGGGGCGCGCGAGGCGGCGGCCGAGATGGCCGAGACCGATGCCCGGCGTGATCGGGACGCCCAGCTGCGCGGCGCGGAGCTCGAGAGCGGCTTTCAGGGACACCCGTTGGATGACCCGCAGAGCCTGCTGTCCGAGCGCGTGATTTATTTCGCATTCGACAGCAGTGAACTCAGCGAAGAGCAGCGCGCGGTCCTGAACGCCCACGCCCGCTTCCTGGGCGATCACCCCGAAGTGCAGGTGGTGCTCGAGGGGCATACCGACGAGCGCGGTTCGCGTGAGTATAATTTGGCGCTCGGCGAGCGCCGCGCCAAGTCGGTGCTCCAGTACCTGAACCTGCAGGGCGTCAACGGCGCGCAGCTCGACGCGATCAGCTTCGGCGAGGAGCGTCCGGCGGTGCAGGGCAGTGATGAGTCCGCGTGGCAGTACAACCGCCGTGTGGAGATTCTGTACTCGGGTTACTGATCGGGCCTCGTCGGCCGCGGGCTTCCGCGGCCGACGCAGGACGCGCTTACTGCCAGGGTGGGCATCATCGCGGCGCCGCCGGTGCAGCCGGCCGGGGCGCCCTTCAACCTGTAAGGAGTCACCCATGCGGTTATCTCGGCGAGTGCTGAGCGTGGGGTTGGCAGGCATGCTGGCCGCGGGCGCGCCAGCCGTCTGGGCGCAAGACGATCGAACCGACGCACGCCTGGAGCGCATCGAGCGATTGTTGGAGAGCCGCGGCTTGGCCGAGATGCTGTTGCAGGTGGAGGCCCTGCAGCGCGAGGTGCAGGAGCTGCGCGGCGAACTGGAACAGCAGACCCACACCCTCGAACAGCTGCGCCAGCGTCAGCGCGATCTCTACCTCGATACCGACCGCCGCCTGCTGCAGCTCGAGCGCGGTCAGCCGGAGAGCGGGGCCTTCGCGCCGGTACCCGTTCCGGGCGATGAACACGCCGCGGCGTCCGCAGAGGAGGGCGCACAGGCGCCCCCCCAGAGCGGCGAGCAGGAGGCCTATCAGGCGGCCTTCGATCTGCTGCGTGAGTTGCGTTACGAGCAGGCGGTGCAGGCCTTCACGACCTTCCTGGACAGCTACCCTCAGGGACGCCACGCGCACATGGCGCAGTATTGGATCGCCGAGGCCCATTACGCCCAGCGACGGTTCCCGCAGGCGATCGAGCACTACCGCGCGCTGCTGGAGAACCACCCGCGCAGCCCCAAGGTGCCGGAGGCCCTGCTCAAGATCGGTTACAGCTACCACGAGTTGGGAGAATCCGCCGAGGCTCGCCAGGTGGTTCAGACCCTGCTGCAGCGCCACCCCGATACGACGGAGGCGGGGCAGGCACGGACCCTGCTGGAAGCCTTGCGTTAGCGCCTGAACCGTCCCCGGGGCGCGCGTCTTGCGAGGTTCGAGTCCCGCTTGGAACCGGCCTGCGCACCCCGCGCGGTCCGAGGCCGCGGTGGCTTCCGCGATGATATACTGAGCGGTCTCTCGTCATCGTCGCTCATGTCCGTGTCTCATCCCTCTGATCAAAGCCCGCGCGCCGAACGCCTGCGCGTCACCGAGATTTTCCATTCCCTGCAGGGCGAGACCCGTACTGCCGGCGTGCCGACCGTGTTCGTGCGCCTGACCGGCTGTCCGCTGCGCTGCGGCTATTGCGACACCGCGTATGCTTTCCAGGGCGGCGAATGGATGAGCCTTGGCGAAATCCTCGCCGAGGTGGCCCGCTACACACCGCGTTACGTGACGGTCACGGGGGGCGAGCCGCTGGCGCAGAAGAACTGCCTCGAGCTACTTACCCGACTGTGCGACGCCGGCTACGAGGTATCGCTGGAGACCAGCGGCGCGCTGGACGTGGCCGAGGTCGACGCGCGGGTGGTCAAGGTGCTGGACCTCAAGACGCCGGGATCCGGCGAGAGCGCGCGTAACCGCTGGGAGAATCTCGCGCACCTCAGCGCGCGCGACCAGATCAAGTTCGTGCTCTGCGACCGCGCCGACTACGAATGGGCGCGGGAGGTGCTGCGCGAGCGCGCGCTGGCCGCGCGTTGCGAGGTGCTCTTCTCACCGAGCTACGGGCAGCTCGCGCCCGCCGCGCTCGCGGAGTGGGTGCTGGCCGACCGCCTGCCGGTGCGGGTGCAGATCCAGCTGCACAAGGTCCTGTGGGGCGAGGCGCAGGGCCGATGAGCCGCCGCGCCGTGGTGTTGCTGTCGGGCGGCCTGGATTCGGCGACCGTGCTCGCCCTGGCGCGCGCCGAGGGCTTTGCCTGTCACGCCCTCAGCTTCGACTACGGGCAACGCCATGGTGCCGAACTGGCCGCTGCGCGGCGCATGGCCGCCGCGCAGGGGGTCGTCGAGCATAAGGTGGTGCACGTGGATCTCGGCGCGCTCGGCGGCTCGGCGCTCACCGACCCCGCCATCGCGGTGCCGGACGCCGCGCCGGCGGGTGCGCCCACCGCCATCCCGGTCACCTACGTGCCCGCGCGCAACACCGTGTTCCTGGCCGTCGCGCTCGGTTATGCCGAGGTGCTCGGCGCGGCGGATATCTTCATCGGCGTGAACGCGGTGGATTACTCGGGCTATCCGGATTGTCGCCCGGCGTTCATCGAGGCGTTCGAGGCCCTCGCACGCGTCGCCACGCGCGCGGGCGTGGCGGGGGAGCGACTGCGGGTGCGAGCGCCCCTCATGCGCATGAGTAAGGCGGAGATCATCCGCGCGGGGCGTGCGCTGGGGGTGGATTATGGCCTCACGGTGTCGTGCTACGCGGCCGATGCGCGCGGTCGGGCATGTGGACGCTGCGATGCCTGCCGGCTGCGCGCCGAGGGATTTTCAGCCGCTCAAGTCCCTGATCCTACGCAATACCAAGTGTAGGACCGGCGACCGCCTGGGCGAAACAGTAGCACCCCATGCCATTTGCATTTAGAATCGGCCGGATAAACATTCCTGTATTATTCGGGCCGCGGCGGATCGCCACAGCACCGCACGCGGTAAATCCACCGGAGGATGTATGGATATCACCACGCAGATTCTGCTGTACGGCTTCGGCATTGCGCTGATCCTAGGCGCCGTGGCGCAGAAGACCAATTTTTGTACCATGGGCGCGGTATCCGACTACGTCAACATGGGCCACACCGGCCGCATGCGCGCCTGGTTCCTGGCCATCGGCGTCGCGATCCTGGGCGTTTTGCTGCTCGAGCTGCTGGGCCTTGCCAACATGGCGATGACCACCTCCAACGCCACCTCGCAGCCCCCGTACCGCATCGACCAGCTCGCCTGGCCGCGCTACATCCTCGGCGGCATCATCTTCGGTATCGGCATGACCCTCGGCAGTGGTTGCGGCAACAAGACCATGCTGCGCCTGGGCGGGGGTAACCTGAAGTCCATCGTGGTGATTCTGTCCATCGGTGTGGCGGCGTACATGATGCTGTTCACCAGCTGGGATCACTATCTGTTCCTGCAGTGGATGAACCCGCTGGCCATCGATCTGGGCGGCCGCGGCATCGAAAGCCAGGAGATCGGCGTCATCCTGGGCGGCTTGGCCGGCATGGAGAACCCGCGTACCTTGGCGTACATCGTGGCGGGCATCGTCGGCCTCGGCACGCTGGCCTGGGTGTTCAAGTCCGCCGATCTGCGCTCGAACTTCGACAACATCCTGGGCGGTGGGGTGATCGGCCTGTGCGTGGTCGCCGCTTGGTATGTCACCGCCGGTCCGATGGGCGCCGAGTGGATGGAGGCCCTCGAATGGGGTGAGACACAGTCGCTGGCCTCCGGCGCGCAGTCCTACACCTTCATCGCCCCGGCCGGTCAGTTCCTGAACTGGCTCACTAACCCGACCATGAGCCTGGTGTCCTTCGCCATGGCGGCCCTAGCGGGCGTGATCGTCGGTTCGCTGGCTTGGTCGCTGATCAGCCGCACCTTCCGCTGGGAGTGGTTCAGCTCCTTCCGCGACTTCATGACCCACGTGCTCGGCGGTCTGCTGATGGGTGTGGGTGGCGTGCTCGCCATGGGCTGCACCATCGGTCAGGGCGTGACCGGTGTGTCGACCATGGCGCTCGGCTCCTTCCTGGCGCTTGGGTCGATCATCTTCGGCAGTGCGCTGACCATGAAGATCCAGTACTACAAGATGGTCTACGAAGACGAAGCCAGCTTCGGCAAGGCCTTCGTGACCGCGCTGGTCGACATGCGCCTGCTGCCCAGCGGGATGCGCAAACTCGAGGCGGTCTAAGCCGTTTCATGCAGTGCCGGTGGGCGGGCCCTCGCGCCCGTCCACCGCTCTCCGGGCCGTTAGCTCAGCTGGTAGAGCACCGGACTTTTAATCCGATGGTCGTAGGTTCGAGCCCTACACGGCCCACCAACAATGTGTCGCGAAAGGGGTTAGGCCCAGCCTAATCCCTTTTGCTTTATTGAGGCGCGCGAGGCCCGCGACCCACCGGACGCCCAGTCCTGCGATGCGCTGGAACTCAGCCGCGCCGCGCGCCATGCTCAGGGCTCATCGCTTGGCATACGCGACCTCGGCGGCCGGGCGGACTGTCATTAGTTGGCGTAGCCGCACTGCTTGGGGGAACTGAGCCATGAGCGGTGGATTGGATTGGGAGAGGAGCCTCTTACCGTGGCAAGTCTGCGCCTGACGGCCGCCTGTCCTGACCGAGTGGGATTGATCGCCGCGGTGACCCGCTTCATCGCCGAGCATGGCGGCTGGATCACGGAGGCGGCGCAGCACTCCGACCCCACCAGCGGCTGGTTCTTCATGCGCTACGAGTTGCGCGCGGATTCGCTGCCCTGGGACGCGCAGGGCCTGCGCGCGGCATTCGCACCCCTGGCGCGCGAGTACGCCATGGAGTGGCGGGTGTCGGATGCGGGTGTGCCGCGCCGGGTCGTGCTGATGGCCAGTCGCGAGCCGCATTGCCTCGCTGATCTCCTGTATCGTTGGCGCAGCGGTGAACTGCCGTTTGACCTTCCCTGCGTGATTGCCAACCATCCCGACCTCGCGGAGTACGCCGCCGCCTACGGCGTGCCTTTTCATCACGTGCCGGTGGGGCGGAGCGAGATCGCGCGCCGAGAAGCGTTCGCCAGGGTCCGCGAGTTGATCGACAGAGCCGAGGCGGACACCGTGGTGCTCGCCCGTTACATGCAGATCCTGCCGCCCGCGCTCTGCGAACATTATGCGGGCAGGATCATCAATATCCACCACAGCTTCCTACCCTCCTTCGCCGGCGCGCGGCCCTACCACCAGGCGGCCGAACGCGGCGTCAAACTCATCGGGGCCACCTGCCACTACGTGACCGCCGACCTCGATGCCGGCCCCATCATCGAGCAGGACGTGGTGCGCGTGCAGCATGACGACAGCGTCGACGACTTGGTGCGACTCGGGCGCGACGTGGAAAAAAGCGTGCTCGCCCGCGGCCTGCGCTACCACCTCGAAGACCGGGTGCTGATTCACGGCAACAAGACGGTTGTTTTCTCCTGATCTCGTCCTTCCCGTCTCGTCCATGACCGACGAAGCGAACGCAAGTTTTCTTCGTGATGCGCCACCACTGTTCTTGACGACGCCGTGTTCCCTAACTAAGCCTTAATACCGAAAAGCAGAAGAAGTGGTTGTCCGGGTCACGCCGGGCAAGGGGGGGAGGTCGTCGTGCCCGGTCAGCGCGCCTTGGTTTCGGTGGTCATGCCGGCGTTCAATGCAGAACGCTATTTGGAGGCGGCGATCCAGTCGGTGCTCAATCAGAGCTACCGCACGCTCGAGTTGCTGGTGGTCGACGATGGCTCGTGCGACGGGACGGTCGAGATCGTACGGCGCTACGCCCGGCGCGACGCGCGGGTGCGCCTGCTGCGCCAGGGCAATGCCGGCGTTGCCGCGGCCCGCAATCGAGGCTTGGCGCACGCGCGCGGCGAATATATCGCACCGTTGGACGCGGACGACCTTTGGTATCCGAATAAACTCGCCCTGCAGGTGGCGTGCCTGGAACAAGCACCGGACGAGGTGGGCGTCGTCTATGCGTGGTCCGCCCACATCAACGAGCACGGCGCGTTGACCGGCGGCTACAGTGCTGCGCAGGAGGAAGGGGACGTGTACGCCGCCTTGGTGCTGGGCAACTTCATTGGCAATGCCAGCGCCACCTTGTTTCGGCAGGCCTGCGTCGAGCGTTGCGGCGGCTATGACGCCAGCCTGCGCGCGCGCGACGCCGAAGGCTGCGAGGACGCTGATCTGTATTTGCGCTTTGCCCGCCATTTCCGTTTCGCCTGCGTCCCGCGCCTGTTGATCGGATACCGACTGCTGCCCGACAGCATGTCCTGCAACTGGGCACGGATGGCGCGCTCCCATCGTTACGTGATCGACAACCTGCGCACGAGCCACCCCCGCCTGCCGGCCGCCGTACGACGCTGGTCGAATGCGAGTTTTTATCGCTATCTCGCGTGGCAGTGTGGTCGCACTGACGACTATTGGGGCGTGCTGTGCTGCCTGGCGCGCGCAGGCATCGCGGATTGGCGTTTGTGGCAGGAGCGCCGCTTTCGGCAGATGGCGCGCCACGCCGTGCGCCGCCTGCGGGACCGAGCGCCCGCGCCCACCAAGCGCGTCGCGTCTAAGCTGACGGTCGAGGAGTTGGAACAGCGCCTTTACGGACACGCGGCGGGAGGGAAGCGAAGCGCCGGCGGCGAGGATCGTTTGGCCTTGGCGCGTGCCTGGCTCGGCGGGCCCGCTGAACCGCAGTCGGGACCAGCATTGAAACTACGCAACGCGCAAAGGAGTGCATTAGATGAGGGCGTTACTGGATAAACGGACCTTGGTGACCGGAGGGGCAGGTTTCGTCGGCTCCCACCTCTGCGAGCGCCTATTGGCGATGGGGTGCGACGTGTTGTGTGTGGACAATTTCTACACCGGCTCCAAACGCAACATCGAACACTTGATGGACAACCCCTATTTCGAACTGCTGCGCCACGACATCACCCTGCCGCTTTACGTCGAAGTGGATCGTATCTACAACCTCGCCTGTCCTGCGGCTCCGGTGCATTACCAGAAGGATCCCGTGCAGACCACCAAGGTCAACGTGCACGGCTCGATCAATATGCTCGGCTTGGCCAAGCGCGTGAAGGCGCGGGTGCTGCAGGCCTCGACCTCGGAGTGCTATGGCGATCCCGAGGTTCATCCGCAGACCGAGAGCTACTGGGGCAGCGTGAACCCCATCGGCGTACGCGCCTGCTATGACGAAGGCAAGCGCTGCGCCGAGACGCTCTTCTTCGACTATCACCGCCAGCACGGGGTCGAGGTCAAGGTGGGACGGATCTTCAACACCTACGGTCCGCGCATGCACCCGGATGATGGGCGCGTGGTCTCCAACTTCATCGTACAGGCGCTGCGCGGCGAACCCCTCACCGTTTACGGAGATGGATCGCAGACGCGTTCGTTCTGCTACGTCGACGACCTGGTCGAGGGCCTGATCCGCCTGATGAACTCGCCGGCGGATTTCACCGGGCCGGTGAACCTCGGCAACCCGCACGAGATGCCGGTCGGCGAACTGGCCGAGCATGTCGTCAACCTGACCGGCAGCCGATCCAAGATCGACTACCGCCCCCTGCCGCAGGACGACCCGCACCGTCGACGGCCGGACATTTCGCTGGCCCGCGAGCGGCTCGATTGGTCGCCGCAGGTAGGGCTGGAGGAGGGGCTGGTCAAGACCATCAACTACTTTGAAGAGCTTCTGCGGGCGCCGCGCGAGGGATGCTGGTAGCGCATTGCGCGATCCTCGTACGCGACGACACAGAGTAGAACAAGGGAGAGCGGCGCCGGAGCCGCCGAAGGGGGAAAGGATGAGGACCATCCTGGTCACGGGAGGCGCGGGCTACATCGGCAGCCACACCTGCAAGGCGTTGGCGGCGGCGGGCTACCGGCCGATCGTGCTCGACAACTTGGTGTACGGCCACCGCTGGGCGGTCAAGTGGGGGGCGTTGGTGGAGGGTGATGTACGCGATGCGGCGATCCTCGATCACGTGTTCTCTCAGTACCGGCCTGAAGCGGTGCTGCACTTCGCGGCCTACGCCTATGTGGGCGAATCGGTGGGCGCCCCCGGCAAGTACTACGCCAATAACGTCGCGGCCAGCGTCGCGCTCTTGGAGGCAATGCGTCGCCACGGCTGCGCGAACCTGGTTTTCTCCAGCACCTGTGCCATTTTCGGCGAGCCGGAACAGGCATTGATCGACGAGCGCACGCCTACCCGCCCCGTCAATCCCTACGGACGCAGCAAGCTGATGGTCGAGCAGATCATGCAGGACTTCGGCCGTGCTTACGGGCTACGGCATGTGAGCCTGCGTTACTTCAATGCCGCCGGCGCCGACCCCGAGCAGGAGGTGGGGGAGGCGCACGAGCCCGAGACCCACCTCATCCCGCTGGTGTTGGAGGTCGCGCAGGGGCGGCGCGCGCACATCGACATCTATGGCACGGACTATCCGACTCCGGACGGTACTGCGGTGCGGGATTATGTGCATGTGGCCGATCTCGCCAGCGCGCATGTGCAGGCGCTGGAGTACCTGCGCGGCGGCGGGGTCAGCTCAGCGTTCAATCTCGGTTTGGGGCGCGGCTACTCGGTGCAGGAAATCGTGGACGCCGCGCGGCGCGTCACCGGATGCACAATCACCACGCGCGGCGCGCCGCGCCGGGCCGGCGATCCACCACACCTGGTCGCCGATCCGGGCGCGGCGGCCCGCGCGTTGGACTGGCGTCCGCACTATGGCCAGCTCGACGACATCGTTGCCACCGCGTGGGCTTGGCATCAGAGAATCACCGCCGATGAGGGACAAGCGGGCAGGGGTAGCGCATGAACGTTTCCTACCCGGCACCGGCGCCCCACGTTCTGCAGCGCCTGGGCTACTTGCGCGACCTGATGCGCGAGATGGTTTGGCGCGACGTGCGGGTGCGTTACAAGCGGTCCGTCCTCGGCATCGCCTGGACCATGGTGAACCCGTTGCTGCACCTGTTGGTGTTCTATTTCGTGTTCCAGGTCATCCTGGCGATGGACACCCCGCGTTTTACCTCGTTTGCCCTGACCGGGTTGCTGGTGTGGGGCTGGGTGACCGCCTCGCTGGCGCAGTCGGCCGGTTCGATCACCAACAATGCCACCATGCTACGCCAGCCGGGCTTTCCGCCTACTATCCTGCCGCCGATCATCCTGAGCACGCACTTGGTGTACTTGCTGTTCGCCTTGCCCGTGCTGACCGTGTTCTTGATCGTCGGCGGTAGCCGGCCGGGTCTGGGCCTGCTCACCTTGCCCTTGATCCTGGCCGTGAACTTCGTGTTCATACTCGCGCTGGCCTACTTCGTGGCGGCCGCGAACGCGTATTTTCGCGATATCCAGCATTTCCTCGACGTTCTGCTGCGTCTGTCGATGTTTCTGAGCCCGGTGTTCTACGAGGCGCAGCGGGTGCCGGAAGCGTATCAATACTGGTATCAGATGAACCCCATGGTGCCGCTGTTGGAGGCCTACCGCGCGGTGCTGATGTACGACACCCGTCCCGACTGGGAGCGCCTGGCCGTCGTGTTCTTGGTCTCATTGCTGGTGCTGTATTTCAGTGTGCGCCTATACCGCCGCGCCGCGGTTCGTAAGGTGGACGAACTATGAACACGCCAATCGCCATAGCCTGTGCCGGTATCAGAAAGCGTTTCCGGCGCTACAGCCGCAGTCGCCCCGATCGACTGAAGGACGTCCTGCTTGGCAATTGGCGCGGCCTGCGCCCCGAGGCCGTGCTGTGGGCACTGCAGGACGTGAGCTTCAGCCTGGAGCGCGGGCGGATGCTCGGCGTGATCGGCCACAACGGTGCCGGTAAATCGACCCTGTTGCGCTTGGTCGGCGGCGTGAGCCAACCCGATGCCGGCAGTCTGCGCGTCAACGGGCGCATCGGCGCCCTGCTGGATCTCGGCCTCGGTTTCCATCCCGAACTCACGGGGCGCGAGAATGCGTACGTCAACGGCGTGATCTCCGGACTCACGCGTCGGGAGGTTGCGCGGCGCATGGACGACATCGTCGGCTTTGCTGAGCTCGAGGCATTCATCGACGCCCCGCTGCGCACCTACAGCAGTGGTATGCGCCTGCGCCTGGGGTTCGCGATTGCCGCGCACACCGATCCCGAAGTGCTACTCATTGATGAAGTTCTGTCGGTCGGTGACCTCAGTTTCCAGAACCGCTGCATGGAGCGTATTGCACACTTCAAGCGTGAGGGCACCGCCATATTGCTCGTATCGCACAACGTGGCTGAAGTGCGTCGGCTGTGCGACCAGGTCCTGTGGTTGGAGAAGGGTCAGGTTCGCCGTCACGGGACGACGGCCGAAGTGGTGGCGGCTTACGAAGCCGCCGTGCCGGGCGCTGACACCGGCGACCCGATCACGCCGGTGGCAACGGCCACGGCAGCGGGGGTGCCGCTGACCATGAACGAGAACCGCTTCGGCACCCTGGAGGTGGAACTGACGGACGTACGGGTGCCGGCGGCGCTGCAGGCGAGGGCGGCCCTGCCCATCGAGATGGCGTTCGTCGCGCACCGCGCGCTGCCGCCGCCCATCATTCAGGTGAAGCTGGTGCGCGACGACGGCGTGGTGTGTTGCGATCTCAATTCGCACGAAGCCGGTATCGTCGTGCCCATGGCAAACGGGCGCGGGCGGGTCCGGTTGTGGCTCGATCGCCACGATCTGGCGGGCGGGGCGTACTTTGTCGAAGTGGGGCTTTACCACGAGAACTGGGAACGGATGTTCGACTATCATGCGCGCGCTTACCGCATGCAGATCGACGCGCCCGCCGCCGGGGAGGGCGTGCTGCGCCTCCCCGCGCGCTGGGAACTGCCAGCGGACGTTAATCCCTCGCCGCGCATGGAAATGCCTTGAGGCGCGCTTCGCAGCGTGAGGCCGCGCGCCGTCATCGGTTGAGCGCGCGCCGCGCGCCGGCAGCGAGCAGGCACATCACACGAGGAAGTGGCATGCACAGGGCAGGCACGGGTCCGGTGCCGGCGATGCCTGCGGGAGCAACGGCATGGTAACGGGAAAGGGCGGATTGGTGTCGGTAGTGATGCCGGCCTACAACGCCGAGCGCTTTATCAGGCAGGCGATCGACTCCGTCATCGGGCAGGACTACCAGAATCTGGAACTGCTGGTGGTCGACGACGGATCCACGGATGGCACGGCGCGCGTCGTGGCGGACTACGTACGACGTGATCCGCGCGTGAGACTCCTGCGCCAAGCCAACGCCGGAGTGGCCGCGGCGCGCAACGCCGGTATCGCGCACGCGCGCGGCGAGTACATCGCACCGCTGGATGCGGATGACCTGTGGTTTCCCGACATGCTTGCGCTGCAGGTGCGGCGGCTATCGGCCGAATCCGAGCGCGTGGGCGCCGCGTATGCGTGGTCGGTGCACGTCGATGAAGCCGGCCGGCCGACCGGCGGATACAACGCGGGGGGCGAAGAGGGCGATGTGTACGCCGCGCTGATGGTCGAGTTCTTCATCGGCAACGCCAGCGCCACGGTGTTTCGCCGCGCGTGCTTCGAGCGCTGTGGCGGCTATGACCCCACGCTTCGCGCGCGCCGGGCCGAAGGATGTGAAGATTACGATCTGCACCTGCGTGTGGCGCGGCACTTCCACTTCGTGAGGCTGCCGCGGCTGGTCGTGGGCTATCGCCAGTTGACCAGCAGCATGTCGAGCAGCAACTGGCGGCGCATGGCGCGCGCCCACCGGTTCGTGTTCGCCGCGCTGCGCCGCCACCACCCGACGATGCCGCGCGCCTTGCGCCGCGGGGTTTACAGTCGATTCCACCGCTATTACCTGGCGGAACTGTGTGCACGCGCGAATGACGCCCGTGGTCAGTTGCTCTGCCTCGCGCGGGCGGCCGCGGCGGACGCGCGCCTGTTGCGCAACCGAGAGTTTCGCCAAGCGGTGCGTCAGTCGCTGCGCGGACTTCGTGACGGCAAGTGCGCGTTCCAGACCGCGCAGCGCCCGCCGCCTTCCCTCCAGGCACTGGAGCGGTATCTGCATGAGCACCCACCCTCGGTAGACGCCCGGCTGCTCGGATTCGCGAGAGCGTGCGTCGAGAGCTCGGCGAAGGGGGCGCCTTCCTCCGCACGCGAACCCGGTGCGGCGGCACCGCTGCACCAAGCGGGGGGACGATGAGCGAGGACGTTGCGAGGCCGTGCGCGTGAGTGTGTCACGCGCGCAACGCGGCTGCGGGGCTAATGGATTTTGGAAGACCGGCGTCGCCTGATGGCGCCGGGCGCAGGCAGACGCGCTTCGAACCGCGTGCCGCGCGTCACGATCTCCCGATAGAACGTCTCGAAGCGGAGCGCGATGCTCGGCCACGCCAGTTCCTCGGCGCGCCGCCGGGCCTCGCGGGCGAGGGCGGCGCGCCGGTCCGGCTGATCACGTAGGGCGCGCAGTGCTTCCACGCACGCTCTTGCGTCGGCGGGCGGAGTCAGGATGGCGCCCGCGCCGGCGAGATGAAAGCGCGTTCCCGCCAGATCGGTCGTGACGGCCGGCAGCCCGCTGGCGATGCCCTCCAGGAGCGCGTTGTTGGCCGTGCATTCCGTGAGCGGCAGCAGGAGCGCGTCCGCTTGACGATAGCGTTGCGCGAGCTCGTCGTCCGAGATGCCGCGGTAGAGGGTGACATTGGGTAATCCATCGAGGCCAGTGTCGCCACTGCTCACCACGTGGAAGTGCACGCGAGGGTCGTCGCGGAATGCCGCGGCGACGGCGCGCATGAGCGGCCAGTCCCGCAGCCAGTGGCCCACGGTGATGCAGTGCAGGCGATCGGTGTGTTGCCGCTGCATCGGCGGGCGGAAGAACGCCGTGTCGACGCCATGCGCAAACAAGTGGATGCGCTCGCGCGGCAGGTAGCGCGCGAGAAACGGCACCTGAGAGGGCGAGAGCACCGTAACGTGGTCCAGGGCGCCGATCAGGGTCGGGTTGAGAAGTTGTTCCTGCAGGGTGTGCGGCTGATGGAAGCTCGCGACCGTCACGGGACGCGGCCAGGGCACGCGTTTGAGCCAGCGCGGCAGGTACTGGCCCGCATGTTCCCCGTCGAGGAAGTGGACCGCGTGATAGCGTCCCGCCAGCGCCCCCGGAAGGGCGCGCAGCTCGGCCATCAGGTCGCCCAGTTTGTACCAAGGCATCGCGCCGCGCGCGACGCGCCGGCGCAGCCAGGGTTTGGCGGCCGCAAGCCAGCGCGGCACGTCGTCGTCACTGTCGGCCGCGCCGTCCAGCACGCTGCGAAAGCCGGCAGGATCGAGGTGGCGCACGACTTGCGTAAAGCCTGAGCGCGCACACCAGTGCGGGTAGCGCGTATGGACGAAGCGCAGACGCAGGAGCCGGCTCATGCGCGCCTCCCTGCGCCTAGCAAGCCGGCGATGTGCCCCAGTTCGATCAGCGCGAAGCAATGGCGGGTGAAGGCCTGTGCATCGCGCGCGGGGCGCACGAGATCACGCAGCGTCTGCGTCGAGCCGAGCAGCCGCGCGGCCCGGCGCAGCACCGCGCGCATGCGCCGGCGCGCGTCCGGCCGACGCTCGATCATTTCCATTGCCGCATCGGAGCGTCCCTGCCAGTAGTGGCGCTGGCGAAACCAGCGGGGCGTGAGGCGCGCAGGGGCCACCGGATGGCGCACGCGCATGTCGGGCCGGTATAGCCGGGGATAGCCGCGCCGCTGCGCCTCGCGCTGAATGAGGATGTCGCCGTTAGACAGCAGGTTGGCACCGCAGCGGTCCAGGCGCGGGTCGAACCCGCCCACCGACTCGAGCAGCGCCACCGGCATCGCCATGTTCGCCCCGATCAGCCACTCGCTGGCTACGTCGCCCAGTGCGCGCGCCTCGCCGCCCCAGTCGATGGCCGGCAGCGCCACGGCGAGCTGGTCGGACAGCCAGGCGGGGCGCGCCCCGCACCACACCGGCTCCACCGGGCCGCCGACGATGGCCGGCCGCCCGTCCGCGGCGGCGAGCCCGGCCCGCACGGCGGAGATCCATCCGGGTGCGGCCTCGGCGTCGTCGTCCAGGAACGCGACGTAGCGCGCGTGCGCCGCCCGCCAGCCGGCGTTGCGCGCCGGGTTGAGGCCCGGTGTGGACTCGTACACATAGCGCACGTCCGGATACGCGGCCACCACCTCGGCGGTGCGGTCGGTGGAGGCGTTGTCCACCACCAGTAACTGGAAATCCCTTGCCGGGTCATGCTGCGCGAGAACGCTCTCAATGGCCCCACGTAGGGGGCCGGCGCGATTGTGGGTACAAATGATCACGCACAGGCGCTCGTTCACGGTGCGCTCTCCTCGCGCAGCGTGCGCGCCGGGGCCACGCCCCCTTGCAGGCGCGCGAGCCAGCGGGCCGCGCGGCGGCGCAGTCGCGCGGCCCGCCGCCGCCACGCCTCGCGCCGTCCCCGCGGCCGGGGTGGCGGCGGAGGCAGCGTGCGTGCGTCCAGGGGGACGAACACCTCGGTGATGAGGTGCGCGGCGCGCGCCAGCGCCTCCGGATGGCGGCGTACCAGTGCCGCGCGCCGCTCGCGGAAGGCCACCAGCGTCTCCCACGGCAGCACGCCGGGCAGTGGATCGCGCGCGCGCCGGGCGAGCAGCGCGGGATAGGTAAGTCCGCGCCAGCCGAGGGCGAGTACGCCTACCGCCAGTTCCCAACGCTCCAGCCCCGCCCCGGCGGCGGGCGCAAAAGGCTCCCCCGGCGGCAAGGCCGTCGCGCGAAACACCGTCGCATGACCGAGCGCCGGCGCGAACCACAGATGCGGCAGGGCGGGATCGAGCGGCACGTGCGTCCCACCCTCCGGCAGCGCGCTCCAGCACGTGACCAGCCCTGCGTCGGGCGCCGCCGCCAGTGCCGCCCCCAGCCGCTCCAGGGCGTCGGGGGCGAGCAGGTCGTCCTCGTCGAGAAACATCCATCCAGGTGCGGCAGCGGCGCCCGCGCGCGCGGCGCGGGCATAGCCTGCGTTCCAGGCCTCGGTGCCGCTCTGCGCGCGCAATGCCACCAAGGCCGCGCCGGCGGCGTCGGCCTCGGCCTTGACCGCGCTCTCGGGCGGCCCGACCACGACCAGGCACGTCGGCGGTGTAGTCTGCGCGTGCAGCGCATCCAGTGCGCTGCGCGCTCCGTGGACGCTGCGCACCCACAGCACCACGCCGGGCGCGGGTGCCGAGGCGGCGGTCTCGGCCCGCGCGCCCGCGCCGCGCTCGGCCACGCGGGCGCGCAGGGCGATGTGTGTCTGCACGATGCGGCGGTTGTCGCACAGGGTGCGCACGGCTGCCGCCGCCGCCTCCCCCATGGCCTGGCGCTGCGCGGGCGAGGCGCGAAGGCAGCGCTGCAGCGCCTCGTGCAGCGCCGGCGCGAGTGTGGTCTGATCGGGCGCATCGGCGATCCAGCCGGTCTCGCCGTCCCCGACCATCTCCGCCATGCCGCCGAAGCGCGAGGCGATCACCGGCAGGCCGCTGCCCATGGCCTCGATACAGGTGTTGGGGAAGTTCTCCCAGCGCGAGGGCACCACCGCGGCGCGGGCGCGCGCCAGAAAACCCGGCAGGGCCTCGCGCGGCTGGGGGCCGTGGAAGCGGAAGCGTGGACGTAGCGGCGGGGGAATGCGCTGGCGCAGGAAGGCGCGCATGCTCAGGCCGCCGTCGCCGGCCGGGTGGTCCGCGCCGATGAAATCGAAACACACGTTCGGATCGCGCGCGGCCGCCTGAACCGCGGCATCCACCCATTCGATGACGCCCTTGCGCGGCTCCAGGCGCCCGACGTAGCAAATACTGCCCCTGGTCCAGGTCAGCGCACTGCGCACCTGCGGCGTGAGGTCGCCAATGGGCAGGCGGATCACCGACACGCTGTTCGGCGCCAGGCCGTAATGCGCCTCGCACTGGCGCGCCAGAAATCGGCTGGGGCATAGGTGGGCATCGGCGCGGATGATGCAGTAGCGTTCCATGTGCTGCATGGCGTAGGCGCCGGCGCTCGCGCCGTGCTGCCCGTCGTAGCGGGTTATGAATTCGCTCGGCGAGTGCAGGTGCACGATGCAGGGTGGTCGACGCGCGGGCGCCAGGCCCAGCTCGCGGCGCAGCAGGAGGTAGTAGAGGGGCGCCTCCCACTCTTGGCCCTCGATGACGTCGATACCCTCTTCCTCGATCAGACGCTCGGCCAGAAGGGCTGCGTGCAGGGCGAACCATTGGTTGGGGAAAGGCGCGCCACGCAACGCGCGCAGCTCCTCCGCCCAGCGCGCCCGCGCGTGACCCGCCAAGGGCCGGGGCGGTCGATCCTCGGGGGCGATGCGGTGGATCACCAGGCGCCCGCCGCAGCGCACCTCGTGGCGATCCGGTGCGCCCTCCCAGCGCTGGCCGATGACGTGCACCGTCTCGCCCTCGGCGGCCAGAAGCCGCATGATGTTGTCGACGTAGGTGCCTATCCCCCCCGCCGCATAGGGCGCGGGCGGCAGTTCACGGCTGATGATGAGGTGCTTCATGGGCGCGGCCGCGCGCCTGCGGCGCTTGCCTGCGTCGACGACGCTTCGCGGTCCACGGCGCGCGATCCCTTGTGCGGCAGTTCCATTGCTGTCCCCCCGGTGAACTCTCGTGCGTGCCGCTGCGGCTGCATCTTGTGCACGTGCAGAAAACGTAGTTCACACTTTGTGGCCGTGCAACGCGCCGACCGGGCGCCTTGAACTGACGCTAAGGCACTGACAAGCTTGTGGGTAGCTTCACGGGGCGGGAGGATGCTCGTGGTATCCGATAAAGACATGCTTGCGGCCAGCTATCCGATCGCCTTCGTGTGGCGCACCCTGTTGCTGGGCGGTTTCTGGTGGGCACTGACCGACGGCTCGACCTATGCGTGGTGGCTCGGTGTGGTGGCGGTCGTGACGGTGGCGGGGCTTAGCCTGCTCACGCTTGCGCCCGGCGATCTGTGGTGGCGGCCGATCAACCTTGGGCGGTTTGTGGTGTACTTCGCGGGGCAGTCTTTGATCGGTGCAGTGGATGTCGCGCGGCGGGCGCTGCAGCCGCGCATGCCGCTGGACCCCGCGTTCGTGGACTATGAGTTGCGGCTGCGGGCCGCGTTGCCGCGGGCGCTGTTTCTCAACACGCTCAGCCTGACGCCGGGCACCCTCAGCGCGGAAATCGAGGACGATCGCCTGCGTCTGCATGTGCTGGTGGCCGGACCGCACTACCCGGACTATCTAGCGGCGCTGGAGCGGCGCGTCGGCGCGGTGTTCGGCGAGAGCTTCCCGGCTGCCTCCGGCAACGCGGGAGCGAGCCGTTGAATCTCGTACTGCTGGCGGTGACGGTGTTTCTGCTCCTGAACGTGGCGGCCGGTCTGGTGCGGGTCATGCGCGGGCCCACCCCCGCCGACCGCATGATGGCGGCGCAGCTGTTCGGCACCACCGGCGTGGGCGTGCTGGTGCTGCTTGCCTTCGCGGTGGACCAACCCGCGCTGCTCGACGTCGCACTGGTGTTCGCGCTGCTGGCGGCCCTGGTGGTGGCGGCCTTCGTCCATCAGTGGGGTGGTCATTATCCCGACGAGCGCGCGCGCAACCTGCGCGGCGAGGAGCGGGAATGATCCTCGACCTCCTGTCGCTGTTGCTGGTGGTGACCGGCGCGCTGTTCTTTGCCGCAGGCACTGTGGGACTGCTGCGTTTCCCCGATGTCTACACGCGCCTGCACGCCATCACCAAGGCCGACAACGTCGGACTTGGGCTGATGATCGTCGGTCTGATGCTGCAGGCGGAAGGCGCCGCCCAGGTGGTCAAGCTGCTGACCATCTGGCTGCTGGTACTGTTCGCTAGCGCGACCGCCTGCCACCTCATCGCGCGCGCCGCCTTGCGTGAGGGCGTAGCCGCCTGGAGGCGTCGATGAGCATCGTGGCCGCGGTGTTCGACGCCGTGCTTGGGCTTATGTTGATCTGGCTCGCGTGGCGCCTGCTGCGTAGCGACGACCTGTTCAAGGCGGTGGTGTTGTTCATCGTATTCGGCCTGATGGTGGCGCTGGCGTGGGCGCGTCTCGGCAGCCCGGATCTGGCCCTCGCCGAGGCGGCCATCGGCGCCGGCCTGACGGGCGTGCTGCTGCTGATTACGCTGGCCACTACCGGCCACAGTGCCTATGCGACCTTCGATGCGCGGCCCCGCGTACGGCTGGGTTGGGCGGGGCGTTGGACGCGGGGATTGCTGGTGGCGGGCGTGGCCGCCATCCTCGCCACGGCGGTATGGAGCATGGCGGAGGACTTCCGCGGGCTCGCGCCGGCAGTGGACCAGCGCATAGCCGAGGCCGGCGCCGCCAATCCGGTCACCGCGGTGCTGCTCAATTTCCGCTCTTGGGACACGCTGCTTGAGATCGGGGTGCTGCTGCTCGCGCTCACCGCCACCTGGGCGCTTGGCGGCCGGCCGGTGAGCGCGTTTCCGGGTGCGGTCCGCATGGGCGGCATGTTCACCGTGCTCGCCCGCTTTCTGGTGCCGCTGCTGGTGCTGACCGGGATTTATCTGGTCTGGGCCGGAACCAACCAGCCAGGCGGGGCCTTCCAAGCCGGGACGCTGATCGGTGCCGCCGGCATCGTGCTGCTGCTGTCCGGCCTGCTCGCGCCGCACCGGGGTCATGCCTTCCCGCTGCGGGTGCTCCAGGTGTTCGGCCTGCTGGTGTTTCTGTCGGCCGGATTGGCGGGTCTGTTCGGCGGCCATTTCCTCGAGTATCCGGCGGGGCAGGTCGGCGCGTTTATCCTGGGCGTGGAACTCGCGCTGACCGTATCCATCGCCGTCACGCTGGGTGCGCTGTTCTTCGCGGCCGAGCCCCACGCCGCACGCCCGCTGCCCGTGCAGGGTCGACAACAGGAGGCGCCGTGACGCAGGGGGTGTGGTTCATGCTGGTGGGGGTGGCGCTGTTCAGCCTTGGGCTGCACGGCTTGCTCGCCAAGGCGCACCTGTTGCACAAGGTGCTGGGCTTGAACGTGATGGCCAGCGGCACCTTTATGGTGTTCATCGGCGCCGGCGCACGGGTGCCGGGGGTGGCGCCGGACCCGGTCCCGCAAGCCATGGTACTGACCGGCATCGTGGTGGCCGTCTGCACCGCGGCCTACGCGCTGGCCCTGACGCGGCGTATCCGCGACGTCACCGGCCGAACCACGCTGCCCGGCGAGCACGACACGCCGCCGCCGCCCCACCGCGCTGCCCGCGACTACTAAGCGCGTGTCGGCGGCGCTCTTTCTCGCAGGCTCCTTGGCGCTGCCCCTCGCGGGTGCGGCGCTCGCCTTTGTGGTGGGCCGCGCCATGCCGTACTTCGCCCTCGCGGTGTCCACGCTCGCGCTGGGCAGTGCCGCGGGCTTGGCGCGGCACGTGGCGCTGGAGGGGGCGCTGCGTTATCCGCTGGGGGGCTGGGGTGCGCCGCTCGGTATCGACCTCTACGTCGACGGGCTCGCCGCGCTGGCATTGTTGATGACGGGCGTGGTGAACTGGTTCATCGGCCTGTATGCCACCGCCTATTTCGCGGACGACCGGGCCGGCCGCTACTTCTGGCCGTTGTGGCTGTTCCTGAGCGGCGCGCTCAATGCCCTGTTCGTCTCGGCCGACCTGTTCAATCTCTACGTCACACTGGAGCTCGTGGGGCTCGCGTCGGTGGCGCTCGCGGCGCTGAGCGGCAAGGGACCGGCGCTGGTCGCCTCCATGCGGTATCTGCTGGTCACCCTGCTGGGTTCGCTGCTGTACCTGATGGCGGTGGCGCTGTTGTATGCCGCCTACGGTGCGCTCGACATCGCCACTGTCGGCGCGCGCCTGCAGAACGAGCCGGTCGCTTGGGTGGCCTTCGCCCTCATCACCGTCGGCATGTGGCTCAAGATCGCGCTGTTCCCCTTGCACTTCTGGCTACCGCCGGCGCACGCCAATGCGCCGGGGCCGGTCAGCGCGCTGTTGTCCGGGCTGGTGGTGAAGGCGGGCTTCTACCTGTTGCTGCGGTTTTGGATCATGTTGTTCCCCGACACCTTCGATCCGCGTGCCGGGCACGTGCTCGGCGCGTTCGGTGTGGCGGCGATCATATGGGGTTCGTTGCACGCACTGCGCCAGCGCCGGCTCAAGTTGCTGGTGGCCTATTCGACCGTCGCACAGATGGGCTACCTGTTCCTGTTGTTTCCCTTGTCGTTCACGGTGCAGGGGGCCAGTGCCTGGAGCGGTGTGGTGCTCTACATGCTGGCCCATGCCGGGGCCAAGGCCGCCATGTTCATGGCCGCCAGCAACCTGCTGCTGGCCTACGGGCATGATCGCATCGACGGCTTGTCCGGCAGCGCGCACATCATGCCGGTGACGCTGTTCGCGTTCGGCCTCTCGGGCGTGACCCTGATGGGGCTGCCGCCGAGCGGCGGCTTCGTCGCGAAGTGGCTGCTGTTGAGCGCCGCGGTCGAGGCACAGATGTGGTTCTACGTCGGCGCGATCGTGCTGGGCGGGCTGCTCGCGGCGGCCTACGTGTTCCGCGTGCTGCGCAGCGCCTCGCGCATCGTGCCCTCGACGGCGGCCGGCACCCTGGCGGTGCGGCGGCTGCCGAGGCGCCTGGAGTGGGCGCCGCTGGTGCTGGCGGCGGTGGCCGCCGCGCTGGGCTTTTACGCGGTGCTGCCATTGGAGTTGCTGGAAGAGGCCGCCCCGTTTACCGAGGTGGCACCATGATCGGCTCGGCGCTGCCCTTGCTGGTGGTACTGAGTTCGCTGTTGGCGGGGCTGATCATCTTCACCCTGCCGGAAGGGCGCCGCGGCCTGCGCACCGTCATCAACCTCACCGGCGCGCTGAGCAAGCTCGTGCTGATCGGCTTCATGCTCTGGGGCGTGTACCACGGCGTAGAGTACGAGTTGCGCTACCCGCTGTTGCCGGGGCTTGACCTGGTGCTGCGCGCCGATCCGCTGGCCCTGCTGTTCGTCACCCTGTCGGCCGGCCTGTGGCTGCTGACCACCGTTTATGCCATCGCCTATCTGGAGCACGAAGGCTCGGGCAACCGCAGCCGCTTCTTCGGGTTCTTTTCGCTGTGCGTGTCGGCCACCGTCGGCATCGCCATGGCGGGCAATCCGTTCACCTTCTTCGTGTTCTACGAGATACTCACCTTGGTCACCTATCCGCTGGTGGTCCACCGCGGCACCGAGGCGGCACTGCGCGCCGGGCGGGTGTACCTCGCCTATACGCTCAGCGGCGGCGTGGTGCTGCTGGTCGGGCTGGTGTGGCTATACGCGCTGGCCGGTCCGGTGGAATTTGCCGCGGGCGGCGTGCTGGCCGATGCCGGCCTGTCCCATGGCATTCTCGTCGCGCTGTTCGTGCTGTTGATCGGCGGGCTGGGGGTCAAGTGCGCCCTGTTCCCGCTGCATGGCTGGTTGCCGGTGGCGATGGTCGCGCCGGCGCCGGTGAGTGCCCTGCTGCACGCGGTGGCGGTGGTCAAGGCGGGTGCCTTCGGCATCGTGCGGGTGGTGTACGAGATCTACGGCGTGGAGTTCGCGCGCGACCTCGGCCTGATGTGGCCGCTCGCGAGCCTGGCGGCCTTCACCATCATCTACGCCTCGCTGCGGGCGCTCATGCAGGAAGACCTCAAGCGGCGGCTTGCCTTCTCCACCGTCAGCCAGTTGTCCTACATCGTGCTCGGTGTGGCCATCGTGGGGCCGCTTGCCACCCTCGGCGGGGTGGTGCATTTGGTGCACCAGGGCGTCATGAAAATCACCCTGTTCTTCTGCGCGGGCAATTACGCCGAGACGCTGCATATCCATCGTGTCAGCGAGCTCAACGGGGTGGGGCGGCGCATGCCGTGGACCACTGCGGCCTTCACCGTCGGCGCCCTCGGCATGATGGGTATGCCGCCGATAGCGGGTTTCGTGAGCAAGTGGTATCTCGGCCTCGGCGCCCTGGAGAGCGGGCAGGGGCTGTGGATCGCCGTGCTGGCAGGCTCGACGCTGCTGAACGCCGCCTACTTCCTCCCGCTGCTCTACCGGGCGTGGTTTCTGCCGACCACGGCCGGCTGGGCTGATCCGCGCCCACGCCCGGAGACCGGGCGGGCCCTGTTGTGGCCGCCGGTGATTACGGCCGCCATCAGCCTTTTGATCGGGCTGTTTGCCGCGGCGGCCTGGAGCCCCTTGGCGTGGACGGCGCTCGCCACGCGGGAGCAGTACGCGCCATGAGGGGGCAAGCGCGATGAGCGCGTTGTGGCTGCTGGCGCTGCTGTTGCCGACCGCAGTGGCGGCGCTGCTGGTGGTGGCGCCGCTGCGCCCGGTCGTGCTCGCCATGGCGCCGTGGACCATCCCGCCGGTGTTCGGCTTGGCGCTGTATGCCCCGCCGCCCCTGTACCTCGACGATGTGTTGTTCGGCGTGGTGCTGGGGGTCGATCTCAGCGGCGAGATCCTGCTGCTGCTGGTGGCGCTGCTGTGGTGGCTCGCGGGTCTGCAGGCCCAGGCGACGCTGGCTCGCGACCCGGCCGCGCCACGCTTCTTTGCCTTTTTTCTGCTCAGCTTCGTTGGCAGCGCGGGGCTCATCATGGCGCAGGACGCGGTGAGTTTTTACGCCTTCTTCACCCTGATGAGCTTCGCGGCCTACGGACTGATCCTGCACCGCGGCGATGCGCAGGCGCGCGAGGCGGGGCGCATCTATCTCATTCTCGCTCTGCTGGGCGAGGCCGTCCTGCTCGCGGGGGTGTTGATGGCGGTCGCGGCGGCGGGCGAGGCCGGCTTTGCGGCCCTGCGGGCGGCGGTTGCCACCGCCCCCGAGCGCGACCTCATCGTGGCCCTCATCGCGGTCGGTTTCGGTATCAAGGTCGGCGTGATACCGCTGCACGTGTGGCTGCCGCTCGCCCATCCGGCGGCCCCGGCGCCGGCCAGCGCGGTGCTGAGCGGAACCATCATCAAGGCCGGCCTGCTGGGCTGGCTGCGTTTTCTGCCGATCGGAGAGACCGCACTGCCGGGCTGGGGCGCGGCCTTCGTCGCCTTCGGTCTGTTGGCCGCGTTCTACGGCGTGGCGGTCGGCCTGGCGCAGCGGGAACTGAAGGTGGTGTTGGCCTACTCGAGCATCAGCCAAATGGGGTTCGTCACCGTGGGCGTGGGGCTGGCGCTGTTGCACCCGGCGCAGGCCGAGATCATCCTGTGGGCGATCCTCATCTACGCGCTGCACCACGGCTTCGCCAAGGGTGCCTTGTTCATGGGGGTGAGCGTGATCTCCCCGCTGCCGCGCGCGCGTCTCGCGCGCGTGGCGGTCGTCGCCGGCGTCGCGCTGGCGGGGCTCGCGCTGGCGGGCGCGCCGCTCACCAGTGGCGCTCTGGCCAAGGCGCTGCTCAAAGCGGCCGTGGCCGACAACCATCTGGACGCCGTCCTGGCGCTGGCGGCAATGGGGACCACCTTGTTGATGGCGCGCTTCTTGTGGTTGGTGCTGCACAAGCCGCACGGGCAGGCGGCCGCGCCCGGGGTGTGGGTGCCGTGGTTGGGGACGCTCGCGCTCATGGCGGGCGTGGCGTGGGTCGTGGCGGTCTACGGTCGGGCGCCGCTCGCCGCGCCCGGCCCCCTCGGCGCCGGGTGGGACGCCCTTTGGCCGGTGTTGGCCGGCATTGTCGTGGCGGCTTTCGGCTGGCGGTTTGGTGGGGGGATTCGATGGCCGGGTGTGCCGCCGGGGGATCTGCTACGTCCGGCCGAAGCGCTACTCAGGCCATTGGCGTCCGTTTCCTTGGACGTGCCCCGCCGACGCGTGCAGGCCTTCGGTCTCTTGCTTGAGCGACGGACGCGCGCATTGGTGCTGGGCAACATCGCCCTGGTGGAGCGTCGGCTCAGCCGTTGGCGCACACCGGCAGGCCTGGTGTTGGTGCTGGCCCTGGTGTTGTGGTGGTCGCTGGGCTACGGCGGCGGCTGGCTGGGTTATTCACCGCACTGATAGTCGGTCATCCTAGGCATATGGGGGGCTGGTCTGCGGCCGTCCATCCGGGATAAACTCATGAGGACATTATAAAAAGGATCCTCGAGGCGCAGGGAGCGCATGACCGAACAGCGACCAGCGCAAGCCGGTGGGGGAGGGCGCCACTGGTATCTTCCGACCTACATTGCTTTGGCGGGCGGTGTGGTGCTGGCGGCCGTCGCCTATGTCTTGATTTCCAATCACGAACAGCGCGAACTTCATCTGGAGTTCGAGCTCATCGCCCACGATCGTATCACGGCCCTGCAACGCGAACTCGACCACGAGCTCGAGGTTATCCGTGCCACGGCGGCGTTTCGCATGGCGCACTCGCTGCCGGATGAGCGTGACTTTGTCGATTTCCTCAATGTATTCGGGCAGCGCTTCTTCGCCGTGCAGGCGGTCGGCTGGGCGCCCGCTGTGGAGCCGACCGATCTCGCCGGCTTGGAAGCGCAGCTGCGGCGCCGGCTGCCCGGCTTCCACATCGAGCAGGCCTGGATAGACGACCCGCTCAACCTCTACGAGCCGCCGTTGCCCTTTGCGTTTCCGCTGATCACGTTGGCGCCCGCCCTGGACGAATGGCTGGGGCGGGACCTGGCGGTGAGCGGCACGGCGCACGAGGCCCTGCAGCGGGCACGCGACACCGAGCGGCTTGCACTCAGCGGCCGCCTGCCGTACACGAACGGGCCTGACGAAGGTGTCCATGCGGTGCTCGGCGTGCATCCGGTGTTTGCACGCGACGCCACCGAAGGGGAACGGCACGCGTCGCTGGAAGGTTTCGTAGTGGGGGTCTTGCACGTCGGGCACCTGGTGGAACAGGCGCTGCGCCACCTGGAGCCGCGCGGCGTGGATATTCTCCTGTATGACGAGTCGGGGAGCGCCGGCGAGCGCTTTCTCTACGCTTACAGTGACGGTGTCGCCGCCCGTACCGAGGCGGCACCCTATCCGTGGGCGGCGCGGCGCATGTTCGTGGTGGGCGGGCGCGCCTGGGAGGCAGTGGCGACCCCGAGTCCCGCCTTCTACGGGCGGCACGCTCACCGGCCGCGGCGCGCCTGGGCCGCGGCCGCCACGGTGATGCTGTTCAGCCTGTTGCTGGCCGGGTACCTGCGCGCCCACGGTCGCTACAGCCGGCGCGTGGAGCGCCTGCTCGGCGCATTGCAGGACGAGGTGGTGGATCGGCGGCGCATCGAGCAGACGCTCAGTCGCGAGCGCGACTTTCGCAATGCGGTGTTCGATACCGCCGATGCCTTCGTGTTGGTGCTGTCGCCCGACGGGCGCATCGCCGAGTGCAACCGCAGCTGCGAACGCCTGGTGCGCCAATCGAGCGCGGCGCTACGCGGACGGCCGGTGTGGGAGGTGCTCAGCGAGCGTTCGCAGGCCGCCGCGGCGAAGAACCTCATGCACCACATCAGCACCTCGCCCGGCGCCCGGCGCATGGAGTTGTGGGTAGGCCGCGGCAAACGTCAGCGCATGGTCGACTGGACGTTTCGGCGCTTGTGCGGCGCGCATGGCGAGGCCGAGTTTCTGGTCGCCACCGGCATCGACATCACGCGCCGCTATCACGTGGAGCAGGCCTTGCGGCGCAGCGACGAGCAGTTCCGCCAGCTGGCCGAAAACATCCGCGAGGTGTTCTGGATCAGCGACCTGGCCCGCCCGCGCCTGGTGTATGTCAGTCCGGCCTACGAGGAAATCTGGGGGCGGTCGCGCGAGCGCCTGCGCACCCGGCCCGGCGACTGGATCCACGGCGTGCACCCCGAGGACCGCTCCCACGTATTCGCCACCATTCGCGCCTTGGCGTCGGTGCTGCGCGAGCAGCCGCAGGTCATCATGGAGTTTCGTGTCGTACGCCCGGACGGCACGCTGCGTTGGGTGCAGGCGCGCGGCTTTCCCGTACGCGACGACAGCGGCCGCCTGGTGCGCGTGGCGGGCCTCATGGAGGACGTCACCGAGCGCAAGGCCTTCGAGGAGCGCCTCCAGCACCTCGCGCACTACGACGTGCTGACGGGCCTGCCGAACCGCGCCCTGTTCATCGACCGGCTCGATCAGGCGCTGGCGCACGCGCAGCGCGCCCGCGAGAAGCTCGCCGTGTTCTACGTGGACCTGGACGACTTCAAGGGCATAAACGACACCCTGGGGCACGAGTACGGTGACTTGCTGCTGCGCCAGGTCGCGCGTCACCTGGAGGGGGTGGTGCGCGCCGAGGACACGGTCGCCCGCATCGGCGGAGACGAATTCACGCTGTTGTTGCGGGGTCTGGAATCGGTCGCCGACGCGACCGTGGTGGCCGAGAAGATCATGAGTGAGTTGTCACGGCCGCTGCCGCTCAAAGAGCACCAATGCCTGATTCGCGTCAGCGTGGGTATCGCGCTCTATCCGCTCGATGCCCAGGATCGGGACGGTCTGCTGCGCAGCGCCGACGCCGCCATGTACGAGGTGAAGCACGGCGGCAAGCAGAGCTTCCGTTTCTTCAGCCGCCGCTTCGAGAACAACCAGTCCACCCCCTGACGCGCGGCCGACGGTTCATTGGCCTCTACGATCATGATAGGCTGCGGCCATGCCCGATTCCGGGCCGAACATCCCGCACCGCGGCGCCTCGGGTCGCGGTCTGCATGAGGCAGCGCAAACAGCATGACCGACGTAGCAAGCCGCGCAAACCGCGCGCGATTGATGTGGTACGGAGCAGTGGTCTTCGTCAGTTCCGCCTTCCTTCTGGTGCTGGAGATCGTCGCCGGGCGTCTACTCGCGCCCTATGTCGGCGTCTCCCTGTACACCTGGACGTCCATCATCGGCGTGATTCTCGCCGGCCTGTCGCTGGGCAATTGGCTCGGCGGTCTATGGGCGGACCGGGGCGGTGACGAACAGGCGGTCGGCCTCACCCTCGGTCTGGCCGGCCTGTTCAGTCTGGCGATCCTGCCGCTGCTGACGCTGGTCGCGCCCATGATCGAGACGCGCGGACTGGGGCTGCTGAGCGCCAGTTTCTTTTACGTGCTGGCCCTGTTCTTCATCCCCGGGGTGCTGCTCGGCGTGATCACGCCGCTGCTGACCACCATCGCGCTGCGCCTGGATGCGCGCGCCGGCCACGTGGTGGGGCGCATGCATGCCCTGGCGGCGCTGGGCGCCATCCTCGGCACCTTCATCACCGGCTTCGTGCTCATCCAATACGTCGGCACGCGCAACGTGATCGTCGGCACCGGTATCGGGCTCCTGGTGCTCGCGGCGCCGTTCCTGTTGCGCGCGCGCCGCGCGGTGCCCGCCGCCCTGGTCGCCGGGTTGGTGCTGATCGCCTCCGTGGGCTATGCGCGCGGCGCCCTGATCGACCCGTGCGAGCGTGAGAGCAGCTACTTCTGCATCCGCGTGGTCGACGAGCCCAGTGCCTTCGGCCCCACCCGCGCCTTGGTGCTCGACTACCTCAAGCACGGCGCCAACAGCTCCCAGCACCCGGCGTTGTTCGTGGCCCCCTATGTGCACCTGATGGACGAGCTGGTGCTGCACCACTTCGGCCGTGAGCGCGCCGGCGACCTCAACTACTTCTTCGCCGGCGGCGGCGCCTACACCCTGCCGCGCGGTATTCGCCACCTGCGCCCCCAGGCGGGCATTACGGTGGCGGAGATCGACCCGCTGGTGACGCGCGTGGCGGCCGAAAAGCTGTTCGTGGACACCGCCGACATGCGCATCCTGCACGAGGACGCGCGCATGGCCCTCGGGCGCAACGACACCCGCTACGACGTGGTGTTCGGCGATGCCTTTCACGACATCTCCATTCCCTATCACCTGGTCACGCGTGAGTACAACCAGTTGGTCAAGTCGCGGCTGACCGAGCACGGCATCTACATCCTCAACGTGCTGGATGCCTTTCCCAACGCCGAGCTCGTCAAGACCATGGTCAACACCCTCGAGCGCGACTTCGCGCACGTGGCGGTGTGGATGGAGTTCGCGCCTTCGGAACCGACCCGCATGACCTACGTGATCTCCGCCAGCGATGCCCATGCACCGCCGGAGTTCATCCGGCCCGCGCGCCAGGGCGGCGGCCAGCGCGGCTGGTTGCGGGTCAACGAGCCGCTGTTCCAGGTCGGCCTGCCACGCGAGCAGCTGCCGGTTCTCACGGACGATTTCGTGCCGGTCGAGCGGCTGGTCTCCGGCTTCTTTTTCGACACGCTGGGTAACTGAGCGCCCGCTCGGCTCCTTTCAGGAGGTCGCAGTCACCACGATCGTGCCGCTGTAGCTGCCCGGCACCGCCGGCGGCTGACGCGGCAGGTGGCCGTAGATGGGTGGTCCACCGGTGCTTCGCCGGTGGTCCCGCTCGCCGCACCGGTCCCACCGTTGCCATCGCCCCAGATCACCGTCCGTCCCGCATCCACATACAGGTTGTGGGCGAGCGTTGCCCGCTCGCTCACCATCCGCCGCTCCAGATACTGTCCACGCCCGGTGAGCTCTATGGTGGGGTCGAGGCCGAAAAAGAAAATGCCATTCAGCGTGGCCCGCACCATGGAAGGCGCGGCTGGGGCTCAACAGAGCCACCTGCGTACCGCCAGGGACGGCAGGCACTGCCTCACAAGGAATCTGGGCGGAAAGGTTTGACGCTGAAACGCCAGCTACCGCAAAAAACTCGGGAACAGAACGATGGTCGGGGTGAGAGGATTTGAACCTCCGGCCCCTGCCTCCCGAAGGCAGTGCTCTACCAGGCTGAGCTACACCCCGAAAACTGGAAATTGGACAACGTCAGTAGGTGCGGTTGACCGCGAACTCGGCCAGTCCGCGCAGCGCGTCCTTGTAGCGCGAGGCAGGTAAGTCGTCCAGGCAAGCAATGGCTTGGTTTGCCTGGTCCTGCGCGCAGCGCGCAGTGTACGCGATGGCGCCGGTGGATTCAACGGCGTGCGTGACATCCGCGATGGCCTCGCGTCCGCCCTGTTCGATGGCGCGGCGGATGACCTCGGCTTGCTCAGGGGTGCCGTGACGCATGGCATAGATGAGGGGCAGGGTCGGCTTGCCCTCGGCGAGATCGTCGCCGATGTTCTTGCCCATTTCTTCCGGTGAGGCGCTGTAGTCGAGCACGTCGTCCACCAACTGGAAGGCGGCGCCGAGGTGGCGCCCGTACGCGGCCAGATCCTGTTCCTGCGCGGGCGTGGCGCCCGCGAGCACGGCGCCGAGCTGTCCGGCGGCCTCGAACAGCTTGGCCGTCTTGCGGTGGATCACCTCGAGGTAGCGCTCCTCGGTGGTGTCGGCGTCGTGGCAATTCAGGAGCTGCAGCACCTCGCCCTCGGCAATGGTGTTGGTGACCTCGGCGAGGATCTCCATGACCCGCATGCTGCCGATCTGCACCATCATCTGGAAGGAGCGCGAGTAGAGGAAGTCGCCCACCAGCACGCTGGCCTCGCTCCCCCAGCGGGCATTGGCCGTTTCCTCGCCGCGGCGCAGCTGCGAGGCGTCCACCACATCGTCGTGCAGCAGCGTGGCGGTGTGGATGAACTCGATGACCGCGGCCAACTCCCAGTGTTGACGGCCGTTGTAGTTCAGGGCCCCCGCGGAGAGCAGCAGCAGCGCGGGGCGCAGGCGCTTGCCGCCGCTGTTCACGATGTAATAGCCGATCTGGTTGATGAGCGCGATATCGGAGCGCAACTGGCGCTGGATTACCGCGTCCACGGACTGCATATCGTCTTGGATGAGGGTGTAAAGGCCCTGAATCGTCATGGTTTCCCAACACGGGGCTGAGGGGGATGTGCATGCTATGGGCCACCCCTGGAGGTGTCAAGCAAATGCCCCGCCGACGTTGACCTGCCGCGGCCGTGTCGCTAGAATTGCCGCCTTTGGTGGTGCCTCCCGCCGCGTCGCGCGGGACTTTCGGAGAATTCAGACCATGTACGCTGTAATCAAGACCGGCGGAAAGCAGTATAAGGTGAGCGAAGGGCAGACCCTGCGCGTCGAGAAGTTGGACGCTGAGGCGGGCGCCGAGATCGAGCTCGACCAGGTGCTGCTGGTTACCGACGAGGACAAGGTCACCGTCGGCGCGCCGCTGGTGGATGGTTGCACCGTGAAGGCGCGCGTCGAGGGCCACGGCCGCGGTGATAAGATCACCATCATCAAGATGCGTCGGCGCAAGCACTACCGTAAGCGTCAGGGGCACCGGCAGGACTACACCGAATTGAAGATCACCGGCATCAACGTCGGCTGAGCTGAGGATTTCTAGCCATGGCACATAAAAAGGCAGGCGGTAGCACGCGCAACGGGCGCGATTCCATTTCCAAGCGCCTGGGCGTGAAGCACTACGGCGGCGAGAGCGTGCGCGCCGGCAACATCCTGGTGCGTCAGCGCGGTACGCGCTTCCATGCCGGCGTCAACGTCGGCTGCGGTGTCGACCACACCCTGTACGCCAAGGCGGACGGGCAGGTGGTGTTCGAGACCAAGGGGCCGCAGAAGCGCAAGTACGTGAGCGTCGTCGCGGGCTAGGCGCTACCGGTCATCTTGTGAGAAAGCCCCGCTTGCGGGGCTTTTTCGTATCCGACAGACACAGAAGGCGGCGCCGTGAAGTTCATCGACGAGGTCGAGATCAAGGTCGAGGCCGGCAAGGGCGGCGACGGCTGCGTGAGCTTCCGGCGCGAGAAGTACATTCCCTTCGGCGGCCCCGACGGCGGTGACGGCGGCGACGGCGGCAGCGTCTGGCTGGAGGTCGATGCCGCGCTCAACACGCTGATCGATTTCCGCTATCAGCGCAGTTACAAGGCCAAGAACGGCGAGCCCGGGCGCGGCGGGCAGTGCACCGGCGCCAAGGGCGAGGACCTTATCGTCAAGGTGCCGGCCGGTACCATGGTGTTCGATGCCGAGACGGGGGAGCAGATGGGCGACCTCACCGAGGCGGGGCAGCGCCTGCTGGTCGCGCAAGGCGGCTTCCACGGCCTCGGCAACACCCGTTACAAGAGCAGCGTCAACCGCGCCCCGCGCCAGTCCAAGCCGGGCACGCCCGGCGAGGCCCGCCGCCTGCGGCTGGAGCTCAAGGTACTGGCCGACGTGGGGCTGGTCGGCCTGCCGAATGCCGGCAAGTCCACCTTTATCCGCGCGGTGTCCGCGGCACGTCCCAAGGTCGCCGATTATCCCTTCACCACGCTGTACCCCAACCTTGGTGTGGTGAGCGTGGAGGCCCATCGCGGCTTCGTGATCGCCGACATCCCCGGCCTCATCGAGGGCGCGGCGGAAGGGGCGGGGCTCGGTATCCAGTTCCTCAAGCATGTGTCGCGCACGCGTCTGCTGCTGCATCTGGTCGATGTCGCGCCGCCGGACGGTAGCGACCCGGCCGAGAGCGTGCGGGTCATCGAGGGCGAGCTCGGCAAGTTCGACGCCGACTTGCTGAACTACGAGCGCTGGCTGGTGCTGAACAAGATGGACCTGGTGGCGGAGGACGAGCGCGAGGCCCGCGCCGCCGCGCTGGTACAGGCGCTGGCGTGGGCGGGGCCGGTGTACCGCATCTCGGCCGCGACGGGCGAGGGCACGCGCGAGCTGGTGTACGACATCATGCGCGCGCTGGAGGCGCGGTGGGAGGGTGGCGATGAGCACGCCCGCTAGCACGGGCGGCGGCGCGGCACGCGCGCGTCTTGCCGAGGCGCGCTGCTGGGTGGTCAAGATCGGCAGCGCGCTGCTCACTAACGACGGCATGGGGCTGAATACCGCCGGTATCGCCGCCTGGGTGGAGCAGATGGTTGCGCTGCGCCGGCGCGGCATCGACTTGGTGCTGGTGTCCTCCGGCGCGGTGGCCGAAGGCATGGCCCGCCTCGGCTGGACCGCGCGCCCGCGCGCCCTCAACGAACTGCAGGCGGCGGCAGCGGTGGGACAGATGGGGCTGGTGCAGGCCTACGAGTCGCGCTTCGCGCAGTTCGGGCTGCAGACCGCGCAGGTGTTGCTCACCCACGATGACCTGTCCAACCGCGGGCGCTACCTCAATGCGCGGACCACGCTGCGTACGCTGCTCAAGCACGGCGTGGTCCCCGTGGTGAACGAGAACGACACCGTGGTCACCGACGAGATCCGCTTCGGCGACAACGACACCCTCGGGGCCTTGGTGGCCAATCTCATCGAGGCCCATGCATTCGTGATCCTCACCGACCAGCAAGGGCTGTTCGACAAGGATCCGCGGGCCCATGCCGACGCGCAGCTGGTGCCCGAGGCCCCGGCGGACGATCGGGCGCTCGATGCCATGGCCGGCGGACGACCGGGCGTGCTGGGCCGCGGCGGTATGCTCACCAAGTTGCGCGCGGCGCGCGTGGCGGCGCGCTCGGGCGCGGCCACGGTGATTGCGAGCGGACGCGAGCCGCGCGTGCTCGAACGGCTCGCCGAGGGTGAGGCGCTCGGTACGCTGCTGCTGCCCGGCCAAGCCACGCAGACCGCGCGCAAGCAGTGGCTCGCGGGCCATTTGCAGATGCGCGGGCGCTTGGTGCTCGACGCGGGGGCGGTGCGCGTGCTGCGCGCATCGGGCAAGAGCCTGCTGCCGGTGGGCGTCAAGGCCGTGGAGGGCGGGTTTTCGCGTGGTGAGGTGGTGGCCTGCGTGAGCGAGGCGGGCGACGAGATCGCCCGTGGGCTGGTCAACTATGGCGCCGAGGAGGCGCGGCGCATCATGGGCCGCCCCAGCAGCGAGATCGAAGGCATCCTCGGCTACCTGAACGAGCCGGAGCTCATCCACCGCGACAATCTGGTGCTGTTGTAGGCGCGCGTGCGGGCGGCCGCGCACGAAAAAGCCGGCGCGAGGCCGGCTTTTTCGTGCAACTTTGGGTGCCTTACATCGCGCGCAAGCGCGCGTTTAAGACATGGCGCGCAGACGCGCGTTCAGACGGCTCTTGTGGCGGGCGGCCTTGTTCTTGTGGATCAGGCCCTTGCCGGCCATGCGGTCGAGCAGGGGGACCGCCGACTTGAACGCGCTCTCGGCCTGCGTCTTGTCCCCGGCCGCCATCGCCTTGAGCACCTTCTTGACGGAGGTGCGCAGCATGGAGCGCTGGCTGGCGTTGAGCTTGCGGTGCCGCTCCGCCTGACGGACGCGCTTGCGGGCTTGGGCAGTATTGGCCAAGGTACGACTCCTCGAAACCGGGTTGAATAAAGCGCGTAATGATTCCCGATCGGTGGGTCGTTGTCAAGCCAAAGCCCATGCCGTACGCTTGCCGCTCTGCCGCTGCCGCACCTCGGTCCCCCATGAGCCGAAAGTTGTTCAAATCCACCGCCGTCGTGGGCGGTTACACGATGATTTCGCGCGTGCTCGGCTTCATTCGCGACATCGTGATCGCGCGGGTGTTCGGCGCGGGCGCGGCGACCGACGCCTTCTTCGTGGCGTTCAAGATCCCGAACTTCTGGCGTCGGCTGTTCGCCGAGGGGGCCTTCTCGCAGGCCTTCGTGCCGGTCCTGTCCGAGTACCGCACGCAGCGGGAACACGCCGAGGTGCAGGCGCTCACCCGCCAGGTGGCCGGCACCCTCGGCGGTGTGCTGTTGCTGGTCACGCTGGTCGGCGTCCTGGCTGCGCCGCTGTTGGTGATGCTGTTCGCGCCCGGCTTCATCAACGAGGTCGAGCGCTTCGATCTCACGGTCGAGATGCTGCGGCTCACCTTCCCGTATCTCTTGTTCATCTCACTCACCGCGTTCGCGGGCGCCATTTTGAACAGCTACGGGCGCTTCGGCGTGCCCGCGATCACCCCGGTGCTGCTCAATCTCGCGCTGATCGGCGCGGCGTTGGGGTTGGCGCCCTATTTCGAGCAGCCGGTGGTGGCCCTGGCCTGGGGCGTGCTGGTGGCCGGGGTCGCGCAGCTCCTGTTTCAGATCCCGTTCCTGATTCGCCTACGCCTGTTGGTGCGCCCCGTGTGGGCTTGGCGCGCGCCCGGCGTGCAGCGCATCCTGCGGCTCATGCTGCCGGCGATCTTCGGCTCCTCGGTGGCGCAGATCAACCTGCTGTTCGATACGGTGATCGCCTCCTTCCTGATCGCGGGCAGCGTGTCCTGGCTGTACTACTCCGATCGGCTGGTGGAGTTCCCGCTCGGGGTGTTCGGCATTGCGCTGGCGACGGTGATCCTGCCCAGCCTGTCGCGCTCGCACGCGCGCGGCTCGGCCGAGGCCTTTTCGCGCACGCTGGACTGGGCGCTGCGCCTGGTGGCGCTGATCGCGCTGCCGGCCACCTTGGGCCTGATGCTGTTGGCCGCGCCCATGCTGAGCACGTTGTTTCTGTACGGCGAGTTCACCGCGCGCGACGTGGAGATGGCGGCGCTCAGCCTGGCCGCCTACGGCTTCGGCCTGACCGGCTTCATCCTGGTGAAGGTGCTGGCGCCGGGGTTCTTCGCCCGCCAGGACATGCGCACCCCGGTGCGCATCGCGGTGATCGCGATGGTCAGTGGCATGGTGCTGAACCTGGTGTTCGTGGTGCCCATGGCCTGGGCCGGCATCCCCGGCGCCCACGCGGGTCTCGCCTTGGCGACCGCCTTGGCGTCCTTCATCAACGCCGGGCTGCTGTTTCGCGGCCTGCGCGCCACCGGCGTGTACCGCCCCGAACCGGGGTGGGGCCGTTTCGCCCTGCAGCTGCTGTTCGCCAACGGGGTGATGGCGGCCGGTCTGGTGTGGTTCACGCCGCCGCTCGCGGCCTGGATCGGCGCCGGCGGCGGCGAGCGGACGCTCTGGCTGGGTACGGCGATCGGACTGGCGGCACTGGGCTATGTCCTCGCCTTGGTGCTGGTGGGGGTGCGCCCGCGCCAGTTCGCCCGGGCGCCGGTGCAGGGGGAGGAGCCATGAGCGAACGGGGGGTGCATCGGTCGCGGGGCCGGTCCTTGATATACTCTGGCCTCTTTGGCGGAACGACGACACGATGGAGCTGATCAGGGGCCTGCACAACCTGCGCGCGCGCCACCGCGGCTGTGCCGCGACCATCGGCAACTTCGATGGCGTGCACCGCGGACATCAAGTGGTGTTGCAGCGTCTGCATGCCGAGGCCGAGCGCCTGGCGATGCCGGCCACGGTGATCATCTTCGAGCCGCAGCCGCGCGAGTTCTTCGCGCCCGCGGCCGCCCCGGCGCGTCTGACGCGCCTGCGCGAGAAGCTGATGCAACTGGCGGCGCAGGGCGCGGAGCGCGTGCTGTGCCTGCGTTTCGACGCGGCGCTGGCGGGGCTCAGCGCCGAGGCCTTCATTCAGCGTGTGCTGGTCGAGGGCCTGGGCGTGCGTTACGTCATGCTGGGCGACGATTTTCGTTTTGGGCGCGACCGCGCGGGCGATTTCGAGCTGCTGCAGGCGGTAGGGCAGGCGGCGGGTTTCGCCGTGGAGCGTACCCCGGGCTTCGAACTCGATGGCCGACGCGTGAGCAGCACCCGCGTGCGCGAGGCGCTCGGCGCGGGCGAACTGGAGACCGCCGCGCGCCTGCTCGGGCGGCCCTACGCCATGGCCGGGCGGGTGGCGCACGGCGACAAGCGCGGGCGCAGCATCGGCTTCCCGACCGCCAACATCGCCCTGCACCGGCCGGCCAGTCCGGTGCAGGGCGTGTTCGCCGTGCACCTCTGTGTCGACGGAGAGCAGCTGCCGGGCGTGGCCAACGTGGGCACGCGACCCACGGTGGGCGGCACCCGCGTATTGCTCGAGGTGCACGTGCTGGACTTCGAGGGCGATTTGTACGGCCGTCACGTCGAGGTCGCGTTCCTGCGCAAGCTGCGCCCGGAGATGCGCTTCGAGTCGTTCGATGCCTTGCGCGCCCAGATCGCGACGGACGTGGAGGCCGCGCGCGCGTACTTCGCGCACGCGCCCCATTGAAACCATTTGCAAACCAGAGGCGCTAGCGCGCATTACCTGTGACTGATTACAAACAGACCCTCAATCTTCCCCAGACCGCCTTTCCCATGCAGGCCAACCTCGCCAAGCGCGAGCCCGAGGTGCTGGCGCGCTGGCAGGCCATGGACCTGTACGGCGCGCTGCGCAAGGCCGGCGCCGGCCGCCCGCGCTTCGTGCTGCACGACGGCCCGCCCTATGCCAACGGCGACATCCATATCGGCCACGCGGTCAACAAGATCCTCAAGGACATCATCGTCAAGGCCAAGACTCTGAGCGGCTTCGACGCGCCCTACGTGCCGGGCTGGGACTGCCACGGGCTGCCCATCGAGTTGCAGGTGGAGAAGAAGGTGGGTAAGGCGGGCGCCAAGGTGAGCGCCGCGGAGTTTCGCGCCGCCTGCCGCGACTATGCGCACAAGCAGGTGGAGGGGCAGCGCGAGGACTTCAAGCGCCTGGGCGTGCTGGGCGACTGGGAGCGGCCCTACCTCACCATGGACTACGCGACCGAGGCCGACATTGTACGGGCGCTCGGGCGCATCATCGAGCAGGGCCATCTGCACAAGGGCTTCAAGCCGGTGCACTGGTGCACCGACTGCGCCTCGGCGTTGGCCGAGGCCGAGGTGGAGTACGAGGACAAGACCTCGCCCGCCATCGACGTGCGCTTCGAGGTGCTGGACGACGCGGCGCTGATGGCGCGCTGCCGCCACGTCGAAGGCCACGAGGGCAAGGGCCCGCTGGTCGTCCCGATCTGGACCACCACGCCGTGGACGCTGCCCGCCAACCAGGCCGTGGCGCTGCACCCGGAACTCGACTACGCCGTGGTGGCCAGCGTCGGTGAGCAGGGCCCCGAGCGGCTGGTGTTGGCCGAGGCGCTGGTGAAGAGCGTGATGGGCCGCCTGCAGCGCGACGACTATCGCGTCATCGCGTACTGCACGGGTGCGGACCTCGAGGGCCTCAAGCTGCGCCACCCGTTCTATGAGCGCGAGGTGCCGGTGGTGCTGGGCGACCACGTCACCACCGAGGCGGGCACCGGCGCGGTGCACACTGCCCCCGGGCACGGTCAGGAGGACTATGTGGTGGGCAGCCGTTACGGCCTGCCGATCGACAACCCGGTAGGCGGTAACGGCGTGTTTCTGCCCGACACGCCGCTGGTCGGCGGTCAGCACGTACTCAAGGCCAACGACGCGATCGTCGAACTCCTCAAGACGCGCGGCGCGCTGCTGCACGAAGAGGCCCTGCGCCACAGCTATCCGCACTGCTGGCGCCACAAGACGCCCATCATCTTCCGTGCCACGCCGCAGTGGTTCATCAGCATGGAGCAGGCGGGCCTGCGCGGCCAGGCGCTGGAGGCGATCCGCGGCGTGCGCTGGATGCCGGATTGGGGTCAGGCGCGTATCGAGGGCATGGTGGAGAAGCGCCCGGACTGGTGCATCTCGCGCCAGCGCACCTGGGGCGTGCCCATCACCTTGTTCGTGCGCCGTGACAACGGCGAGTTGCATCCGCGCTGGCAGGCGCTGCTGGAGCAGGTTGCCGTGCGCGTCGAGGCGGGCGGCATCCAGGCCTGGTTCGACCTGGACGCGCAGGAACTGCTGGGCGAGGAGGCGGCCGACTACGAGAAGGTGCCCGACACCCTGGACGTGTGGTTCGACTCGGGCGTCACTCACGCGAGCGTGCTGGAACGGCGCGCGGAGCTAGGCGGCGCGCCGGCCGACCTGTACCTCGAAGGCTCCGACCAGCACCGCGGCTGGTTCCAGTCCTCGTTGCTGAGCAGTGTGGCGATGCGCGGCGCGGCGCCCTACCGCAGCGTGCTCACGCACGGTTTCACGGTAGACGCGCAGGGCCGCAAGATGTCCAAATCCGTGGGCAACGTGGTCGCGCCGCAGAAGGTGGTGAATTCGCTCGGCGCCGACGTGCTGCGCCTGTGGGTGGCGGCCACCGACTATCGCGCCGAGATGAGCGTCTCGGACGAGATTCTGCGCCGCACCGCCGAGGCCTATCGGCGCATCCGCAATACCGCACGCTTCATGCTCGGCAACCTGGCGGGCTTCGATCCCGCGCGCGACGCGCTGGCGCCCGCCGATCTGCTGCCGCTGGACCGTTGGGCGCTGCATACGGGCAAGGATCTGCAGGACGAGGTGCTGCAGGCCTACGAGCGCTACGAGTTCCACCACATCTACCAGAAGGTGCAGCGTTTCTGCACCGTGGAGCTGGGCGGTTTCTACCTCGACATTCTCAAGGACCGCCTCTACACGACGCCGCCCGAGTCGCAGGTGCGGCGCTCGGCGCAGACCGCGCTGTATCATCTGGTCGAGGCGCTGGCGCGCTGGCTCGCGCCCATCCTGAGCTTCACCGCCGAGGAGATTTGGCAGCAGCTGCCGGGCGAGCACGGCGAGTCGGTGTTCCTGAGTACCTGGTATGCCTTCCCCGACCTCGCCGCGGCGCCGGTGGACGAGGCGCAGTGGGTCAGCGTCATCGGTGTGCGCCAGGCGGTGGCCAAGGAACTCGAGCGGCTGCGCAATGAGGAGGTCATCGGCGGCGCGCTGGACGCTGAGGTGACGATCTACGCCGAGGAGCCGATTTACGCCCGGCTGGCCGCGCTGGGGGACGAGCTGCGCTTCGTCACCATCACCTCCGACGCCGATGTGTTGCCCGCGGCCGAGCGGCCCGCCGAGGCCGCCGAGTACCTGCTCGGCGACGTGCACCTGTGGGTGAGCGCGCGGCGCAGCCAGAACGAGAAGTGCGTGCGCTGCTGGCACCGGCGCGCGGACATCGGAGAGCATCCGGAGCACACGCAGATCTGCGGCCGCTGCGTTGCCAACGTGGCGGGCGGCGGCGAGGTCCGCCGGTGGGCATGAGCGCGAGCATGGGGGCACGCAGCCATCTGTTCGTCGTCAGCGGTTGGCGCTGGTTGTGGCTGGCGCTGGTGGTGATCGTGCTCGACCAGGCCACCAAGCAAGTGGCGGTCGCGCTGCTCGATCCCTATCAGCCGGTGCCGGTGTTCCCGGGCTTCAACTTCACCCTGATGTTCAACACCGGCGCCGCGTTCAGCTTTCTGGCCGCCGCCGGCGGCTGGCAGCGCTGGTTGTTCGCGGCCATCGCGCTCGGAGTCAGCATCTTCATTCTGATGTGGCTGCGGCGTATCCCGCGGGCCGAGGTCTGGCTGCCGATCGCGCTGGTGTTGATTCTCGGCGGTGCGCTCGGCAACCTGTGGGACCGCATCGTGCTCGGCCATGTGGTGGACTTCATCGACCTGTACGCGGGCGACTATCGCTGGCCGGCCTTCAATGTCGCCGACAGCGCCATCAGCGTCGGCGCGGTGATGTTGGTCATCGATGCCTTCCGGCCGCAGCGCCATCGCTGAGGCTTGGTTAGACTTGCGGGTTAACGAGGAGGAATCGGCGCATGGAGCAAGCGAACAGCGGCCCGGCCGTCGGGCCGGGCAGTAAGGTCGCGATCCGCTACACGCTGGCCCTGCCGGATGGCACGGTGGCCGACGAGAGCGGCGACACGCCGCTGCATTTCACGCTCGGTGATGGCACCATGATCCAGGGGCTGGAGTACGCCCTGTACGGGATGCACGCGGGCGAGCAGCGCTGTGTGCGCATCGACCCGCGCGACGCCTTCGGCTACCGCGACCCGCACAACGTCCACGTCATGTCGCGGGGCACCTTCGACGCCAAGATGCCGCTCGAGCCCGGCACGGTGATCGGTTTCACCACGCCGGCCGGCGACGAGGTGCCCGGCACCATCGACGCGGTGGAGGGCGACGAGGTGCGGGTCGACTTCAATCACCCGCTGGCCGGCATCGAGGTGACCTTCGACGTGGAGGTTCTCGAGGTGCAGGCGCCGGCAAACGAGGAATAGCATGCAAATCGTACTGGCCAGTCCGCGCGGCTTCTGCGCGGGTGTCGACCGCGCGATCGAGATCGTGGAACGCGCGCTCACCCTGTTCGGCGCGCCCATCTACGTGCGCCACGAGGTGGTGCACAACCGCTACGTGGTCGAGGATCTGCGCGCCAAGGGCGCGGTGTTCGTGGACGAGCTCGACGCCGTACCGGACGATCAAACGGTGATCTTCAGCGCCCACGGCGTGGCCCAGGCGGTGCGCCGCGAGGCCGAACGGCGTGGGCTCCGCGTGTTCGACGCCACGTGCCCGCTGGTGACCAAGGTGCACATGGAGGTCGCGCGTCACAGCCAGGCGGGGCGCGAGTGCATCCTGATCGGCCACGCCGGACACCCCGAGGTGGAGGGCACGCTGGGGCAGTTCGACGTCTCCAGGGGCGGGCGCATGTACCTGGTGGAGACGCCCGAGGACGTGGCGCGTCTGCCGGTGCGCGACCCCGACAACCTCGCCTTCGTCACCCAGACCACGCTGTCGATGGACGACACGGCGCGGGTCATCGACGCCCTGCGCGCGCGCTTTCCCAACATCGTCGGGCCCAAGAAGGACGACATCTGTTACGCGACCCAGAATCGCCAGGACGCCGTGAAGGCGCTGGCCGAGCGCTGCGACGTGATGCTGGTGGTCGGCTCGCCCAACAGTTCCAACTCCAACCGCCTCAAAGAGGTAGCCGAGAAGCACGGCCTCCCGGCGTATCTGGTGGATCGGGCCGACGACCTGCAGCGGGCGTGGTTCGCGGGCAAGTCCTGCATCGGCCTGACCGCCGGCGCCTCGGCGCCCGACATCCTGGTTCAACAGGTGATCGCGCGCCTGCGCGACTGGGGGGCGGCAGGTATGGAGGAGTACGTCGCCCGTCCCGAGAACGTGGTGTTCCCGTTGCCCAAGACCCTGCAGGCCTGAGGCGGCGGTCGGCTCACCAGCAGCGCCCGGTGTCGGTACCGGTGGCCGCGGTGGTCTGCAGGTGGTCGAAGGTGAGCGCGGTGCAGTAGGCGTCGCGCGCCTGCGGGCCGTCTGCGCGCGGGGTGGCGGTTAACAGAAAGGTATCGGCGCCGCGCACCACGGCCAGGGCGTAGTGGCCCTGGGGCGACGCGGCGGGCAGCGCCGGACAAGCGTCGGCGTCATAGCGATGGAACTCCGTGTAGCAGCGCTCGAGGTGTTGCGCGGCGTTCAGCAGGGCAATGCGTGCATCGGCCCGGTGGGTCTTGCGTACCTGCTCCTGATAGGCCGGCAGGGCGATCGCGGTCAGGATGCCGACGACCGTGACCACGATCAGCAGTTCGATGAGCGTAAACGCCCTTTGTTTGCGCATCGTGTGCCTTCTCTCAATGGGCGCCGCGAAGCAACGCGGGAACCGCCTGTTTGCATGGTCTGAGCAACGGGACGGATGCATGTAGACCTCGTTAGCGCAGTTCGCGCCATGACTGGCGCCCGCCGAGGTCGCTGCCGCGCTCGACGGTCACCTCGATATTGCCGCTGGAGCCGCTGGTGTACTTGTACTCGGTCTCCCCGGCGCTCACGATGCCGGGCGATTTGATAATGCCCTCGCGCGAGCGTCTCCCGCTCACCGGCACGTCGACCGGCTCTCCATCGATGATGACGCGCAAGAAATCGTCGGCACTGAAGGCCCCGTCGCCATCCACATCGAATGGCGTGTAAGCCAGCCGCGCGCCGGTGAGCGCGCTCATCTCCATCAGCCAGCCGCCGCCGCCGAACGCGCAAGGGTCCCGATCCGGTACCAGGGTGACGAAGATCACGCGCCCGTGGCGCAGCAGCGGCGCACTCACCACCCGCTCGCCCTGCGGCCCCGCTGCCGGCGACACCAAGTCGATAAACCAGCCGCGCTGATCGGCCCAGCGCACCGGCTCCTCGGTGGTCACGCGCCAGTCGTCACCGTGCGCCGCGACCTCGGCCAGAATCGACTGCTCGACCAACGCGCTGCGGCCCGCGCCGAGTACGCTGCCGTTGTCCAGGATGCCGTAGAAGCTCTGCACGGCCGGTGCGTCCGGGACGTGGTTGTCGCCGTCCGCGAAATATCGGCCGGTGCCGAAGTAGACCATGGTACCGGCGGCGCCGTCGGGTCCGGTGCCGAGGGCAGGCCGGCTGGTGATGGGCTGCTCGTTGCCCGCCGCGTCACGCGCGACGAACAGCGGCTGCGGCACGTTGCCCTGCCGGTAGGCCACCCCCCAGGTGTTGACGTTGCCGCTCAGGTCGAACTTCCACAGCCGCCCCAGGAGATCGCCTGCGTAGATGGCGCTGGTGACGCGGTTGTGGCCCGGCGCGTAGGGGGCGGGGCTGGCGAGCCCGTTCGGGTGGGCCGAGTCGCCGAGGCCCGTGTCGAGACGCGCGACCAAGGCGCCGGTGGCCAGATCCACGACGAACAGCCGCGCCCGATGGTCCGCGCTGTTGTAACCGTTGCCGAACACGGCCATCCAACCGGCGGCGGTACGCACCACCGTGGGCTGACCGATGGTGTAACCGAGGCCCGCGTCTTGCAACTCCGTAAACTCCCACAGCACCCGCGGCGCGTCGGGGTCGGTGACGTCCAGGGCGAACACCGCGCGGCCGCCGGCGCCGGTGCTGCCTAGCAGCACCGTGCGCCAGCGCGCGCCCTGGCCGTCGCCGGTGTCGATGTAGGCGTCGCTGGCCCGCGGCGAGCCATCGACGTAATAGCGGTGGCGGTAGTCCGGCGCGGTGAGCTGGCTGAGTGCCGCGTAGACTGCGTTCGGCACGTAGGCAAAGCGCTCGGCGCCGGTCTCGGCATCGAAGCCGTGCAGCATGCCGGCGTTGCTGCCGATGTAGATCATCGGCGGGCGCTCGCGGACGCTCGCACGAAATGCGGCGTAGCTCGCGGCCTCCGCATAGGGCAGGGCGGTGAACCCGTAGTCCTGGCTGCCGACGAACAGCGGGTCGGAGTTGACGAGGTCGCCGAGCGACGTGCTGCGCGGCCGCATGCCCGCCACCTCGGCGCCGCGCAGCCACGCCAGCCGCTGCTCGCCACGCCCGTCGGGCTCACCCGCGCCATCGCGGTGCAGCGCCGCCTGCTGCGCCGCATTGAGCGCTGGCCACGCAAAGAGCGCTGTTTGCCCGCTATTCGGCTCGTAGGTGATGATCCGTCGCGCCGCAGGCGGTGGGATCAATGCTCCAGCCTCCCAGCGCGGCGTCGGATCGACGCTGCCGTCCGCGCGCAGCGCAAAGGCGTACAACTGGCCGCTCCAGTCCGCGCTGTTGAACCGCGCTTGGTAAACCACCGTGTCGGTGTCGAGGCGGGTGGAGTTGGCCGCCACCGACGAGGCGGAGCTGACTTGCGCGAAGATGGTGTCGCTGGCGGTCTGAAACGCCCGAATCAGGCCGTCTTCATCGTCCGCGACCAAGAAGCGGCCGCCGCCCTGCGCAGCGGTTTCCTGCAACAGGGGATCGTGCAGCACGTCCTCTTCGGCGAAGCCGATCACGTAGGTTGCGAGGTTGTTTTTGACCGGGCGGCCTTCCGCGTCGACGAGGTCGGGGCGCAGGTCGATGTCGTACAGCGCCGCCGCCACGTCGTCGAGGTAGTCGCTACCGCGCGACTCGTAGTCCCGCTCCGGCTTGCGGTCGAAGCTCAGGCAGCCGCCCCCGAGGCAGTCGCCGTCGTAATCGCGGTAGGCGGCGATGGGATGGGTCGACAGGGCGCGATCGGCCTGCGGGCGACCGTCGGTCATGATCACCGCGTAGTTCTGCTGGCACCAGTGTTCGATCGGCGAGGCCTGCCGCACCCCGGCGGCGTAGGTCGGCGGCACGTTGAAGATGGAGTAGGCGTCGTGGGTGCTCGGCGCGTACGGATAACCGGAACTCGCGTCTGGATGCAGTGTCAGCGGCTGATTGTGGCCTTGGACGAAATAGCGCCCGACGGAGTGCAGGGACTCCGCCAAGGGTGTGAGGCCGTTGGCGCTGAGGGCGGCGATGGCGTTGGAGACGGTCGTGCGGTTGAGGTCGATGTGATCGACCCCGGCCATGATGTGTGCGGGCAGGTAGCGCGCGTCGGTGAAGTCGACGACGTCGGAGTAACGCGCAAGCCCGAGCCGCACGTCTCGTAGCGACCCGACCAGGGCCTGCGCAGCCTCGCGCGCCACCGTCATGCGGCTCGCTACACTCGGTTTGATGGTCTGCCCCGCCGTCCAGAAGGGCGTGGTGTTGGTGGAATCGAAATACCAGTTGAGGTAGTTGCCCGAGTAGGGCGCCGGAAGATAATTGCTTGGCTGGGTGCCGGCATCGGCGTTGAGGCGGGCCATGTAGCTGCCGTTGGTCAGGAAGCAGCGCTGGCCTGTCCCGCTCCCCCATACATAGTTGACGCCGCCATAGCGTACGCGTGGCGCCCCGCTCACGATGCGCAGATCCACGTTGGCGCCGCTCGGGATGGGATCGGCACACCCGGCCGGGTAGATCTGAGAGGCGTCGTAGGGCGCTTGGGCGACGACGTTTTGCATGGAGCCCGAGGTGTCGATCAGCAGCATCACGTTGGGCTCGGCGCCGCCGGTGAGGAACAGCGGCGCGTCGGCGATCGATAGCGCCTGGGCGTTGCTCGTCACCAGCAAGGCGCCGAGCACGCCGCCCAGACAGTGACCCAGGCGGCGCGTGGCGGAGGACAATTTCATCGTGGATCCCCTTGTTATTCTTGTCTCGTTGAGCCGCCCCGCGTTGGGGGGCAGCCGCGGCGTTGTCCGCTTTGAGCGACAGGATGAAGCCGAGCCAGCGCGCTGGGCGAAGCGCGATCATCGCTCCGGCCCGAGCAGTCTGACGCCTAGCTAGCGCAAATAGGTCGCCTGGAGCAGCACGACGGCGTTCGCGCTGCCGCCCACGGCGCGCGCCGTGATGCGGTACATCTGTCCCTCGCCCGCGGGTTCGTCGGCCGCCAGGCTGCCGCCGGCGAGCGGGATCGCCCCCATCTCCTCGATGATGTAACGCGGCTGCGCCGCCAGCCCCTCCAGCGGGTCATCGGCGAACGTGTCGTAGGCCGTTCCAAAGCGCTGCCAATCCTCGTGGTCCCAGCTTCGCCACGGCGCCCCCGCCTGATAGAGCCCGTCGGCATCGGCGAAAGGCGGCAGCGTTGCCTGAGAAAGAAACTGTTGGCCCGCGCGCAGCGCCGCCTCGGCGGCCTGAAAGGCGAGCTGCTGGTCGCGCAGGTTGCCGGCCATGCGTTCTTCGAGCAGGGTCGTTTTGAGTGCGGTCACGCCCAGCATGGACAGCACCAGAAGGAACAGCAGGCTCACCAGCAGCACGGCGCCACGTTCGGCGTGAGAAGGGGCGGACGTTTCGAAGTACATGGCCTCAGCTCCTCAAGGGGCGCGGTTGCGCAGCGTGACGGTGGTCGCGAACACGCGGCGCACGCGCCCGTCGTCGGTCGCCACGGTCTCGTCCAGCAAGGCGTAGCTGCGCGCCTCCCGCGGCTGGACCTCATCGGCGCTGGCAAGCAACAACGCCAGGCGCGCACTGAGCACGCGCGGCCACAGCCCTGCGGTCTCCACCTCGGCGGCCGTGTGGTAGGCGTCGATCTGCCGATCGCCGGTGGTGTCGACACCGTAACGAACGACCATGCGCTCGACGTTCGAGATGAGTTCGGCCGGATTGCTGCCGCTTACCGGGCGGCTGTTGTGGTACTGCCACAGGGCGGGGCGGCCATTCTGACCCGTGCGCAGGAAATAGCTGCGGCGAACGATGCGGCCGATCTCGGCGTCGCCCTGGAAGACGGCGCCGAGATTGGAGGTGGCGTTGCCCGGGGTGCCGAGCCCGGTGTTGTGCACCAACTCACCGGAGCCGCTGGGATTGTTGTTGGTGATCTGCATGATGGCGCTGTGGCGGCAGTCGCCGACCAATACGATGTCGAACTGCTGCAGGCCGCTGCCGGGCGCTGCGTGCAGCGTGGCGGACTGGTTGTTCATGAAGGGCGGCACTACGGCGATGTCGTCGTCCTGCAGCGCGGTGAGGGTGACGATGTCGCTGCCCGCGAGAGGACTGCGCGCCAGCAGGGCGCTGTCGAGCGGCGGTTGCCAGCCGGTGCCGCTCGCGCCGAAGCCGCGGATCGCGTCGGCGAAGTCGTAGGCGAGGGTGTCGCTGTCGTTGAGGGTGTTGACCACCTGGTCGAGAGCGCGCCCGTTGCAGCCGAGATAGCCTGCCATGCGCAAATCGCGGCCGAGCACCTCGATGGCGAAGCGGCCGTTCTCCTGCACGCGTGCGAGGGCGTCCTGGAGGGTGTAAGTCCGCTTGGTGTGCGACAAGACCTGCAATACGCCGGCCATCAGGATCAGGCTGAGAGTGAGCGCGATCAGAATCTCGACCAGCGACACGCCGGCTTGGCGGGTGCGGCAGCTCACAACGCACTGCTCCATACGAAGGCCATCGGCGGCTCAGGCGTGTCCTCGTCGTCATGCTCGCGCCATCGCTCGCGCCACTCGACGCGCACGGTGACGGCGATCTCGCGGCCGCTGGTGCTGACGGCGATGCTGCCGTCACCTTGCGGCAGATTACGCGCGAGCGCCGCCTTCCAGGCTTGCAACTCGGCGCCCGCGAGGTCGCCGCCGCTCGGGGTCGCGCCCACATCGATGTTGTAGGCGCCGGTCGCAGCGGCCGCGCGGTTCGCGCGCATGACGTCGATGATCTCGGTACTGAGCAGGGTGGCCTGGGTGCGTAGCTGCGCGGTGTGGTTGTGCTGCAACGCCTGGACGTGCAGGGCGGCGAAGCCGAGCAGCCCGCCGGAAACGACCAGCAGGGCGATGAGTAGCTCCAGCAGGCTGTAACCGCCGGGGCGTGGTACGGAACGGATGAAAATGCCGCGCGCACCGCCAACGGCGGCGCGCGCGGCCCGGCCCTGGTGCATCGACGCACGGCGTCGGCGCACGCAGGCCCTGGGGCCGCGAGCGGTCGGAACGGCACATCCCGCCTCCTCATGGATTTTTGTTGTTTGTTTGATGGCCGTGGCGCCATTGTGCGCTCGCGCGGTCGCTCATCGCAACCCCATGATGGGGAATGAATTGCCCCTTCCATGCGCGGTTGAGAGGAGGCGCGAGGGTGGTCGGTTTGAACTGCCCGCAGCGGGCGCATACACTCGCGGTAGTCGAGTCGCCCCGGGAGGGCGCTATGCACATTTCGCTGATCGCGGCCATGGCCGATCAACGTGTCATCGGCAAGGACAATGCCATGCCCTGGCATCTGCCCGCCGACATGGCGCATTTTCGCAAGCTCACCCTGGGCAAGCCTGTCCTGATGGGGCGCAAGACCTTCGAATCCCTGGGCAAGCCGCTGCCGAGCCGGACCAACATCGTGCTGACGCGCGATGCCGAGTTTCACGCCGAGGGCTGCCTGGTGGTGCATTCGGTGGAAGAGGCGCTGAAGGTCGCGAGCAACGCCTTCGAGTTCATGGTCATCGGCGGGCAGCACGTGTACGAGCTCATGCTGCCCCGCGCGCAGCGCATGTACCTGACGCTGGTGCACGCGCGGGTGGACGGCGATGCCTACTTTCCGCCTTTCGCCCCCGGTCACTGGCGCGAGGAGGAGCGGGAGGAACATCCGGCGGACGAGCGCAATCCCTATCCGTATACCTTTCTGACCCTGGAGCGCATCGCCACGGGCGTGGCCGAGTGACCCACCCTCTTAGCCAGGCTTACGCTGGCTGGGGCATGGTACCGCGTACATCTGCTCCTCGTCGTCCAGGCGCAGCGCCGTGAGGCGCCCCCCCCATAGACACCCCGTATCGAGCGCACGCACGTCCCCCGCCAGGCGCAGGCCCAGGGTGGACCAGTGGCCGCACACCACCGGCGTTCCGGCCCAAGCGCGTGCCGGCGCCTCGAACCAGGGCAGTAGCGGCGCCGGCTGAGTGCCCGGCGCGCCCTTGTGCTGAAAATCCAGGCGGCCGTCCGCGTCGCAGTAACGCATGCGGGTGAAGCAGTTCACCGCGAAGCGCAGCCGCGCCATACCCTGCAGGTCATCGCGCCAGCGGTGCGGCTCGTTGCCGTACATGTGGGCGAGAAACTCTCGTACGCCGTCGCCGCGCAAGACCGCCTCGACCTCGCCGGCCATGGCCTGCGCCTGCGGGATGTCCCATTGCGGCGGCAGCCCGGCATGCACCATCGCGTAGCCGAGCGTCGGGTCCACGTGCATCAGCGGGCGGTGGCGCAGCCAGTCGAGCAGGGCATCACGGTCGGGCGCCTCGAGGACAGGGATGAGCGTATCGCCGGGCTTGTGGTAGCGGGTGAGGCCGTAGGCCACGGCGATCAGGTGCAGGTCGTGGTTGCCGAGCACGCAGTGGGCGGTCTCACCCAAGGCGTGCACGAAGCGCAGCGTCTCCAGCGACTGGGGCCCGCGGTTGACCAAGTCCCCCGCGAACCAAAGCCGGTCAGTCGCCGGGTCGAAGCGCAGTTCGTCCAGCAGGCGTTGCAGCGGCTCGAGACAGCCCTGTAGGTCGCCGATGGCATAGACGGCCATCAGCGGGGCTCCACCGCGCGCACCTCCAGTTCCAGGAGGCGGAACCAGCCGCCCGCCAGGGCTGGGGCGTCGTGACGCACCCGCAGCTCGGGCACCTGCTCGAGCAGGTCCTCGAGCACCACGTCGGTGCGGGTGGCGATGCGGCCCAGCAGGGGACTGAGCGCGCGGCGCACCGGCGCCCGTTGCCCGCGGCGCAGGAACTTGTCCAATACGAGCAACTGGCCGCCCGGTACCACGGCACGCGCTGCCTCTCGCAGTGCGCGCACGGGATCGGGCACCACCGCGAGGATGAGGTGCAGCACCGCCGCCTGAAAGCTCCAGCGCGCCACCGGCAAGGCCATGGCGTCGCCCTGCACCAGCGCCACGTCGCGCTCGCGCCTTCGCTCGGCGCGCCGGAGCATGGCGCGGGTGAGGTCGACCCCCACGTAATCCGGCCCCGGCGCCAGCAAGGGCAGGTCCAGCCCGGTTCCCACACCGACCAGCAGCACGCGGCTGCCGGCGCCCACGCGCAGCCGGGCCAGACTGTCGGCGCGCGCGCCGCGGGTGGGGGCGTCGACCAGCATGTCGTACAGCGGAGCGAAGAGGGTGTAGCTGCGCTGCAACCCCATGCGCTCAGTGCAGGATGTGGGGCACGGACAGGCGGAAGGGTGCGATCTCGGCCTCGAACTCGACCCCGTCGTCGGCGATCATGTGGTAGGTGCCCTGCATGGTACCGACCGGCGTCTCGATCACGGTGCCGCTGGTGTAGCGAAAGTGCTCGCCGGGCTCGAGGTGCGGCTGTTCACCGACCACGCCCTCGCCCTCGACCTCCTGCACCCGCCCCTCAGCGTCGGTGATGATCCAGTGGCGCGTCAGCAGTTTCGCCGCAACAGTCCCTTCATTGCGGATGGTGATGGTGTAGGCAAACACGAACCGTTGCTGCTCGGGTTCCGATTGCTCCTCGATGTAGCTGGTCTCGACTCCGACCTTGATGTTGTATTGTGCGTTCGACATGGCGTGTATTTGACCTAAGTCTTTGCGTGGCGGCAAGTGCGGCGCCGGTCAGTCGATCAGGCGCGCGGCCACCATTGCCGCGCCGAGCAGCCCCACGCGCGGGTTGAGCACCACATGCACCGGCATGTTGGCCGTGAGGCGAGCCATGCGGCCCTTGTTGTTGAAGGCGTGCAGGAAGGTTTCGCCCTTCATGCGCGCGAGGATCTTGGGGGCGATGCCGCCGGCGATAAACACTCCGCCGTGCGCCAACGTCATCAAGGCCACGTCGCCGGCCTGGGCGCCGTACAACGCCACGAACAGGTCCAGCGCATGCTCTGCGATCGGGTCCTCGCCGGAGAGCGCGAAGCGTGAGATGACGGCGGCCGGGTCCTCCTCCGTCAGCGCCTCCTTGAGCTGCGGCATCACCGGTTGCGCCGCGCGCTCGCGCAGGAACTCGAAAATGTCCACCAGCCCCGCGCCGGAGACCAGCCGCTCGGCCGAGACCCGATCGTACTTGCGCATCATGTAGCGCAGCAGATCGACCTGTTCCTCGGTGGTCGGGGCGAAGCTCACGTGCCCGCCCTCGGTGGCGTAGACCTCGTAGCGATCCTGCTGCCACAGCAGCATGCCGACGCCCAGGCCCGTGCCGGCGCCCACCAGCGCGCGCGGCGCCTGCGCCTGCGCGTAGCCGCTTTGCAGGGTGTGCAGGTCGCCCGCCGACAACAGCTCGATGCCGTGCCCGACCGCTTGGAAGTCGTTGATGAGCCGCACGCGCGGGATGTCGAGCGCGCGCGCCAGCACCTGGCTGTCGAGCACCCACGGCAGGTTGGTGAGTCGACTCTGCTGACCTGCGGAGGTGACCGTGAGCGGCCCGGCGATGCCCAGACAGGCGGCCGCCACCGGCTCGCCCGGCGGCGCACCGGACAAAAATTCCTGCACCAGCGGCAGAAAATCAGGGAAGGCCTGGCTGTCGAAGCGCCGGTCGTGCAGCGGTGCGCCGGTGCCGGGCAGTCCGGTCGCCGCGCAATCGATGAGCTGCAGGATGGTCTTGGTGCCGCCGATGTCGCCCGCCAGGACCCGCATTTCAGCCCTCCTCGCCGAGGCGGGCGCCGGCCGTGCGGTCGAGATACCAACTCACCTCGCCGTTGCGGGGTTCGGCTTGGCGGATCGGCAGTTCTGCCCCCGCCTCGGTGTGCAGGGCCTCGTACACGACGTCGGCCTTGCTCTCGCCGGCGGCGAGCACCAGCGCCGCGCGGGCGTGGTGAAACACGGGCAGCGTGAGGCTCACCCGCCACGCCTGCAGCTTGTCGACATAGACCTCCGCCGCCAGACGCTGCTGCTCATTCATGATGGGGGTGCCGGGGAACAGCGAGGCGGTGTGCCCGTCCTTGCCCACGCCGAGCAGTGTGAGGTCGACCACCGGGCGGTTGTCGGCATCGCGCGGCGCGCTGGCACGCACCGCCTCTTCGTATTCCCGCGCCGCCACCGCGGGCTCCGCCTCGGTGCGAAAGCGCAGCACGTGGTCGGGGGGAATGGGCACGTGGCGCAGCATGGCGTCCTGCGTCATGCGGTAATTGCTGTCTTCGTGATCGGGCGGCACGCAGCGCTCGTCGCCGAAATAGATGTAAACCTGCGTCCAGGGCATGTCCTTGCTGAACTCGGGGCGCGCCAAGGTCGCATACAACTCGCGCGGCGTGCCGCCGCCCGACAGGACCCAGTGGAAGCGCCCGTGCTGCGCGACTGCCGCCTGAGCCGCGTCGATCACGAAACGGGCGGCCGCCTCGGCCAGCGCCGGGGCGTCGTCGAAGATACGCACTTCCTGAGGCATGCAGAAACTCCCGCGATTAACCTTTAGGAAGCAGTATAGCCGCCGGACCTGCGGCCCCTGAGCAGGAGCCGTGGCGGCGGGCGTGAGCGGATCTAGGCGCGTAGGCGCCAGCAGGGGCGGGCGCCTTCGTCGATCAAACCGTGCTGCTGCAGCCAGGTGCGTGCGTCGTCGGCATCCTCGGCGAACCAAGCCGCCGCCGAGCCTAAGCGGAAGCTGTAGCCCCAGGCGTCCATGTCGCGCAGGGCGCGCGCCCGCCCGAAGCCGGACAGCTGATCGGCGAGCAGGATCTGCAGGTAACAGACCGCATCCTCTTCGTCGTAGCCGCCGCCGGCGTCGGTATGCAACGCGGCGCGCCGCGCCCCGTCCATGCAGATGACGTGACAGGCCTCGTGCAGCGCCGAGTGGACCGGCGTGTCGGGGCGCACGTAGACGGCGGTGCCGATTACGCCCGCCTCGGGTTCGCCCCAGAAGCTGCCGGGGATGGCGTCATCGCGGGCGAGTTCGTGCAGGCTCAGGCCGAAGCGGGCCAGCAGCGCGCGCAGCGCGCCGGCGGGCAGCGCCGCGCACGGCAGCACGGCGGCCTCGGCGGGGCCGGCTGCGCCGGGTCTTGCGTCGGGCATGCCCGTCATGCGCGGCGCCCGCTGAGCCGGTCCGCCAAGCGCGCGTAGCCCTCCAGCCCGATGCGCTCGGGGCGTTCGCCGGGCGGTATCGCGGCGGCCTCGAGGTCGGCGGCGTCGAGCAGGCCCTTGAGGGCGTTGCGCAGCGTCTTGCGCCGCTGCGAGAAGGCTTGGCGTACCACCTGTTGCAGCGCCTGCGGGTCTTGCACGCGTACCGGCGGCACGGCGTGGGGCGTCAGGCGCACCACCGCCGAGTCCACCTTCGGCGCGGGATGGAAGGCGCCCGGGCCGACCGTGAACAGGCGCTCCACCGCGCAGTGGTACTGCACCATGATGCCGAGGCGCCCGTAGGCGGGCTCGCCGGGCCGCGCCGCCAGCCGGTCGACCACTTCCTTCTGCAGCATGAAGTGCATATCGGCCACGCAGGCGCGCTGCTCGAGCAGGTGGAACAGCAGCGGCGTGCTGATGTTGTAGGGCAGGTTGCCGACCACCCGCAGTGGCGCGCCCAGGCTGCAAAAATCGAACTTGAGCGCGTCCACGTTGTGGACCTGCAACTCGCCAAGGGCGCCGCAGGCCTCCTGCAAGAGCGGAATCAGGTCGCGGTCGAGTTCGACCACGTCCAGGCGCTCAAGGGCCGGCAGCAGGTGCCGGGTGAGGGCGCCGAGGCCGGGGCCGATCTCCACCATGCGCTGGCCGGGACGCGGGTCGATGGCCTGCACGATGCGCCCGATGATGCCGGGATCGTGCAGGAAGTTCTGACCGAAGCGCTTGCGCGCGCGATGCGCCACCGGCTAGCCCCCGCTCAGGCGGATGGCGAGCGCCAGCGCCTCATGCAGGCTGCCCGCGTCGGCGCGGCCGGTGGCGGCGAGGTCGAGCGCCGTGCCGTGGTCCACCGAGGTGCGCACGATGGGCAGCCCGAGGGTCACGTTGACGGCATGGCCGAAGCCGCGGTGCTTGAGCACCGGCAGCCCCTGGTCGTGATACATGGCCAACACCGCGTCGCCCTGCGCGAGGACCTGCTCGGTGAAGGCGGTGTCGGCCGGCAGTGGGCCCCGCAGGTGCAGACCCTCGGCGCGCAGGCGCGTCAGTACGGGCTCGATGACCTCGATCTCCTCGCGGCCGAGGTGGCCGCCCTCGCCGGCGTGCGGGTTGAGCCCGCACACCAGGATGCGCGGCTGCGCGAAGCCGAACCGGGTGCGCAGATCGTGATCCAGCACCCGTAGTACAGCCTCCAGGAGTTCCGGCGTGATGGCATCGGGCACCGCGCGCAGCGGCAGGTGGGTGGTGGCCAGCGCCACGCGCAGCTCGCGCGCCACCAGCATCATGACCACCTGCGGGTCGCCGCAGCGCGCGGCGAGGAACTCGGTGTGACCGGTGAAGGGGATGCCCGCCTCGTTGATCACGCCCTTATGGACCGGCGCCGTCACCACGGCGTCGAAGGTGTCCGCCTTGCAGCCGTCGACGGCCGCCTCCAGGGTCGCGAGCACGTAGCGCGCATTATCGGGGTCGAGCGTGCCCGGTTGCTCGCGGCGCGCCAAGGGCAGCGGCAGCACCGCCAGGGTGCCCGGGGCGTGGGCCTGCGGGGCGCGCCCTTGCTTGAAGGGGGTGATCCGCAGGGGGAGGGCGAGGGCCTCGGCGCGCCGGGCCAGCAGGTCGGGATCGGCCACCGCGACCAGCTCGGCCGGGTGGGGGTGCTGGGCCAGCATGATGCACAGGTCAGGCCCGATCCCGGCCGGCTCGCCGGGGGTGAGGGCGATGCGGGGCAGGCTTGCCACTACAGGCGGTACTCGACGTAGGCCTCGTCGCGCAGGCGTCGCAACCAGGCCTGCAACTCCTCTTCGGTCTTGCGCGCGCGGATGGCCTCGCGGGCCTGCATGCGACGCACCTCGCGCGTGTCGTCGTGCTCGGCCCGCTCCAGCACTTGTACGATGTGCCAGCCGAACGGGGAGCGGAACGGCTCGCTCACGTCGCCGGCCTCCAGGGCGTTCATCTGTTCCTCGAACTCGGGCACGGTCTGTCCGGACGTCACCCAGCCGAGCTCGCCGCCCTCGCGCGCGGTGGTGGTGTCGTCGGAGTGGGCGCGCGCCATATCGGCGAAGCTGGTGCCCTGCGCGATGCGATCGCGCAGGTCGGCGAGCCGGGTGCGAGCCTCCGCGTCGGTCACGAGGGCGCTGGGCCGGATCAGGATGTGGCGCGCGCGGGTGCGCGTGACCACGTGCTGATCGGTGTCGCGCACGTCGAGCAGCTTCACGACGTGAAAGCCGCTCGGGCTGCGGATGATGTCGCTGAGCTCGCCCTGGCGCAGGCGCGGCACGGCATCGGCGAATACGGTGGGCACCTGGGCCGGCGAGCGCCAGCCGAGGTCGCCGCCCTCCAGCGCCTGCTGGCCGTCCGACTCGGCCATCACGGTTTGATGGAAATCGGCGCCGGCGCGTAGCTTGGCCAGCACCGCCTCGGCGCGCTCGCGCGCCTCGGCGATCTGGTCGGGGCCGGCGCCCTCGGGAATGGATACCAGCAGGTGCCCGAGGCGGTACTCGACGTTCGGCCCGCGTTGGGTCTCCAGCGTTTCCAGGTAGTGGGCGATCTCCTGTTCGTTGACCTCCACGCGGTTGTTCACCTGGCGCTGGCGCAGCCGGTTGATGGTGATCTCCTCGCGGATTTGCTCGCGAAACTGGGCGAAGCTGATGCCGTCCATCTCGAGGGCGCGGCGGAACTCGGTCAGCGAGAGGTTGTTCTGGCGGGCGATATTCCCCACCACCTCGTTGAGCGTCTGGTCGTCGACGCGGATGCCGCTGTCCTCGGCCTCGCGCAGCTGCAGGCGCTCGACCACCAGCCGCTCGAGCATCTGGCGCGCCAGCACCTCCTGCGGCGGCGGGGCGGTGCCCTGCGCGTGCAGCTGGTCCACGATCTCCCGCACCCGGAACTCCAGCTCGCTCTGCAGGATGACGTCGCTCTCGACCACCGCGACGATGCGGTCGATGGTTTCGGCGTGCGCCGCGGACAGGGCGCCGGGATGGGGGGCGGCGACCGCGATCAGGAGGGCGGCCGTCAGGCTACGGAACAGGTGCTTCATGATGCGGTAGGACTCCGGAGTCAGGGTGGCGCACGACGGGCGGCAGGGCCGGGCGTCAGCGCACGCCAAGGATACCATCTTGCAGCAGGCTATCCATGAGCCCGCGTTCGCCGATGCTGGACAGACCCTTCAGTTCCAGCTCCAGCATGATCGCGCGGTCGTACTCGCCGTCGGCGGTCAGGAAGCGGCGGCCCACCACCCGCAATCCCCAGCAGCAGTCCTCATAGCCGAGGCCGCCGAGGGTCTCCAGGCTTTGGCCGTCCTGCAGCGAGTACACCCAGCGCCCGACCGCCGCCCACTGGCGCCCGATGGGCCAGGCGGCGGCGACATCGGTTTGTTCCAGTTGGTCGCGCCGCAGGCGGTAGGCAAGGTTGAGCCGGCGCCGGTCTTCGCCGCGGTACTGGGCGCGCGCCGTCGCCACGCGCCACTCCTCGGCCTCGGGATTCCAGTGCCCCTCGGCGCCCGCGCTCCAGTGGCGCGTCAGGCGCGCATTCACGGCACCGAGCAGATCCGAGCGCGCCTCCGTTTCCGGCGCGGCGCCCGGCGCGAGCTGCACGCGCCGATCCGCGAAGTAGACGATTTGACCGACGCTGGCGCTCAGGCGTTCCATGCCGCTGTTGCTCTCAAGCAGGCGCGAGGTCAAGGCCACGGTGAGTTGGTTGGCGTCGCCGACGCGATCCGGGCCGATGTAACGGTCGTCGCGAAACAGTTGCGCGAAGCTCATGTCGTAGCGGCCGGTATCGAACCGCGGCAGTTCGTCCTGGTCCCGGTAAGGCACGTACAGGTAATACAAGCGCGGCTCCAGTGTCTGCAGCATGGGCGTCCCGCCCAGGGTGACGTCGCGCTCCAGGAATACCCCGGTGTCCACGCTGGCGATCGGCACCGTGCGGCTCAGGTTCTCACCCTCACCCGTGTCTTCCAGCGCATAGGCGGTGTGCCGGAGCGCGACGCGCGGTACCAGGAACGCGCCGAGGCCACGCAATGGGTAGCTGAAGGCGGCGGTGACGTCGCCGCGCCCGCCGGTGGGCACGTTGGTCGGGTGATCGAAGTAGGTCAGCTCGCTGTTCAGTCCGAGGTTGAGCTGGCCGGGGCGCTCGGCGCGCGTGGTGCGGAACATGAGCTGCGGAACGCGCTGGTATGGCTGGGTGCCGCGCAGGGTTTGGAAGTCCTGGGCGCGGGCGTCGAATACCCAGTCGTCCGCGCGATAGGTCGCGCGCGCTGTGCGTTCGAGGTGCGAGGCGGTCGCGCCGGCCAGGCCCCCGCCGAAATCCGGCAGATAGTCGACGTCGCTGACGCGGTGGTAATCCGCCGCCACCGTCCAGCGCTGGGTGGGGCGCCCGCGGTGCGTGAAGTAGTATTGCGCGCGGTCGTCGCCGTAGAGGCGATCGTCGGGCAGGTAGTCCACCAGCACCTCGCCGCGGCTGCGCGGGTTCAGGTAGCGGATCTCGCTCTGCAGCATGAGCCCGCGGCGGCTCATGCTGTTCAGCGTCAGCGTGGCGTCCCGATGCGGGGCGATGTTCCAGTAATAGGGCAGCGCCAACTGGAAGCCGGAGCGGCTCGATTGGCCGATGCTCGGATAGAGAAACCCCGACATGCGCTCGTCGGTGACGGGGAAGCGGATGTACGGCGTGTACAGAATCGGCACCCGCTTGAAGTTCAGCACCACGTGGGTGGCGCTGCCTTGGCCGGTGGCGCGGTTCACCCGCAGGTCGCGCGCGCGCAGCACCCAGCTCAGGTCGTCGGGCGCGCAGGTGGTGTAGCGCGCGCCACGCACCCGCAGGCGATCCTCGCCGAGCAGTTCCACCCGCTCGCCGCTGCCGGAGCCGTGGCGGTCGCGCAGCTGATAGGTGACCGGGCTAAGCGTGCCGCGGTTGCGCACCAGGTCGAAGCGGCCGTGGTCGCCCTGCAGGAACACCTCGCCGCGGTTGTAGGTGACCTGCTCGGCCTCGATCTGACCCGCGTCGGGGGCGATCTCGGCGGCATAGTAACGCACCGTGTCGGCCGCGATGCGGTGCTCGTCGCGCTGCAAAACGACGTTGCCCTCGAAGACGCTGACACCATCGCGATGGACCTCGCTGCGCGCGGCCTCCAGGTACAGGACGCCGGGTGCGGGATCCGGGCGCAGCGGCGCCACCAGCGGCAGCTGCTGCGGGGGACACAGAGCCCACTCCGGGCCGAGCGGCGCGAGGGGCGGATCCCACAGGTAGTCGCGGCCGCCGACTTCGGTGAGCGACGGCGGCGCGGCGCGGGGCACGGCCTCGGCGTCGGGCGTCTGCGCGCCGCTGCACAAGGGCGCGACAAGCAGCCCTACGGCGATCGCAAGCGGCCGGCGGCGCATTGGTCCTGGCATGTCATTGTCACGGAGAAGGTTTGGCGGTGCTATCGGCGCGCGATCGCTCGCCCATCCGGCACCGGTGGGTTGCTGCGCGGCGGCATCGTGCGCCCGCCGCCCGTCCTTTTTTGATTACAGTTGCGCCCGCCGTGCGCGCCGGCCGACCGATCACATATTCCGCTTCTTGTCGGACGAAGCCGACGTAAAATCGCACACCTTGGGCCGCGGTTCAAACCGCGCGTCGCGGGATCGCTGCGCACCCTCTGCTATAACTGCGCAGGGGGGAACACGATAAGAGCAAGGAGAGCGGCATGTCGAAGGCGTGGTTGCGCGGGGGGATGGTGAGTCTGTGCCTGTTGTTTGCGGGCGCGGTCGTGGCCGAGCCGACGGAAGAGGTCGGCGTGGAGGCGTTGCGCGCGCAGGCGCAGGCGCAGGGCGCGGTGCGGGTCATCGTGCGCCTGCGCGAAGGTCATGTGCCCGAGGCCTGGCTCGGCGCGGCGCAGGGCGCCGAGCAGCGTCAGCGCATTGGGCGCGCCCAGGCGCTGGTGCTGGAGCGGCTGGGGCGCTCGCCCGCCCTTGATGAACGCCGCTTCCAAACGCTGCCCTACCTCGCCCTTGCGGCCAGTCCCGAAGAACTCGATGCGCTGGCGGCCTCGGACTTGGTGGCGGAGGTATTACCCGACCGCGTGGTACGCCGTGCGCTGGCCGACTCGGTGCCGCACGTGGGCGCACCGACGGCTTGGAACTTGGGCTATGCCGGGGCGGGGCAGG